>NZ_CP028426.1:315059-630119 GCF_003010915.2 Gulosibacter molinativorax | reverse complement strand
CCGACGGGATGCGCACCAGCTCGCTCAGTCGACGAATAACGCTCGGCATGCCCAGCTGCACGCGGTCGCGGAGCTGGTCGCCGATCTGGTCGCCAATCGGCGGGGTCTCAGAATCACTCATACCCTCAAGCCTACGACCGGCGACCTGCGCGAACCGCACGCGGGACCTAGCGGCCCACCAGGTCCTCGACGCCGTCCTCCGGGCTGTAATACGCGGCGGAGTCGAACGCCGACGCGAGACTGTCATCCGAGGATTCGGTCTCGAGGCGATCGTCATCGCGCGGCGGCTGCTCCGGCGTGCCCGCGGCCTCGCGAATGCTGCGCAGCTCCTTGAGGACCGCGCGCGCGACCGAATCCCACTCGCGGAAGGCGAGCGCATCGATACCGGGGCGCGAGAACGCGCCGGTATTCGGCCGACTCGTCCCCGGCCCGACGGCGAAGCGGCGGGGATGCACTCCGCCGCCCTTGCGGATCAGGCGCGAGTCGGACATCCGCACCTCGACGAGGCCGTTCGAGATCGAACCGACCTGCTGCTCGCGTCCGGCGCCACTATCGAGAAGGTCCCGTAGCGCGCGTGAGTCGGTGTGGTCCGTGCTGGCTTCGGGCAGCCACGCGTCGACGAGCGCGCGGGTGCGGCGCTCGCCGGGAATCGTCGCGCTCTTCGCGACGAATTCGCCTGACACGTTGTCGGCCGAGACGATCACGCCCGCGCCGAGGAACTCGATGACTCCCGCCTCGGACAGTGCGAGCAGCTGCTCGAGCCGTCCGGGCGGCGGCCCGGACGCGATGTAGCTGAAGAACTTGAACCAGCGTCGCTGGTACTCGCGGATGAACGAGGTGGGATCCCAATTTGGGGACGTCGCGATCTCGGCCGAGGCCATGAATGCGAAGAGGACTCCATTAAATAGAGCCTGCATCTCGGAGTAGCGCGGATCCGTACTGCGCTCGAGATTGTGCGCGATGTAGTCCCGCGACCACTCCTGGAGCGCCTCGCTGCTTTCGAGGTGGACCCCCGCCAGCGGGCGGTCGAGCACGGCGAGGTCGAGGCGATCCTCCGGATCCGGTATGGCGCGCGCCACGAGGTCGGTGTATGCATCCCCGTCGAGGTCGAGCCGGTCGAGACCGTCGCGGAACTCGAGCCACTCCATCGCGACTCGGTCGGGCGAGCCCGTGAACAGCTCGAGATAGTAGGCGTGCAGCACCTCGCGTCGGATGAGCGGATACAGATGGTCGCTGAAGTCGAGTCCGGGAGTCTTCTCGGCAATGCGCTTCGCGACCTCGCCGTCGAAGTAGCGCGGAACATACCTCTCGCCGCGCGGCGTGGATGAGACCTTCGAGCGATACGGCACACCGCGGCGCGAGCCGAGCAGTAGCTTTGGCTCGTGCCCCGAGGCAAGGTAGCGGAGCTTGCCATCCTTCTCGCGCACAAACTTCCCCCCGCGTCCAAGCGTGAGCAACACGATGAGGTCGATTGCGACGAGGCCGAGGCCACGCACGATGATTTCCGAGCCAGCCTCGAAGCCGCCGAGATCCACATCCGCCGTGTACGACGGCGGCAGATACTGCGAGCCCTTGAGCGCCGCGAAGTCGCTGAAGTAGCGGGCCTCGCCGGTCACTTCGCTGCCGAGGTGCCCGAATGAATAGATCACGAGGTCGGTCGTGAGCTCGTCACCGCTTGCGAGCGTGACCACCTGCGCGCCCGAGGGATCATCCGAGACCTTGATCACTTCATCCCGGTGCCACATAACCTTCGACCCGGGGCTGAGGCCGTCCACCGCCTGCTCGAGGAACCACGTCATGTAGCGCTCGTGGAGTCGTCGCGTCGGAAAGCTCGTAGGCGTGAGGTGCTCGAGCTCTTCGGCCAGCTGCGGATCGCTCACCGGGTCGATATCGATGTTCCGGATGCGCCCCTCGCGGACCTCCTTCGCCCACGTGGCGAGGTCGGGACCGGTTACGACAGGGCCCTCAATCGAGCAGGACTCGTCGGTGAACATCGTGACGTCGCCCGCCATCGAGTTAAGGGTAAGGAGACCGGACTGGTTGTCTCGCCAAATGCGGCCCGCCCCGGGCGGGTACGGGTCGATGAGGTGCAGGATCAGCGGTCGGTCGTCAATCTCCGGCTGACTCGCGATGAGCCGCTCGACGATGCCCGCGGTGCGGGGCCCGGCGCCGACGAAGGTAATGCAGCGCGTGGCGAGGTGGCCGTCGTGGTCGACGAGCCTGGCCGCGCGACGAGTCGGTCCGGTCATGCTGAGGTCCGCGCAGTTTCTTGCTCGCGCAGCGGCGCTGCGGTCGTGCCCATGAGCTCGCGCAGGGATGCGCCCTGCCGGTATTCGGTGCGGTACGCGCCTTTCTCCTGCAGGATTGGGATCACTTTCTCGACGACCTCGGCGAGGCCCCCGGGAACGAGGTGCCCAACGAGCGTGAAGCCATCCGCCGCGCGGCCGTCTACCGCTGCGATGATCGAGTCCGCGACCTGTTCGGGGGTGCCGATGAACTGGTCGTAGTTGTACTCACGCACGGCAATGTCGCGAATCGAGAGGTTTTCGCGCGCCGAG
This sequence comes from Gulosibacter molinativorax, assembly GCF_003010915.2. Taxonomy (NCBI): domain Bacteria; kingdom Bacillati; phylum Actinomycetota; class Actinomycetes; order Micrococcales; family Microbacteriaceae; genus Gulosibacter; species Gulosibacter molinativorax. The sequence goes on along the minus strand of NZ_CP028426.1, from coordinate 627,561 downwards.
ATTTCCCGCCACTTGGCAACGCGCTCGAAGCGATCCTCGTACGTATTAACCCAGCCCTCGGCCGCGAGGCCCTCAGTCGGCTCGAAGCTCGGCAGCGGCCCGTCGGGGTCGTGGTCGGAGAGGTCGCGTCCCCACACCTGCTCGACGAACGAGATCGCGGTCTGCGGGCTCACCTGGGCGCGACGGATCTCGAGGGAACGCTCCTGTGCCTCTGCCTCGGTGTCGCCGAGCACGATCGCCATTGCGGGCATCACCTTGAGCGACTCCGGCGCGCGACCATTCGCTGCCAGGCGCTCGGTGATGTCGGCGCGGAAGGCTTGCGCCTTCTCGAACGAGGCGTAGTGCGAGAAGATGACATCCGAATTCTTCGCGGCGAAGTCGCGGCCCTGCGGCGACATGCCGGCCTGTACGAGCATCGGGGAGCGGCCAGATTCCGCGCCGAGTCCCTCCGGCGGCACTGTCCCCGCGGTTTCGAAATCGAGCAGCTCGTCGTGCCGGGCGACGAGGTGTTCGCGGTCGCCGGGAGCGGTCTGCCAGATCTGGCGGGCCGCATCCACGACCGCCTGTGCGCGGTTGTAGCGCTGGTCAAGCGGCAGGTAGAAGCCCTTACGGAAGTTCTCCCCGGTGAAGGCGTTGGACGTGGTGACCACGTTCCACCCGGCACGACCGTCTGAGAGCACGTTCAGCGTCTGCAGCTGGCGGGCGATATCCGCCGGCTCGTTGAACGTGGAGGACATCGTGCCGACGAGACCGATGTGTTCGGTGACGGCGGCGAGCGCCGAAAGCACACCGACGGTGTTGGGTCGGCCCGCAACGTCGAGCTCGTGCAAGGCACCCTTCTGTTCGCGCAGGCGCAGGCCTTCCGCGAGGAAGAGGTAGTCCATGAACCCGGCCTCCGCGATCTGCGCGAACTTCCTGAATGATTCGAACTCGATCTGGCTACCGGCATCAGGATGCGACCAGACGGTCTGCTGGTTCACGCCCGGGAAGTGCGCGGCGAAGTGAATCTGACGATGCTGGGTCATGCGATTGCCTCCTCGGCTGCGGTGAAGTCTGCGGTAAAGGGAGCCGAATCGGTAAACCGGTTCTGCGCTACGGGCAACCCGAGCCGCTCACGCAGCGTGGTTGCCTCCGGGGCCGCGGATGCGACTCCGGCACGCCGGAGCTTCGGGAGCACCTCATCGGCGAGGACGGCCAGGTCAGCGCTCGTCACGAGCGGGCGCAGTCGCGCACCCTGGAGACCCTGCTCGTGCCACGACACCACGAGGTCGACGAGCTCGTCCGCAGTGCCTGCGAAAATTCCCGTGTCGGTGACGAATTCGGCGCCGTGGAGCTCGTTGAGCTCAGCCAACCGGCTGCGCCCTTCTGTGCCGACGGACACCGCGATGTCAGGCCACAGCTGGAGCGCCGAGCCGGCACGGCCCACGCGCTCCGAGGCGCCCTCGGCCCCCACACGACGCTCCGCGAGGTCAGCCTCCCCGAACGGCGTGATGAAGGCGACGTCGGAGGTTGCGGCCGCAAAGTCATACGGCACCTGTTGGTGCGCGAGCGCAAACACCGGCGGCTGGCCCTGGGGCGAACGCGGGGTGATCGAGGCACCGTAGACCGAGAGGTACTTCCCCTTGAACTCGGGGTTGTGGATGCGCGAGCCATCGAGGAAGCGACCGGTCGCCGCATCCCGAATCTCGGCGTCATCCTGCCACGAGTCCCAAACCAGGCGCACGATCTGCGCGAATTCCCAGCCCTCGGCGAAGCCCGCGTAATACGCACGCTGTTGCTCCTGCGGCGTCAGCGCCTGAAACTCCGTGAGACTCGTGAAGACGGGTTCGCGCCCGGCCGCCGCGAGTTCCTCGGGCAACAGGCCGATTCGCAGTCGGAGGCCCGCGCGGCCGTTCGAGGCGAAGTCGAGCGTCTGCGTCGCGGTCGCGACGTGGAAGGGCTCCTGCGTCGCGGTCGTCGCCGCGGGCACGAGGCCGATCGCCTTGGTCTGTGGCGCAAGCCAGCTGCTGAGCGAAAACGAGTCGAAGCGGGCAGAGTGTCCGCCATCGTTCGGCAGCTCGAGCTGGTCCTCGAAGGTCAAGAGGTCGAAGCCCGCGGCCTCCGCGCGCTGTGCCGTCCGGCTCCAGAAGGCGGGGTCCGCGGCTCGCGACTCCGAATCGAATCGCTCCGCCGACGGGTGCCAGCCGACTCCGTCTGTGCCAAGTGCCAGTCCGAATGCGTTTTGCGTCATGAGTGATTCTCCTGCGTGTCCACGTTGCTCGTTGCCTGGCGCGCCTCGCTAAGTTGCGCGCCGGGGATTGCCGCAATGAGGGCCTGTGTATAAGGGTGCTCCGGATTCTTCAGTACTGCCTCACTGGTGCCCGTCTCGACGAGCGCACCGCGCTGCAGCACCCCGATCCGGTGCGAGATCTCGCCGACGACGCCGAGGTCGTGGCTAATAAAGAGGTACGCGACGCCGGTGTCTCGCTGCACCTGTGCGAGCAGCTCGAGCACCTGCGCCTGCACCGAGACGTCGAGGGCCGATACTGCCTCATCAAGCACGACGCAGTCGGGCTTCGTCGCCAGGGCCCGCGCGATCGAGACGCGCTGGCGCTGGCCGCCCGAGAGCTCATCCGGGCGGCGCTCGGCGTAGTCTTTCGGCAGCGCGACCGAGTCGAGGAGCTCAGCCACGCGAGCCTTCTGCTCGCTTCGGGAGCCGATCTTGAAAGACCGCAGCGGCTCACGGATGATCTCGCCGACGGTCATACGCGGGTCGAGCGAGGCGTAGGGGCTCTGGTGGACGAGCTGGAAGCGACGCCGCAATTGGCGCAACGATTCGCCTCGGTACTCGGTGATGTCGACGCCGTCGAACTCGACCGTGCCCTTCGTCGCGCGCTCGAGCTGCAGGGCAACGCGTGCGGTTGTCGACTTGCCCGAACCGGACTCCCCCACGAGGCCAAAGGTTTCGCCGCGACGAATGTCGAACGCGACATTGTCTACAGCGACGAGGGTCTCGCCCGAACCACGCAGCTTGAACTCCTTGCGCAGGTCGCGCACGCGCAACACCACCTCGGCGTCCTGCGCCGGAGCCGGGGTTCGTGAGGTGACGGTCGTGCCCGAGAGCCCCGGGGCCGCGGCCACGAGCCGGCGCGTGTAGTCGTGTTCGGGATTCGCGAGGACGGTCGCCGCCGCGCCGGACTCGACAACCTGCCCGTGCTGCATCACGAGGATGCGGTCGGCGCGATCGGCCGCAACGCCAAGGTCGTGGGTGATGAGGAGCACGGCGATGCCGAGTTCATCGCGCAGGCGCTCGATGTGATCGAGGATCTGTCGCTGCACGGTGACATCGAGCGCGGAGGTCGGCTCGTCTGCCACGAGCAGTCGCGGCTCCCCTGCGAGGGCGGATGCGATCAGCGCGCGCTGGCGCATCCCGCCCGAGAACTCGGAGGGCAGCTGCCACGCCCGCTGTTCGGGATCGGGGATGCCCGCCTCGGCCAGCAGCTTGACCGCGCGCGCCTGCGCCTCGTCCTTCGTTGCGAGCTTGTGGATGCGCAGGGTCTCGGCGACCTGCTTGCCCACGGACATCAGCGGGTCGAGCGACAGCGTCGGGTCTTGCGGGATGAGCGCAATCTCGGCGCCGCGGACTTTCCGCCACTCGCGTCGGTTAAGGCTCGTGAGGTCGCGCCCGGCGAATGCCATCCGCGTTGCGTGCACACGGCCGTTATCGGCGAGCAGGTGGAGCACCGCCTTGGCAAACGTCGACTTGCCCGAACCGGACTCGCCGACGATCGCGACGATCTCGCCCTCACGCATCGTGAGGTCGACCCCGCGCACGGCCGGAACTTCCTGCCCGCGCACGACGTAGTCGACGTGCAGGTCCTCGACCTCGAGCAGCACGGGTCGCGCCTCCCGGCTTTCAGCAGCTTCAGTGGTCATGCGCGTCGCACTCCTCGATTGAGCCGGTTTGAGATGACGTTGGCCGCGAGCACGACTGTCACGATCACGAGACCGGGGAAGGTCGTGAGCCACCAAGCCGTCGCAATGTAGTCACGGCCGAGCGCAACCTGCGAGCCCCACTCAGGAACGTCCGGCGGCGCGCCGAAGCCGAGGTAGCTGAGTGCCGAGATCGCCAACAGCGCCGTGCCAAATTCGAGGGCCGCCATGGCCAGGACGGGAGCGATCGAGTTCGGCAGTACATGGCGGAAGATCACCGCGGGCCACCGCGCTCCGCTCATCCGCGCAGCCTCGACGTACACGGCCTCGGACTCGCGCAACACCGAGGAACGCATCACGCGCGCGAACGCCGCGGTCGAGGTCACCCCCACCGCGATTGCGAGGTTGACGATCCCGAAGCCGAGCGACGCGACGATCGCGAGCGAGAGCAGGATGGAGGGAATGGCGAGCAGCACATCCACGATGCGCATGAGGACCTCGTCGACCCAGCCGCGGAGGTACCCCGCGAGCAGGCCGATGAGGCTGCCCGCGACGAAACCGCCGAGGACGGCGAGGGCCGCTGCCGTCACCGAGGTGAATGTGCCGTGCACCATGCGCGAAAAGACGTCCTGGCTCAGGTTGTCCGTGCCGAAGGGATGCGCCGCCGAGGGCGGCAGCAGGCGCGCGTCAGGAATCGGTTCGTTGGGGCCATACTTCGCGAACGCCTCGGGCCAGATCGCCCAGGCGATCACGACCGCAATGATCAGCAGGGCGATCACGAGGCCGAGATTGCGCACGATGCCGCCGAGCCGGCCACCGCGGACAACGCCCTTCGCGGCGGGGGGTTTGGTCTCGCTCGGCCCGGGGGCGCCCGCCTGAGCGGTAACGACGATTGATTCGGTCATGTTTCGCTCCTTTCTAGGCGCTCGCCCGCGAGCTTCGGACCAGAATTCGACGGTCAATGAGTGGTGTGACGAAGTCAACGATCAGGGTGATGATGACGAACGCAATGGCGGCAAGCACGACCACCGCGAGTACCACCGAGATCTCCTGCTTCGTCACGGCGTCAAGCAGCACCCCGCCGAGCCCGTCGCGCGAGAACACGTTCTCGGTCACGACGGTGCCGCCGAGGAGGCCACCGACGAGCACACCCGCGATGTTGAGCCCAGGCAGTGATGCGTTACGCAGTGCGTGCCGGAAAACCGTGTAGCTGCGGCTCGCGCCCTTGGAACGGACCTGGTCCGCATAAGCAGATGACATTTCCGTCCGTAGGCCCGCGATGAGTACCTGTGCGAGGTAGGAGCCGGTGAAGATTCCGAGCGTGAGCGCGGGCAGCACGAGCGAGGCAAAGTTTCCCATGTCGAAGGCAGGGAACCAGCCGAGCCCGAACGAGAACACCTGCAGCAGCACGATGCCGAGCCAGAACGACGGGATCGCGACGGCAATGGGCGGCAGACTCGCGATGAAGCGACGCAACCATCCCGCTCGCGGCAGCGTCGCGAGGAGGGCGACGCCGAGGCCGATGATTACGGTAAACACGAGGCCCAGCCCCGCGAGCTTCAGCGTGTTCGGGAGCGCCCGCAGCACGACGTCGATCGCCGGTTCGCCCGAGCCGATCGTGTTCCCGAAATCGCCAGTCACGAGGCCAAGGAGCGCCGCGAAATACTGCTGGTACCACGGGAGGTTGAAGCCGAGTTCCTCGCGCTTTTGCTCGAGCTCCGCTTCGTTACCGATTCCAGCGGCACCTGCTGCCGCGGCGACCGGGTCGCCGGGCAGCAGGTAGAGGATGAAGTAGACGATCGTGAATGCGGCCCAGATCACGAAGATGCCGAAGCCGATTCGACGCAGGAGATACAGCCCCAAGCGCTACTCCGTCCAGGCGTTCTGGAAGTCCATGCGCGACTGGCCGTCGAAGTTGACGCCGTGGGTGGTCGGGGTCGTCACGATCGTGGTCGAGAGCTGGAAGACGGGGATGACCACCGCATCCTCGAGGAAGGCCTTCACGGTTGCGTCCACCTCGGCCTGACGCTCGGCCGGGTCGAGCAGCGTAGCCTGCGCGGCGAGGTGCTCGTCGAGTTCGGGGGTGTCGCGGTTGCTCTTGTACAGCGCGTTCGGGCCGAGAATGGAGTTGAGCGCATCCGCGTCGGCGCGGGTGAGGTTCGCCCACTGGCCGGTGTTGCCCTCATCGTTGATGGTCGAAAACATGTCTGCGACGGTGACCTGCTGCAGTTGCATGTCGATGCCGACCGCGCGCAGCTGCTGCTGCATGAGCTGGAGCTGGTCGGTGGTCGGCTGCCAGTAATCGAGCGTGAACGACAGCTTCTCGCCGTCGCGCTCGCGGATGCCGTCGGCACCCTCGACCCAGCCGGCGTCGTCGAGCGTCTGCTTGGCGCCCTCGGGGTCGTAGGTCAGCAGGTCAGACTGGTCGCTGTAGTTCGGCGTCGAGTCCGAGAGCAGCGAGGTCGCCGGGCGGTCGGCCTCGGTCATGAGGTCCGCGATCGCATCACGGTCGAGCGCGTGCAGCATCGCCTGACGCACGGCTTCGTCGCCTGCAATCGGGTGATCAATGTTCGGCTGCCACATGTAGACCACGCCGGGGTTGGCGCGGTTTTCGAGCGGGAAGCCCGCGTCGGAGAGCACTGTCTGGTCGAGCGGCGAAATGTTTGCCGATGCCTGGATCTGGTTCGACTGCAGCGCACCGGTGAGCGTCGAGGACTCCGGGATAACCGTGAAGGAAAGCGTCGAGAGGTACGGCGCAGCCTGGTTTTCCGAGAACGCAGGCGCCCACGCGTAGTCCTCGCGGCCCGAGAGCTCGGCTCCCGAGTTCGGGGTGTAACTGTCGAGCACGAACGGGCCAGACCCGATGTAGTCGCCCGCGCAACGCTCTTCCTGGCTCAGCGCGACAGAGTCTGCCGAGATAAGCCCGAGCGCGTGAGTCGAGGTCGCCTGCAGGAACTGCGCCGAGGGCTGCGAGAACTTGATCGTCACGGTCGACGGGTCGACCACGGTGATCGAGTCGAGGCCAGTGAGGTAGCTCCCGCCGAGCGGCGCGACGCTGCCGAGCTCCACGATGCCCTCGAAGTTGAGCTTGACGGCCTCCGCGTCGATCGGGGTGCCGTCCGAGAAGGTCGCGCCGTCGCGCAGCGTGAAAGTGAACTCGGTCGCATCCTCGCTAACCGTCCATTCCTGCGCGAGCCACGGCTCAATCTCACCCGTCTCGGGGTTCTGCGCGGTGAGGCTCGCGACGGTCTGCTTCGCGATGTTGATGTTGTCGTTGCTGCTGACCTGCTGCGGGTCGACGCAGCCCATGTCGTCGGGAATGCCGAAGGCGAGGCTGCCACCCTGGACCGGCTCCCCCGTCGCTCCGCTCGAGGCGCCACCTCCGCCACCTGCGCATCCGGCCAGGGCCAGTGCAGCTACGGATGCGGTCGCCAGTGTGGCAAGGATGCGCGCGCGAGTAGTCATCGAGGGTCCTCCGTTGTGCTGGCGCGGAGGCCAGAGCGGGTGATTGAAAAAGAATGGGACCTATGAAGACTAGGAATCTCCCCGCCCGTGCGCCGAATTATGACGTCACACTCGACGCATCTCGTCACACGGCGTCACATCGCGGTCTTCGCGTCATAAACGTGGCAATAGCTGTGACTCTTTGGTAAAGGAACTATTTCGATTGTCGCCGTAGACACCAATTCGTGTGCGGCGGGCCACTTCCCCTTAAGATGGACGTTACGCGTTTACGCATCCGCTTCACGACAAAGGACACCATGGCCAAGCAGCAACCGGCAAGCGAGGAAAGCACTCCGCAGGAGTCTTCGAAGCAACAGGACTCGAAGACTCACGGGAAGAAGGGCCCAACTCCACGCCGCAGCGACGCCCAGGCAGCCAATTTCCGCCCGCTCGTGCCCGAGGACCGCAAAGAGGCGAAGCGCCAGGCGAACGAGAAGCTCCGTGCGAGCCAGGCCGAGGCTCGTGCGGGCATGGCGCGGGGTGACGACCGCTACCTCCGGGAGAGCGACCGCGGCCCACAGAAGCGCTTCATGCGCGACTACATCGACTCGCGCTTCACCCTTGGCGAGTTGCTCGTGCCGATGATGTTCCTCGTCATCATCGCGACGTTTTTCCCCTCGACGAGCGCCGCGTTCTGGGCCATGGGCTTCATCTGGGTCTACCTCGCGGTATGTGTTCTCGAGGGCATCCTCTACGGCCGGATCATCCGCAAGAAGATCGCCGACGTCGTTGGCCCCGCGAAGGTCGAGAAGGGCTTCTACTTCGCCTCTGTCGGTCGCTCGATGCAGATGCGCTTCCTCCGGATGCCGAAGCCGCAGGTCAAGCGCTTTAGCAAGGTCGAGTTCACCGGGCGCTAAGCCCGAACGGTCGGTGAGTAGCGGCGAAGCGGCGTATCGAAGCGAGCTCGAGGCACCGCGGCGTTTCGATACGCTTCGCTACTCAACGACCTTCAACAACTCAACGAGCGTCAGTTTTTGGCGGCCGCCTTCTTGGCGGCCGCCTCTGCTTTTGCGTCGAGCTTCGTCTTCCCGTTGTACTTCGGCGCGACGAGCCCGCGATTGATACTCGCGGCCCACAGCGGCCCCTCGTAGAGGAAAGCGGTGTAGCCCTGCACGAGCGTCGCCCCGGCGTCGAGCCGGTCCCGCACGTCGTAGTGGCTCGTGACGCCGCCAACCGAAATGACGCACATGTCCTCGGGCAGCGCATCCCGAACAATCCTCAGTACCGCGAGCGAGCGCTCCGCGACGGGCTTGCCGGACAGGCCACCCGCGCCATAGGCCTCGACCACGCGCTTGCTCGTCGACAGTGGCGACCGAGCGATCGTCGTGTTGGTCGCGACGACACCCGCGAGACCAACCTCGGCGGCGAGTTCGCAGATCTTGCGAATCGCGTCTTCCTCGAGGTCAGGAGCAATCTTGACGAGCAGCGGGGTCTCGCCCGTCACGGCCTTCGTCTCGCGCAGAATCGGCTCGAGCGCGTCGAGCTCTTGCAGCCCGCGCAGTCCCGGAGTATTCGGCGAAGAGACATTAATAACGAGGTAGTCGGCGAACTCGAGCACGGCCTTGGCCGACTTCACGTAGTCCGAGACCGCGTCCTCGGCGGGGGTGTCCTTGTTCTTGCCGATGTTGACGCCGACGATCGCGTCGCGCGTTTCCCGGACGGCGATGTTGCCCGCGGCGTTCTCGGCACCCTTGTTGTTGAAGCCCATCCGGTTGATGAGGGCCCGGTCCTCGGGGAGGCGGAACATGCGCGGCTTCGGGTTCCCCGGCTGCGCGAGCGGCGTCACCGTGCCGACCTCGATGTGACCAAAGCCAAGCGCGGTGAGCCCGTCGATCATCGATGCATTCTTATCAAAACCCGCGGCGAGGCCAAACGGTGAGAGGAACTCGAGGCCCATCGCCCGCACACGCAGGCTCGGATCCGGCTTGCAGTACTCGTACGCGAGCTTGCGCAGGGGTGCCGTCCGGCCCAGCCACCCGATCCCCCACGCGCCGACTCCGTGTGCCTTCTCCGCATCCATCGGTCGAAATACGACGTTGAAGAAAGCTCGGTAGGCGCAGCGCGCGATATTGGTCAGCACGAATCGGGTCCTTTGGTCGCAGATGGGTGTGGTCGCGGATGCGCGGGGTTACGGATGCTCTGGATTACTACTCGGCCGCGGACGCCGAGACAGCCTCGCCATCCGCATCCTCGTTAGCGTACTTCGGTGTCACGCCGTCCGTCTTTAGCTGCGCGATCGCGGCCTCGAAGTCGTCGACCGACGCGAAGCCGCGGTAGACACTGGCGAAGCGAAGGTACGCGACATCGTCGAGCTCGCGGAGGAACGGCAGGATCGCGAGGCCGATGTCGTTGGCCTCGACCTGCGAGCTGCCCGAGGCGCGAATCGTTTCCTCGACCTTCTGCGCGAGCTGGGCGAGGTCGGTGTCGGTCACGGGGCGGCCCTGGCAGGCCTTGCGCACGCCGGAGACGATCTTGTCGCGCGAGAACGGTTCGGCCACGCCCGCGCGCTTGATCACGCTGAGGCTCGCGGTCTCGAGCGTCGAGAAGCGCTTTGAACAATTGGGGCACTGCCGACGACGGCGAATCGCGAAGCCGTCGTCGGTCGTGCGTGAGTCGATGACCCGCGAGTCATCGTGACGACAAAATGGGCAATGCATCCTCGGCCTTAGACCTCCCGACCTGTGCCGAAGCGTGCATCCACCGACTCGCCGTGGGCGGGGAGATCCTCGTCGGTGGCGATCGCGCGTAGTCGGTCGCGAACCTCGTCGAGAGCCGCGCGGTTGTAGCGGATGATCTGCTGGGCGCGCAGGAACGTGTGTGCGCCGAGGCCAGAGCTGTGGGCAGCCTGGCCGCCCGTGGGCAAGACGTGATTGGAGCCGGCGATGTAGTCACCGAGCGGCACCGGCGCGTATGGCCCCATGAAGATGGCTCCGGCGTTCGTGATCTGCTCGAGCACCGCGTCGTCGTCTGCCGTCTGAATCTGCAAGTGTTCCGGGCCATAGGCGTTCGACACGCGCGCGGCCTCGGCCATGTTGTCGACGAGGACGATGGCCGACTGCTGCCCGCGCAGCGAGACGCCAGCACGGTCGGCGTGCTTGGTCGCCAGCGTGCGGCGCTCGACGATCGGCTGTACCGCCTCCGCCAGTGCCTCGCTGTCGGTCACGAGTACCGCGGCGGCGAGCTCGTCGTGCTCGGCCTGGCCGAGGAGATCCGCCGCGACGAGCTCGGGGTCAGCGGAGCCGTCCGCGATGATGAGCACCTCGGTCGGGCCCGCCTCGGCGTCGATACCCACAACCGAGGTCACCGCCCGCTTGGCGGCCGCAACCCAGACATTGCCCGGCCCGGTGATGACATTGACGGGCTCGAGTCCGAGCGACTCCACGCCATAGGCGAGCGCGCCGATGGCACCGGCGCCGCCCATCGCGTACACCTCGGCGACGCCGAGGAGCCCCGCAGCCGCGAGAATCGTGGGGTGGATAGCTCCCCCGTGGTCTTTCTGCGGCGGCGATGCGATCGCGATCGACTTCACGCCCGCGGCCTGAGCCGACACCACATTCATCACGACGCTCGACGGGTAGACGGCCTTGCCGCCCGGTACGTAGAGACCGACTCGCTCAACCGGCTCCCAGCGCTGCTCGACGATGGCGCCGTCTCCGAGCACCGTGGTCGCGGGAGCAGGAACCTGGGCTGCCGACGCGAGGCGCACGCGGCGAATCATTTCGTCGAGTGCGGCGCGAACTGCCGAATCGAGGTTCGCCACAGCGGCTTCGATCTCCGCCGCGGTGGCCCGAATCGCCTTCGGGCGCACGCCGTCGAAGCGCTCCGCCTGGTCCAGCAGACCGGCTTCGCCATGCTCACGCACCTGCTGGATGAGTGCGGTGGCACCCGCGAGTGCCTCCGTGACGTCGAGCTCGGGGCGTGGGACAGCGGTGCGCAGCTCGCTCGCGGAAAGCGATTTGCCGCGCAGATCAATGGTCTGCATCATGATGCAGTCAATTATAGGTCAGCTAGTCGACGCTTCCCGGGCCGAGCAGCGCGGCCAGCTCCGAGTACAGCGCCGAACCCGCCTCGACCCGATGCGGCAATTCGAACTTTCGGATCGCCGTCGCGGTCTGGAGGTTCAGGCGCACCTCCGACTCACCCGCGTTGCGGCGAAGCAGCTGATCGAGCCGCTCGACGAGGCCTTCCGTGGCAATCGTGTCCGCGATCGTGAGGGTGACGGGTCTCTCCTCACCCACGCTGAGATGCGGAATCGTGATGCCCTGCGCCGTGATGTTGATGCCGTCGTCGCGGTGCTGCGCGCGGCCGCGAATCACCGCGATCGTGTCGCTCACGAGATCGGCGGAGTACTCGGCGTAGGTCTTCCCGAGGAACATCACCGTCATCTCGCCCCCGAAGTCTTCGATCGACACCATGGCGTAAGGATTACCGGAGTTCCTCGCGATCCGGTGCTGCACCGTGGTGAGCAGGCCCGCGATCTGCACCTGCTCGCCATCCTTGATGCTCGAATCTCCGAGCAGGCTCAGGATGGGCGTCGCACCCAGCTTTGACAGTTCCGCCTCGAGGCCCTTGAGGGGGTGGTCGGAGACGTAGAGTCCGAGCATGTCCCGCTCGAACGCGAGCTTGTCGCGCCGGGTGAACTCCGGCCGCTCCGGAACCACGGACTCTTCTTCCTCGAACTCCATGAGCCCGGCGAAGAGGTCGACCTGCCCGTGTGCCTCGTTGCGCTTTCGCGAGACCGCCGCGTCGATCGCATCCTCGTGGATCTCTACCAGTGAACGACGCGAGTAGCCCATCGAGTCGAACGCGCCGGCCTTAATGAGCGATTCGATCGTGCGGCGGTTCAACACGTTCAGCGAGCAGCGCTTGAGGAAGTCGTGGAACGACGAGAACGAGCCGTTTGCCTCGCGCTCCTCCACGATGTCGGCGACGACCTGCGCGCCCACGTTGCGCACCGCACCGAGGCCGAAGCGAATGTCCTTGCCAGCTGCGCGGAAACGCAGCGTGGACTCGTTCACGTCGGGCTGCAGGACGGCGATGCCCATGTGGCGGCACTCGTTGAGGTACTCCGCGAGCTTGTCGCGTGAGTCACCCACGGAGGTGAGCAGCGCAGACATGTACTCGGGCGCGTAGTGGCACTTGAGGTATCCGGTCCAGTACGACACCACGCCGTACGCGGCGGAGTGCGCCTTGTTGAAGGCGTAGTCCGAGAACGGCAGCAGGATGTCCCAGAGCGCCTTCACCGCGGCATCCGAAAAGCCGTTCGCGTTCATCCCGGACTTGAAGTTACCGAACTGCTTGTCGAGCTCGGACTTCTTTTTCTTGCCCATCGCGCGGCGCAGAAGGTCCGCTTGACCAAGCGTGTACCCGGCGACCTTCTGGGCGATCGCCATCACCTGCTCCTGGTAGATGATGAGACCGTAGGACTCCCCCAGGATTTCCTTGAGCGGCTCCTCGAGCTCTGGATGGATCGGTGTGATCGGCTGCTGGCCGTTCTTGCGCATCGCGTAGTTCGTGTGCGAGTTCGCGCCCATGGGGCCCGGGCGGTAGAGCGCGATCGTCGCCGAAACGTCGTTGAAGCTGTCGGGCTTCATGAGCCGCAAGAGGCTTCGCAGGCCGTCGCCATCGAGCTGGAACACGCCGAGGGTGTCGCCCCGGCTCAGCAGCTGATACGTCTCCGCGTCGTCGAGGGTCATCCGCTCGAGGTCGATCGTCTCGCCGCGGTTCGACTCGATGTTCTCGAGCGCGTCCGAGAGGATCGTGAGGTTTCGCAGCCCCAGGAAGTCCATCTTGATCAGGCCGAGCGACTCACAGGCCGGGTAGTCGAACTGGGTGACGATCTGACCGTCCTGCTCGCGCTTCATGAGCGGGATCACATCGATGATCGGGTCGGAGGACATGATCACGCCCGCGGCGTGCACGCCCCATTGGCGTTTCAGGCCCTCAATACCGCGCGCGGTCTCGAACACCTTCTGGAAATCCGGGTTCGAGTCGATGACCGCCCGCATCTCGTTCGCTTCCTTAAAGCGCGGGTGGTCGGGGTCATAGACGCCCGAGAGCGGGATGTCCTTGCCCATGACCGCGGCTGGCATGGCCTTCGTGAGCTGGTCACCTACCGAGAACGGGTAGCCGAGCACGCGGGATGCGTCTTTGAGCGCCTGCTTCGACTTGATCGTGCCGTATGTCACGATCTGCGCGACGCGCTCCGAGCCATACTTTTCGGTGACGTACTTCACCACCTCGAGGCGGCGGCGGTCGTCGAAGTCGATGTCGAAGTCGGGCATCGAGACGCGGTCCGGGTTCAGGAAGCGCTCAAAGATGAGGCCGTGCTCGATCGGGTCGAGGTCGGTGATGCGCAGCGCGTACGCGATCATCGACCCGGCACCGGAGCCACGCCCCGGCCCCACGCGAATACCGTTCTCCTTCGCCCACTTGATGTAGTCGGCGACGACGAGGAAGTAGCCCGGGAACCCCATCTGGGTGATGATTCCGAGCTCGTACTCGGCGCGCTCCTGGACGTTGTCGGGGATCGTGTCGCCGTAGCGATAGTTCAGTCCCCGCTCGATCTCCTTGCGGAACCAGCTCGCCTCCGTTTCGCCCTCGGGGACGGGGAATACCGGCATGTAGTTCGCCGACTCGTCGAACTCCGCGCTGCAGCGCTCCGCGATCGCGAGCGTGTTGTCGAGCCCCTCTGGGAAGTCCGCGAACTCGTGCCGCATCTGCTCGGCCGACTTGAGGTAGTAGCCCTCACCGTCGAACTTGAAGCGGTTCGGGTCGTTGAGCGTCGAGCCCGATTGCACACAAAGCAGCGCCTCCTGGTGCACCGCATCCTCTTTGTGGGTGTAGTGGAGGTCGTTCGTGACGAGCTGCGGGATGCCGAGATCCTTGCCGAGCTTGAGCAGGTCGTCGCGCACGCGACGCTCGATGCTGATCCCGTGATCCATGATCTCGAGGAAGAAGTTTTCCTTGCCGAAGATGTCCTGGAACTCGGATGCCGCCTTGATCGCGAGATCGTACTGGCCGAGGCGGAGTCGGGTCTGGATCTCCCCCGAGGGGCAGCCGGTCGTCGCGATCACGCCCTTCGCATACTGCTGGAGCAGCTCGCGGTCCATGCGGGGCTTGAAGTACTGGCCCTCTATCGAGGCGTAACTCGAGAGCCGGAAGAGGTTGTGCATCCCCTCGGTCGTCTCCGCGACCATCGTCATGTGCGTGTAGGCGCCACCGCCGGAGACGTCGTCGCCACCGCCGTTGCCCCACTTCACACGCGTCTTGTCACTGCGGTGCGTGCCCGGTGCGAGGTACGCCTCGGTACCGATGATCGGCTTGATGTCGTACTTCTTGGCGGTCTTATAGAACTCGTACGCCGAGAACATGTTGCCGTGGTCGGTGGTCGCGATCGCGGGCATGCCCATTTCGGCGGCCGTCTTGATGAGCTCCTCGATCTTCGCCGCGCCATCGAGCATCGAGTACTCGGTGTGGTTGTGCAGGTGTACGAATGAGTCGGTCGAGCCCAAAATCTTCCTCCATGCCGGTCACCGTCGAGACCTCGACGAAAGGACCAGTCTAGTGATCCTCGGCTTGTGCCAGACCCAGGCTAGACGCTCCCGGCGCGTAGCAGATCGAGTGCGTGCTGGAGATCTGCCGGATAGTTCGAGGAGAACTCGACCCACTCGCCGGTGTAGGGATGCGCGAAACCGAGCCCGACCGCGTGCAGCCACTGGCGCTCGAGGCCGAGGGCCGCCGCGAGCTTTGGGTCTGCGCCATACAGCGGATCTCCCATGCAGGGGTGATGCTGAGCCGACATATGCACGCGAATCTGGTGGGTTCGCCCCGTTTCAAGATGAATTTCGACGAGTGATCCCCGGCGGAAAGCCTCGAGTGTCTCGTAGTGCGTGACCGAATGCTTGCCGTCGGCGACGACGCCAAATTTCCAGGATGAGCCCGGCGCACGCCCGATTGGCGCATCGATGGTGCCTTCGAGCGGGTCGAGGAGCCCCTGCACGACGGCGTGATACTTCTTCTCGACAGTGCGGTCGCGGAAGGCCTGTTTCAAGACGGAGTACGAGCGCTCCATCTTGGCGACCACCATGAGTCCGGACGTGCCAACGTCGAGTCGGTGCACGATCCCGTGACGCTCGGGCGGGCCCGAGGTCGTAATCCGGAAGCCTGCGGCCGCCAGGGCTCCGAGGACGGTAGGTCCGGTCCATCCCACGGAAGGATGCGCGGCCACGCCCACGGGTTTCATCACCACGACAAAGCCAGGCTCGTCGTGCACGATTTCAAGTTCCGGCACTTCGATGGGTTCAATCGTGACCGGCCGATCGGGCTCCCACTCGACCATGAGCATCTCACCCGCAACGAGGTGCTCGGACTTCCCAACGGGGCGGCCATCAAGGTGGATATTGCCCTGCTCGGCGATCTGCGCGACCTTGCTGCGGCTGAGCCCCAGGAGCTTCGAGACGCCCGAGTCGACGCGCGCGCCGTCGAGCCCATCGGGCACGGGTAGCATGCGGGTCTCGGTCATGCCGCTTCGCCCCGAGCTTTGCGGTCGTCCTCAGTGTCGGTCGCTTTCGCAGCCTCAGTCTCGCTGCTGGCCTCAGCCTCGCCCTTCTTTAGCCGCTTCGGGCGAGTACCGTCGAGCTGCACGTCGAGGATCGTGAGAAGCACGAACGCGATCATGCCGAAGACGATGGCCATGTCGGCGATGTTGTAGATTGCGGGGATCAACCACGGTGTCGAAATGTAGTCGATGACGTGACCGCGGAAGAACCCGGGCTCGCGAAAGAGGCGGTCAAAAAGATTACCGAGCGCGCCGCCCAGCACGAGTCCGAATACGGTGGCCCATCGCGCCGAGTGAATCTTCCGCGCCAGGACGGCGACGGCAATGACCACGGCAACGGCAACGATCGTCAGCAGCCAGGTCTGGCCCGAGGCCATCGAGAAGGCCGCACCGGAGTTGCGGACGAAATGCCACTGGAGCACGCCGTCGATGACCGATATCGTTTCACCCTCGGACATATTCGTGACGACGATTTGCTTGACGATCTGGTCGGCAGCAAAGATCGCGACCGCGATCGCCGTCAGCAGTGCCACAGTGGGCAGGTGAACGGTCGACCGCGGTCGCGATGTATTAGTTGAAGCGCTCACTCGGGTCTATTGAGCACCCGAAGCGCTGTCGAACTCGTTGTTCGCCGCATTGAGGTCGTTGAGCTGGTTCTCAATGTAGCTGCGCAGGTTCGTGCGGTAGTCACGCTCGAACAGGCGCAGTTCTTCGATGCGCTCTTCAAGCTTCGACTTCGAGGTCTCGAGCGCGGTCGTGATCTCGCGCTCGCGGGTCTCGGCGTCGGTGACGACCTTCTGGGCGTGCTGTTCGGCATCCGACACGATCTTCTGCGCGCGCGATTCCGACTCTTCCTGGAGGCGACGCGATTCAGTTTCGGCGTCGCGCACGAGCTGCGAGGAACGTGCCTCGGCATCGGCGATGAGCTGGTCACGCTTCTTCGAACCCTCGGCAACGTGCTCGTCGTGCAGACGACGGGCAAGAACGAGGAGCGACTGCGAGCTTTCCGCCTCGTCGGCGCCTTCGGCGGCAACGGGTGCGGGCGCTGCCGCGGCGACGGGCTCGGCGGGAGCCTCGGGCTCAACGGGCGCGGGCTCTGCAGCGACCGGAGCAGGCTCTGCTGCGGCAGGGGCGGGCGCGGCCGCGGCGCCTTCGCCAGCACGGAGCTGCTCGTTCTCAGCACGGAGCTGCTCGTTCTCAGTGGTCAGACGGCGAAGTTCTTCGACGACCTCATCGAGAAAGTCATCTACCTCGTCCTGGTCGTAGCCTTCCCGGAACTTGGTCTGTTGAAAGCGCTTGTTGACAACGTCTTCCGGAGTCAGTGCCATGGCGGCCCTTTCTTTGCGGCTTGCGGTCAATGGTCAAAACCCTATCGCGAGGATTCCGTGTAGGGCGTGGTAATAGGCGATGCCTAGAATCAACGTACCGTTCACATTACGGCACAATTGCCCCGTCCGTCACATTGATATCCCAGTTTTACAACCCGGGGACGGTGTTTCGCTGTTGCGTTACACCGCGAAAAACAGGATACGCACAATCCACGAAAGCACCGACAGCCCGATAATCAGGACAATCCACGCGAGGTCAAGCGCCACCTGACCGACTCGCAGCGGTTTGATCCAGCGACGGATGAATTTCAACGGCGGATCCGTCAGCGAGTACACCACCTCGGCAATCAAGAGGATCGGGCCTTTGGGCCGGAACGACGGCACGAGCACCTGTGCCCAGTCGAGAATCAACCTTCCCCACATCACGAGTGTGTAGGCATTGATGAGGAAGAGGAGCGCGTGTCCGATGATGGCCAACCTGTGCGGTCTTTCTGGTGAGCCCGGCATTGCCGGTGTGAGCGGGGAAAATCAAGTCCTATTCTTCCAGCCCGTGTCTGATCATGTGTAATGAAAATCACGCCATGAGCGTATCCATCGATACGCTCATGGCGTGAGCACGCGGTGTCGCCGATAGCCCGGCAGCCGGATGATCTAGGCGAAGAAGGTGGGGTCTTCGTCCGAGGAGACGCTGTCCTCGCCGTGAACGTTCACGTGCTCCGGGGTAAGCAGGAACACGCGATTGGTCACACGCTCGATCTTGCCGAGCAGGCCCTGGGTGAGCCCAGAAGCGAAGTCAATGATCCGGCGGGCGTCGGCGTCGGTCATCTGCGAAAGGTTCATGATCACCGGAACGCCGTCGCGGAACGACTCAGCGATGAGCTGCGCGTCCTTGTCGTAGGCCTTCGGGTGGACGGTCAGGATTTCGTTCATCGCTCCAACTGGGCTGGGGGTAGGGACGGGTGTCGGCTTGTGTACCGGCTTCGGCTCTGGGCGTTCGGCCGCAGCCCGGTTGATCGGGGTGACGGGCGCAGGCTGTTCTTCCCGGAGAGTCGGCTCGACCGTCTCCGTCGTCATCGACTGCTTGCGCTCACGTGGTTCTGCCTGAGCCATCGTTTCCTCTTGCTCTTCTGCGAGCCCGAGATACACCATGGCGTTGCGAAGTGGGTTGGCCATCCTGCTGCCTCCTATGAACTATGCGTGCTGTGCACCTACGTTACGGCCGGTCCGGCCGATTTCCGGTGATTGCCGTGCCGATTCGTAGGTGTGTCGCTCCCTGTGAAATTGCTGAACGGAAGTCATGGCTCATCCCCATCGAGACCATGGTCGCGTCAGGCACGATATCGCGGATGCGTTCCCCCACCGATCGGGCGGTGGCAAAGGCCTCCTCTGTTTCTGCACCGAGCGGCGCGACAGCCATGACGCCCGCCAGCTTGAGCGTCGGCACCGCCGCAATCGCCTCGGCCAGCGCCGTGGCTTCGTCGAGCGCAACCCCGCCACGAGCCGAATCGCCGTCGAGCGAGAGCTGGATGGCGACTTCGAGCGGTCCGTGGTCCCCTCGCTCCAGCTTGGCAAGCGCATCCACGAGCTCGAGTCGATCGATCGATTGGATGCAGTCGGCATACCGCCCAACCTGCCGTGCCTTGTTGCGCTGCAGCTGACCGATGAAGTGGAGCCGCGCATCCGAGTATCGCTCGTGCAGGTGATTCGCCTTATCGCGCGACTCGGGGTGCCGGTTCTCGCCGAAGTCTCGCACGCCGAGTGCATACAGCTCGTCGAGTAGCTCGACGGGATGGTACTTCGTGACCGCGATGAGGGTGATCTCCTCCGGCGCACGACCGGCCGCCCGAGCCGCGTCGGTGATCTCAGTCCGCACACGAGCGAGGCGCCCCTCAAGGGAATCCTCAAGGGGCGCCAGCCCAGAAATGTTCTCGTTCAAGAACGCATCACCGCTCTAGCGAAGGAACTCGGGGATATCGAGGTCGGCGTCCTCGTCGACGTAACGGGGCTCGCCGCCTCGCGGAGAGATCGTCGGTGCCTCCGCAGTCGACCATGCCGGGCTCTGGCCGAGTCTGGGTGCCTCTTCTGCCGGAGAGGGCTTCTTGTCTGCGGCGGCCTCGGGCGCAGTCGGCACCTGCTGCTGCGCGGGTGCCTGCTGCTGCGGTGCGTGGGACTGTGGCGCTTGGGGCTGTGCCGGTGCGGCCCCCACCGGTGCCGAGGTCGACGTGTTGCGCGAAGTCGCCTCCTCGAGCGTGGGCAGGTCGTTGTTCTTCGACACGGATGCACCGAGTGTGTCTTCGAGCGTGACATCGGCGCTCGCTTCGTCGGTGCGCGCCTTGGGCGCGCCGCCGTCGAATCCTGCGGCGATGACCGTGACGCGAACCTCATCGCCGAGCGTGTCGTCGACGGCGGTACCGAGGATGATGTTCGCGCCTTCGTGCACCGCATCCCGGACGAGCTGGGCCGCTTCGGCAACCTCGAACATGCCGAGGTTCGAACCACCCTGCACCGACATGAGCACGCCGTGCGCGCCCTCGATCGAGGACTCCAGGAGCGGCGACGCCACGGCGAGTTCGGCCGCCTTCACGGAACGATCCGCGCCACGAGACGTTCCAATACCCATGAGCGCGGAACCGGCCGATTGCATGACCGACTTGACGTCGGCGAAGTCGACGTTGATCACGCCCGGGTTCGTGATGAGGTCGGTGATGCCCTGGACACCGGCGAGAAGCACCTGGTCGGCCGTCGAGAAGGCCTCAAGCATCGAGATTCCGCGGTCGCTGATGGCCAGCAGTCGGTCGTTGGGGACGACGATGAGTGCATCGACCTGCTCCTTGAGCGCGGCAACACCCTGCTCGGCCTGGTCCATGCGACGACGGCCCTCAAAGCTAAACGGCTTGGTCACGACACCGATGGTGAGCGCGCCGATCGACTTGGCGATACGGGCGACGACCGGTGCACCACCGGTACCGGTACCACCGCCCTCGCCCGCGGTCACGAACACCATGTCGGCGCCAGCGAGAGCTTCCTCGATTTCTTCGACGTGGTCCTCGGCGGCGCGGCGACCAATCTCGGGATCGGCACCGGCGCCGAGACCCTTCGTGAGTTCGCGTCCGACGTCGAGCTTGACGTCGGCGTCCGACATCAAAAGCGCCTGCGCGTCGGTGTTAATGGCGATGAACTCAACGCCGCGCAAACCGATTTCGATCATTCGGTTTACGGCGTTGACGCCGCCACCGCCGACACCGACAACTTTAATGACGGCTAGGTAGTTGTTGGTTTGTGAGGTGTTATTCGACACGTGACAGTCCCCTTGTCGTGGTCGGTGCTCTGCCTGCGGATAAAGGTAAGAGACTTCGGTCGGTGGTTGATCTGCACGCAACGTTATGGCGCATCTCTCGCAGCGACGCCGCTCGCGTCCGCGTGTTGCATGACTCTCAGAGATCGCTTCAACTAGGGGTTGAAACTTTGCGAGTCGGTGCTAGGGGCCGTTTTGGCACGCCGGGATGCTTTCGAGCGGAAGAAGTCTATCGAGTGACCGGATGGTTCGGACTCGAGACGTCGTACAGGCTCACGCTGCTGCCCTCCGTCGCCGCGCGAAGCGCCGCGAATACCTCGGCCTTGCGTGGGCTCTCCTCGACACTCCCCCACAGCACCTCCGTGCCGTCGCGCAGCGTGAGATTCACGTCCTCTGTGGAGTTCGCCGAGATGCTCTCCACCTCCGCGCGAAGCTCGGCAGGCAGAGCCAGCGAAACCATGGCCGCGCCAGAGAAGCCGGCCGTGTCCGTGCCGCCCGATACCTCGATGATCGGCAGCGAGTCCACGGCATTCGCGTCGTGCCAGAGTGTGACCCCGGCGGCGTCGACAACGGCGGTCTCGTCGTCGGTGAGGACCACACCAACGGGTACCCGCTCGACCACGTTCACCACGAGTTCGGAGGGCGGGAGCCGCTGTATCGAATAGCTCTGGACGAGCACAAATCCTTCGAGCAGTGCGCCGACGTCCTCGGACTCCAGCTGCGCGAGCGGGGTACCCTCGAGCCCTGCCAGCGCTGATTCGACCTCGGCCGCATCCAAGTTCTGCGTGCCCTCGACGCGAATTTGCCGGACCGACATGATCGGCGAGAGCATCCCGACCGCAACGAATGCCGCGAGAAAGAGCACCGTCCCAGCTCCGATGAGCCACGCCGTGAGCGTGCGGCGACGGCTGCGGGTGAACCGACGTACCTCGCGCCGTTCGAGGCGTCGGCGCGCAAGGGCCGCGCGCCAGACTGCAAACAGTCCGACGCGCGGTTCGCGGTCCGTCGTCTCAGGCACCCGACCTATGCATCCTCGCCGGTGTCTTCAAGGGCTTCGAGCAGCTGCGGGACAATGCGGTACACGTTGCCGCAGCCGAGCGTGATGATGAAGTCGCCAGGCTGTGCCCAGGCGGCAGCGGCCGCGGCCGCGTTCGGCCATTCAGGCTGATATTCGACGAGCTCGGCGTTCTTGAACTCGCGCGTGACGTATTCTCCGGTGACGCCCGGAACCGGGTCCTCGCGGGCTCCATCGACGTCGAGCACGATCGTGTGATCTGCGAGTCGCTCGTATACCTCGGCAAACTCATCACTCATCGCCTGCGTGCGCGAGTACAGGTGCGGCTGGTGCACCGCGATGATGCGCCCCTCGCCAACCACGGTGCGGGCTGCGCTCAGCGCTGCCTCCACCTCGGCAGGGTGGTGAGCGTAGTCGTCGTAGACCGAAACTCCCCCGACGACACCCTGCAAATCGAAGCGGCGCTTGGTACCGCCAAACGCGTGGAGTGCGGCAACCGACTCCTGCAGACCGTAGCCGAGCATCAGCAGCACCGACACTGCACCGGCCGCGTTGAGGGCGTTGTGGTGCCCCGGCACCGACAGCTCGCCGTCGGCACTCTCCCCGCGCGCGGTGATGGTGAACCGCACGCCGGTTCCGGTCGGGGCGATGTCCGAGACCCGCACGTCCGCGGTCTCGGCCTCGCCGAACGTCATGATGTTCTCATGGCTCAGCGTGGGTGTCAGCGCGACCGCCTGTGGGTCGTCGGACGAGATAATGACCGCCTCGGATGCGCGATCCGCGAACGCGCGGAACGCCGCGTCGAACGCCTCCGCGGTCCCGTAGTGATCGAGGTGATCGTTGTCGATGTTGGTGATGAGGGCGATGGCGGTGTCGTAGAAGAGGAACGAGCCGTCCGATTCGTCGGCCTCCACGATGAACTCGACGTCCTGGCCGTCGTGCTCGTTGGTGCCCAGCGACTGGATGACGCCGCCGTTCACGAAGCTCGGGTCCGCACCGAGCTCGAGCAGGGCACTCGCGATCATGCCGGTCGAGGTCGTCTTCCCGTGCGCGCCTGCCACCGAAATGACGCGCGAACCCCGCGTGAGCCAGACGAGCGCCTGCGAGCGGTGCAGGATATTGAGCCCGCGCTCTTTGGCGAGGACCAGCTCCGGGTTATCCGGCCACAGCGCCGAGGTCACGACGACCGTGTCGACGTCGTCGGCGAGGTTCTCGGCCGCGTGGCCGATCCTGACGTCCGCACCGAGCTCAAGCAGCTGATCCGTTGCGTAGTTGCCGGAGCGGTCGGAACCGCTGACCTTCACGCCCTGGCCGAGGAACATGCGAGCGATGCCGCTCATTCCGGAGCCACCGATACCGATGAAGTGTGCCTTCCCAATGGTTTCCGGAATTTGCGCGTTTACGTCGGGACTAATCAACTGGTTGCTCCTCGTTCTTGTGCAGCGTTCTAGCCTAGCGGAGTGTGCCGTCTATGAGCGTGACCATACGCTCCGCGGCATCACGAATACCGGGTTTCGCTGCGCGCTCGCCGAGGGCCTCGCGCGCCTCGTCGTCGGCGAGCAGTGGGAAGACTTGCGCCGCGGCATTGTCCGGGGTGAACTCCCCGTCCTTGACGGTCAGGGCCGCGTTGGCGTCAAGCAGCGAGGCGATGTTCTTCGCTTGCTCGCCGTTGCCAACGGCGTACGGCACGTACAGCGCGGGGAGGCCGAGGGCGGCGAGTTCGGAGACCGTGGATGCGCCCGCCCGAGAGACGATGAGGTCGGCGACCGCGAGGGCGAGCTCCATGCGGTCGCAGTATTCGATCACGTGATAGTGAGGGATCTGCGGGTCCTCAAACGGAGAGAGGCGGCCCACGATGTGCAGGATCTGCCATTCATTGGCGCCGTGCGACTGGCCCACGATCCGCGGTGCGAGCTCGCGAATTGTCTCGTTGATACGCTTGGCGCCCTGCGAGCCGCCCGTCACGACGAGGGTCTTTCGGTTCGCATCCAGACCGAAGTACTCGATCGCCTCCGGACGAGCCGCGCTTCGATCGAGCTGGGCGATCTCTCGGCGCAGCGGCATCCCGATGAGTTGTCCGCCTCGCAGCGGCGTATTCGGGAAGACGATCGCGCTCGCCGCGGCCCAGCGAGCGCCGAGCTTGTTGGCGAGGCCCGGCATCGAGTTCGCCTCGTGCACTACGACGGGCACGCGCCCGCGCGCCGCGACGTAGGCCGGAGTTGAGGCAAACCCGCCGAACCCGACCACGACATCCACCCCTCGTTCCGCGATGAGGCGGCGCACCCGCTTGACCGCGCGGCGAAATTTCGCAGGGAATCGTAGCGCGGCGCCGTTCGGGCGACGAGGGAAGGGCACCTTCTCGATCGTGACGAGCTCATACCCTCGCTGCGGGACAAGACGCGTCTCGAGCCCCTCGCTCGTGCCGAGCACAATGACCTCGGCGCCGGGATGTGCGGCGACGATCGCATCGGCCGTCGCCAGCAGCGGATTCACGTGTCCCGCGGTTCCGCCGCCGGCCAGGAGATAGGTGGTCATACCTAGGTTCACTTCCTCGTTTTGGGATGAGTGCGTGCGCCCGCCTTGGGTCGCGCCTTCGACTTCGTACTTGCGCCCGCATTCGATTTTGCCAGTGGCTCGGGCTCGGGCTTGACCAGGGGCTTCGCGTTCGATTTCGGGCTACTCGCCGCTGCCGCCTCTCGCGCCGTGTTTTCGCGCGCAACCGACAGGACCAGGCCGACTGCCGCGAGCGTCGTCACGAGTGCGGAGCCGCCGGATGAGAGGAACGGCAGAGGCACGCCGAGAACCGGCAGCAGGCCGATCACCACCGCGATGTTGACGAAGGCCTGGAACGTGAACCACGTAAAGACGCCGCCAACAATGACGCGTCCGGCGCGGGATTCGGTCTGCCGCCAGATTCGCAACAGGATGACGCCGAGCGCCCCGAACATCAGGATGACCGCGGTCGCGCCGACCAGGCCAAACTCCTCGCCGATGATCGCGAAGATGTAGTCGTTGTCTGCCTCGGGCAGCCACGACCACTTCGCCGTGGAGTTGCCGAGACCAACGCCGAAGACGCCGCCGCGTGCGAGCGCGAAGAAACCGTGCGAGGTCTGCCAGCACAGGCCCTCGTAATCGCAGTCCCCTGAGAAGAAGCTCGTGATGCGAGCAACGCGGTTCGGCGAAATGATGGCCATCAGGATCGCGCCCGCCACGGCAGCAATCGCCGCGACGGCGAGGTATCTGGCCTTGATCCCACCGAACCACAGTGCGCCGAGCACGAGCGCGCCGAGCACAATCACTGTCCCGAGGTCTTTGCCCCCGAGGGCGAGCCCGAGCACGATGACAACCGGCACGCCGAGCGGCACGATGAACTTGCGCCAGTCCTCGAGGCGCGGCTCAAGGCGTGTCACCATCATGGCAAGCCACATGCAGAGCGCGAGCTTGGCGAACTCGGCTGGCTGTACCGTCGTCACGCCGAAGTTCAGCCAGGCGCGGTTGCCGTTGATCTCAAGGCCAAGTGGAGTAAAAACGAGGAGCTGCAGCACGATCACACCGCCGAGCGCGACCCAAGCGAGGTTCCCGGTGAGGTACCTCAGCGGGATGCGCGAGATGGCGAACATGACGGGCACCCCGAGTACCGCGAATAGCAGCTGCTTCAGGAACTTCGTCGAGAACGAGCGTCCAGCGGCATACTCTTCGACCGCGGAACTCGACAGCACCATGATGAGCCCGAAGCCCACGAGCAACGCCACGACTGCCAGAAGCAGCGTGGCGTTCAGGCTCGCTGGCGATTCGCTCTTGGGTAGTCGGATGCGAAACGCGTGCCCGGACGTACCGGTGCGCGATTGCCTAGTCGCGGGTTTCGTCGGGGAGGTCTGCATCTGTGTCTGTCCCCTCCTGTGCCGCTTCCCGAACTGCCTGTTGGAATTTATTGCCGCGATCCGAGTAGCTCTCGAACTGATCCATCGAGGCGGCTGCTGGAGCGAGGAGGACGGTGTCTCCCGAGCTCACGAGCTGCTTTGCCTCGGCGACGACGCGCGGCATCACCGCACTAGTGTCCTCCACCACGATCTCGATCACCGGCACCCCGGGCGCGTGTTGAGCGAACGCCTCGAGAATCTCTTCGCGCTTCTCGCCAATCACGATGGCGCCCTTGATTCGTTCGGCGTGCGCCGCGATGAGTGGGGCAATATTGACGCCCTTCAGCAGCCCACCGAGCACCCAAACGACGGAGCGGTAAGAGCGCAGCGACGCATCCGCCGCGTGCGCGTTTGTGGCCTTCGAGTCGTCGACCCAGAGCACCTCGTCCGTGTCGAGCACGAGCTGGTTCCGGTGGTCATCGGGGGTGAAGTCGAGAATCGCTCGGTGAATGTCGGCGGGTGAGACGTCGAGCGAGCGAGCGAGTGCGGCGGCGGCGAGCACGTCTTCGACGAGGTGTTTCGAGGCCATCCCGCGCTGGCGCAGCTCGTCGAGCGTCGCGAGCTCGAGCGCACTGTTGGCGCGATCTTCGTGGAACGCCCTGTCGACGAGAACGCCGTCGACGACACCGAAATTGCTCCGAGCGGGCACTTCGGTGCCGAAGCCGATTGCTCGGGCGCCGTCCTGGACGTCGGCCTGCTCGACGAGGCGCAGGGTCTCCGGGTCGCCGAGGTTGTACACGCACGCAACCTTGGTGCGCTCATACGCGCGGCCCTTCGCATCCCGATATGCCTCGAAGGAGCCGTGCCAGTCGAGGTGATCGTTCGCGATGTTGAGCACGACGGATGCCCACGGCTCGACGGTGTGCGTGTTATGCAGCTGATAGCTCGAGATTTCCACGACGAGGACGTCGAACCCCTCGGGGTCGCGAACCGCATCCAGCACCGGGATACCGATGTTCCCCGCGGGCGCGACGCGAATCCCGCCTGCTGCAATCATGTGCGCGGCGAGCTGGGTCGTGGTCGTCTTGCCGTTCGTGCCGGTCACGAGGAGCCACTTCGAGGGCTCGCCAACCTTGTCGCGCAGTCGCCAAGCGAGTTCCATGTCGCCCCAGACCGGCACGCCCGACTCAGTCGCCCACCGAAGCAGCGGGTGATGCGGCGGGTAGCCGGGCGAGGTGACCACAAGGTCGGCCCCGAACGAGCGCAGCTGCTCGGGCACGTCATCCTTCGACTCGGCGACGACCACCGGCACGCCGAGCACCTGCAGGATGCGCTCACGGTCTTCGTCGTGCGCACCAGCGACGACGAGCACCGAGGCGCCAAGCTCCGCCAGCGTGTCGGCAACCGAGAAGCCGGTCATGCCGAGCCCGAAGACCGCGACGCGCAGCCCCTGCCAATCGCTGTGCCAGCTGGTCAGGGTGTCAAGTCGATTCGTCATTAGGTCAGCACTCCGCTCAGCAGCGACCATTCGGCGTAGAAGAGGGCGAGACCGATCACTGCGAAGAGTCCGCCGACGATCCAGAATCGAACCACGACCGTCTGCTCGGCCCAGCCCTTGAGCTCGTAGTGATGGTGGATCGGGCTCATGAGGAAGATTCGCTTGCCGCCGGTGACCTTGAAGTAGAGGCGCTGGACGATGACCGAACCGGTGTCGATCACGAACAGTCCGGCGATGACGACGAGGAGCAACTCGGTGCGCGAAAGGATCGCGAAGGCGGCGAGCGCGCCACCGAGGGCGAGCGAGCCCGTGTCACCCATGAAGATCTGGGCGGGCGACGTGTTCCACCAGAGGAAGCCGACGAGCGCGCCCACGATTGCGGCGGCGACGATGGCCATGTCAAGCGGTGCGTACACCTCGTAGCAGGCCTGCACTACGGATGAGTTGAGTCGCTCCGTGCCACAGGCCTGGTTGAACTGCCAGTAGCCGATGACGCCATAGGTACCGATCGCGAAGATAGATGCACCGGTCGCCAGTCCGTCGAGGCCGTCGGTGACGTTGACGGCGTTCGACGTCGCGGTCGTAATGAGCACGATCCAGATCACGACGAGAATCGTGCCAGCGATCGCCCCGAACATCATGAAGTCGAAGGAAGTATCGCGAATGAACGAGACAGCGCTCGAGACGAGTGGGATGTCCTGCTCGTTCGTGAACTGGAGTCCGACGAGCGCGAAGATCGACGAGACGATCACCTGGCCGAGGATCTTCTGCCACCCGCCGAGTCCGAGCGATTGGTGCTTGCGCACCTTGAGGAAGTCGTCGATGAAGCCGATGACTGCGTGCCCCAGCATCATGAAAATCACGATGAGGCCGGCCGCCGTGGGCCCCTCACCGGAGAGCCAGACCGCGAGGAAGTAGGCGACCGTCGCGCCCAGGACGAAAACGATGCCACCCATCGTGGGGGTGCCTCGCTTCGCGTAGTGCTCCTTCGGGCCGTCTTCGCGGATGTACTGGCCCCAGCGGAGCCGGTTGAACATCTTGATGAAGACTGGCGTCAGAAACAGCGTGAACATCATGCCGATCGCGCCGGCCATGAGAATTGCGATCAAGCGAGAGTTCCCTTCACATAGTCGCCAAGTCGGTCACCCAGGAATCGTAGGCCTGCCGAGTTGGAAGACTTCACGAGCACGAGGTCACCGGGCTGCAGATATCCGCGTAGGAATTCCAACGCGTCGTCCGCATCCTCGGCAAAGGTCGCCTCATTATCCCAGCTGCCTTGCGCAACGGCCGCGAGGTAGAGCGGCCTGGCGTCACGACCGATTACAACGGTTTGGGAAACTCCGAGGCGCACCGCGAGCTCACCGAGCTTGTCGTGCTCGGCCACGGACTGTTCGCCGAGCTCGGACATCTGCCCGAGGACGGCAACGGTGCGCTGGCCCGGACGCGCAATCTGCGCCAGGGTTCGAAGCGCCGCCGCCATCGAATTCGGGTTGGCGTTGTACGCGTCATTGATCACGGTGATGGGCTCCCGCGTGAGCACCTCCATCCGCCAGCGCTCGGCGCGGGTGACCTGTGTGAGAGCCTCGACGACCTCGGTCATCGCGACCCCCGCGGCATGGGCCGCAGCGGCTGCGGCGAGCGCATTCATGACGTGGTGCTCGCCGATGACCGGGAAGACCACCTCGATCGGCTCATTGCCAGGGGCGTGCAGCGTGAACGTCGTGCCGTCCTGGGACACCGCGACGTCGGTCGCGCGCACCTGCGCATCCTCGCCGCGACCAAACCAGACGATCTCGCCGGGGGCCTTCGACGCCATTCGCGCGACGCGCGGGTCGTCTGCGTTGAGGACCGCGATGCCGTCCTCGGTGAGCGCCTCGATCATCTCGGACTTGGCCTTCTCGATCATGTCGATGCCGCCGAACTCCCCCGCATGGGCGAGGCCGACCATTAGCACGATGCCGATATCCGGCCGAGCCATGTCCGTGAGGTAGCGAATCTCGCCGACCTTACTCGCACCCATTTCGGCGATCAGGGTGTCGGTTTCCTCGTTCACCTGCAGGAAGGTAGTCGGCGCGCCGACCTCGTTGTTAAAGGATGCGATGGGAGCCACGACGTTGCCCTGCCGCTCGAAGATTGCCTTGAGCAAGTTCTTCGTCGTGGTCTTGCCGTTTGATCCGGTGACGGCTATCACTCGCATCCGGCCGAGGCCGCGAACACGTTCGACGACCTCGGTGGCGAGCTGGCCGAGGGACAGCACGACGTCCTCCACCACGATCTGCGGGATTGTGAGGGCAAGTTCCCGCTCGACCACCGCGAGGGCCGCGCCATTTTCGACCGCCTTCGGAGCGAACAGGTGACCGTCGGTCGCCTCCCCCGGCTTCGCGAAGAAAATGTTCCCCGGCCCAATGTTCCGCGAATCGGTGTCGCTCACGCCACGAATCACGTCGTCCGCGCTCGCGCCCTCCACGAGCACCAAGCGACCGTTAATCCGATCTGCAATCTCGCCCAACGTCATTGGAATCATGCTCTATTGACCTACCTCTTCCCGCGCTGGACGGCCATCTACGGAACCCAGGTGAATTCCGCCGACGCGACCGAGCGCATCCTGAATCTGCTCGACGTCCCAGCCCGCGCTGTCGATCATCAGGATCGCCATCGCAGCGTTTATCGCACTGTAGGCGTCTTGTTGCGATGACCAGCTGTGCAGCTCGCGGTCGTCGGGGCCGTACATCGAAAATTGCGTTCCCGAGTCGGCGGGAGTCTCCGAGACCCACCAGTCTGCACCAGACTCGCGGCGCGCCGAAATCGTAGTGATCGGGATGCGGGTCTCCTCCACCAGGCGGCGGCCATCCTCGACGTCAATATTGATCACGCCGCGACGCGATTGCTCGGGCGAAAACAACTCGATCAGGGCCTCAAACCCCGCCTCGGCGTCGACCAACGGCGCCGAGGCGGGGTCGTACGTGTTAAACCCGGCCACGTCGAAATACAGGCCAGCAAAATTGTGGCCGATGACGGCATCCTTCGTGAGCTCGGCGCTCGCGACGTGGATGCCGACCTCGCGCATGCGCGCGATCATCGCGTGCAGCTCGTCGGCGTCCGCGGCGACGCCGTGCGCGTCGACCCATTCGTCGCCGATGTGCCGCTCAAGGTTCGTGGAGGTGCCGGACTTGATGCCCAGCGTCTCGAGGAGGTGGTCGATGAGGTAGACGACCGACGTCTTGCCGTGCGTGCCCGTGACGCCAAGCAACTTGGGCGAATCCGGCTCGGTTTGGTACACCCACTGGGCAATGTGCCCGAGCGCGAGGCCCGGATCCTCGACCGCGAGCACCGGAACGTCCACATCCCGGAGCAAGCGGGCATCGGCCTCGTTCGCCATGATGCTCGAGGCCCCGCGATCAATCGCGAGTTCAAACTGCTGCGCCCGATCGACACCCTGCGCCCGATCCACGCCCTGCGGCAGGATCGCCACGAACATGTCGCCCGACTCCACCCGATCCGCATCACTCACGACGCCCGTCACCTCGATCTGCTCCGTGTCGAAGTCAGATTGTGTTGGTTCGAGTCCAAATTGGGCGCACATCTCGGAGAGAATTCGCGCCCTGGGATGGTGCGGGCGAAGACTAGATTCGGGCATGACTTCCTGTGGTGGTTACGGTGTTGTAGAGATGCTCGGCCACGGCGTTGGTGATGGAGGCACGTCATTCGAGGTCAACATATAAGACATCGCCTGCTGCCATGCATCGGCCGTCGCGGCACTACTAGTGATCTTAACCGGGTTCGCAAGGGTCACGATCACGACGTACTTTGGATCATCGATCGGGGCGATTCCCGCCATCGAGGTGATATAACTGCCGTCCTCGTAGAGCCCGGTCTCGGGATTCACCACCTGGGCGGTACCGGTCTTCATCCCGACCCGGTACCCGGGAATAGCGACTTTCTCGGACAAATGACCGCCCGTCGCGACCGCCTCGAGCGCCTCCAATGTGAGATCCGCGGCCTCGGGCGAGACGACCTGATTGCTCGTTATCTCCGGCTGATCGGTAAGTTCGCCGTTTTCCTGCAGGCAGCCCTTAATGAGCTGCAGCGACGTCTGTTTCCCGCCGTTGCCGATGGCCTGATAGGCGCTCGCCATCTGGGCGGCGGTGGCCGAGAAGCCTTGGCCGAACATGACGCTGAGCGACGTGTGCGAGTCCCAGTCATCCGGAGAATAGAGCAGCCCCGGCTCTTCCCCGATGAATCCGACATCGGTCTGGTTCCCGAAGCCGAAGTCGAGCATGTACTGATACCTGGTCGCCGCATCCACGCGCTGGCCGTAGAGCACGATGCCGACGTTCGATGACTCCGCCATCACCCCGTTCATGTTCATGTCCTGATCATCGTGGGGCGAGTCATCGCTGAAGTTCGCGTCGGAGCCCTGCCAGGTGTCCGGCACGTTGATCGTTTCCTTCGGATCGACGACGCCCTGGTCGTAAGCGATCGCGGCCGTAATGGGCTTCATGATCGAACCGGGTTCGTAGGGCCCCGAGAACGTGAGCGAACCGCGGTACTCGGCGTCAACGGATGCGGGATCGTTCGGGTCGACCGCCGGGTACTCGGCCGCGGAAAGAATCTCCCCCGTCTTGACGTCAACGACCGTGAGCGTGCCGTACTTGGCCTGCATGGCTTCGACGTTCTCGGCCAGGATCTGTCGCATCATCCAGTCGGTGTCGAGATCGATCGTGGTTTGGAGGGTGCCGCCGTGCGTGGCTTCGGTCAGCGTCACGATCGAGCCAGGGATCGCCACCCCGTCACGGGAGCGCACATAGGTTTCCTCGCCGTTGGAGCCTGCAAGGCACTGGTCATACTGCAGCTCGAGCCCGGCGAGCGGTGTGCCATCGCTGCCGAGGAAGCCGGTGATGCTGCCGCCGACCGTGCCATTCGGGTAGACCCGCTCGGGATGCCGCTCGAAGTACACCCACGGAATCTGCAGCTCGCGCACCTTCTGGTATTCCTCGAGCGTGACCATCTTGGCCAGATAACCGAAGTTCGCTTCCGGGTCGGCCGCGACGGTCGCATCCACGCTCGTCTGCAGCGCCGCGGGGTCCTGACCGGTGATCTCGGCAATCTGCTTGATCGAGTCCTGCACGGTGACGGTGACCTCTTGCCCGGTTTCAGGATCGATTACGGGGAAATCGCTCATATTCACGGGCGCGAAGGTGACATCGAAGCGGTCGACCGAGGAGGCCAACACCTCACCGTTGGTATCGACGATCGACCCACGCGTCCCCCACAGCGTCTGGACGACTCCGCGACGGCCGTCGGCCTCCGAGTTGATCGCGGAAGCCTCGACAACCTGCAGCGTCACG
Source organism: Gulosibacter molinativorax (assembly GCF_003010915.2). NCBI lineage: Bacteria > Bacillati > Actinomycetota > Actinomycetes > Micrococcales > Microbacteriaceae > Gulosibacter > Gulosibacter molinativorax. The sequence goes on along the minus strand of NZ_CP028426.1, from coordinate 595,241 downwards.
AGGCGGAGGAAAAAGGCGATGACAACCAGCGCGAGCGCAATCGTCGGGAGTACTGCCCGCACGTTCGCTTTCCGACGCTTGGCCAAGTCAGTTCCCCTCATGCGGTTGGTGGTGTGGCATCGCCACGACGCCGAGTTGGACGGCGCGCACTAGCGGGTGCTTGGCGAGCTCATTTCGAACTCCGACGGTACGGCAGGTTCCTCCTTTTTCTTGGTTGACTCACCGGGCTTCGGCGCTGGCTGCTCTTCCTCGGCGGGCTCGAGCACCGCGTTCGGGACGAGGCTTGCGTCGACCTTTTCGCGCTCGGGCACCCATCCCTCGCCATGCACGATGCTCTGGCTCTCGAGGTCGAGGAACGCGCTGCTGCTGGCTGGCACCATGCCGAGATCGGTCGCCTGCGCCGCGAGGTATTGCGGTGAATCCTGCGCATCCGACTTTTCGAGGGCTGCGGTGTGCGCGCGCTCGAGCTCGAGGTGTTGCTGCTCGAGTTCGCTCGTGCGGTAGGCGTCCTCCACAATGATGGTCGAGAGGAACAGCTGGATGCCGAACGCCATGACGACGATCAGGACGGCGACCCAGACGCCGCGCGGCGACACCTTGGTCGCGTTCTTGAGGCCCGTCACGAGGCGCAGGCGTGGCCCGCTCAGGTCTGGGCGGCGGAACGGGGCTGACTGTGGTGCTGCACTCATGCGGCGTGGCTCCGAATTTTCTCGACTGCCCGCAGTCGAACGGGCTTTGCACGTGGGTTGAGATCGGCCTCCTCGGCCGGGGCTTGCTCCGCTCCTCTTGTGAGGAGGCGAAACTCGGGTTGCAGGTTGTCGGGGATGAACGGCAGGTCACGAGGAGCACGGGACTCGGTGACCTCGCTGAACGTGCGCTTCACGAAGCGGTCTTCGAGAGATTGATAGGACTCGACCACGACTCGTCCGCCCACGCGGGTTCGCGCGAGTGCCTGCGGCAGCGCCGACTCCAGCGCGTCGAGTTCGCCGTTCACGCGGATGCGCAGCGCCTGGAAGACCCGCTTTGCCGGGTGCCCGGCGTTCCGCTTCGCGGCCGGGGTCGCATCCTGGAGGATGTCAACAAGCTGGCCCGTCGTGTCGATCGACGACACTCCCCTTGCCGCGACTATCGCGCGGGCATATCGGGGCGCGAGCTTCTCATCGCCGTAGCGATAGAACAGGTCCCGGAGCTCCGTCTCGGAGAGCTCGGCGATGAGTTCGGCCGCCGTGATGCCTTCGCTTCGATTCATGCGCATGTCGAGCGGCGCATCCTGCATATAGGAGAACCCGCGCTCGGCCTCGTCGAGTTGGAGCGACGAGACGCCGAGGTCGAAGAAGACCGCATCCACCTCGTCGACGTCGAGGTCGTCAAGCCGATCCGCGAACTCGTCGTAGACCGCATGCACGGTCTGCACTCGATCGCCAAACGCCGCGAGGCGCTTGCTGGCGATCGCAATCGCTTCGGCGTCACGGTCGAAGCCGATGAGCCGCGCGTTCGGGCACGCCCTGAGCACGGCCGCGGCGTGGCCGCCCATCCCGAGGGTGCAGTCGACGTAGATCGACCCCTGCGCCTCGAGCGTCGGCGAGACCAGTTCCACCACCCGGTCGAGCAACACCGGGGTATGGATCTCACCTAAATCTTTCGAATCATTCATAGTTTTTCGGGAGTCTCCCTATTCCCAGATCCCAAGCCATTTCGTTCTGCTGCCGGGGAAGGTGCCTCAGAGCTAAACGACTGGGGGTCTCAGAACAGGGAGCTAAAGCAATCCCGGAATCACCTCCTCGGCAGTTTCGGAGAAGGCCGCTTCGTTGGCCTCCACGTATGTGTTCCAAGCGGTGGCATCCCAGATCTCGGCGCGCGTTCCGGCCCCGATGACCGCGAGTTCCCGGTCCAGCCCCGCGTATTGGCGAAGCTGGGCGGGAATCGTAATTCGGCCCTGTTTGTCCGGAGTTTCGGCGTGCGCGCCACTCAGAAGAAGTCGAAGGTAATCGCGTGCTTGCTTACTCGTCACCGGCGCCTGCCGAATCTGCGCGTGAAATCCCTCGAACTCGGTGTTCGAGAACACGTAGATGCACCGCTCCTGGCCACGGGTGAGCACGACCCCCTCAGCGAGCTCGTCACGAAATTTCGCTGGCAGGATCAGGCGCCCCTTCTCGTCAAGCTTGGGCGAATACGTGCCAAGAAACATCGCACTCGCCCTCCCTCTCATCTCCCTGGGCTACCACGTACCCCCACTTTACTCCACATCACCCCACACGCTAGGGGTCTGCGCGCCTTTTGGCCAAGCTTTTCCTGACAATCCCTTGAAAACACTTGGCTGAGAGAGTGGGGAGGGATGTGGAGGGGAAATCGCGGGCGCGGGCCTCGGTGGGTCGGATCTTGGGCACAAAAAAGCCTCGGGGCCGATCAAACGATCGACCCCGAGGCGAAAGGGAGGGATGTGGAGGAGCTAGAGTTCGCCGTCCTGGCGCCGCTCCCAGCGGTCCTCAACGCGGTCCATGAACGAGCCGCCAGTCTTCCTCGGCTTGGCGCTCGAACCCTTGCTAGCGCTCGGACCGGCGGCGGACGAACCACTCGTCATCCCTTTGCCACTGCTGTTCGAGCCGCGTAGTGCCCAAAAGATGCCGGCGATCATTACGACGAAGCCGATAAGGCCGATCCACCAGTACGTGGAGGCCATGCCGCCGATAACAATGCCGAGCCCGACGACCACGGAGAGAACAATGATCGTCACTGCCTTCGCGGACACGACGGGACCACCCTTGGGCGTGGTGGACACCACATCTGCGTCGTTTTGATAGAGACTGCGCTCCATCTCCTCCAGCAAACGCTGTTCCTGCTCCGACAGTGCCATGATTCCCTCGCACTCTGCGGGATGATTCCCGCGGTAATAACCCTGACTCTCTATTGTAGGCCTCCCACCCTTATAAGGTTAGGGAGTGCCTGAAAGTCTGCCCCTCGTAGAATCTGTGTCCGCCCGACTCGACGCGCTCTTTGCCGAACGTCGCCCGCAGCTGCGTGCTCTGAACCCTGAACTCGACGCGCTGATGGACCAGCTTGTGGCGTTCACTGCGGGCGGAAAGCGTACGCGAGCTCGATTTCTTGCGGCGGGTGCACGGATGCCCCGCACGGCGACCGACCCAGATCTCGGCCGCGCCGTGGTCGACGCGGCGACCGCGCTCGAGCTCTTCCACGCGGCGGCGCTCGCTCACGACGACATTCTCGACCGATCAGACACGCGACGGGGCAAGCCCTCAATGCATCGCGCCTTCGAGGGAAAGCACCACGAGGCAGGCTGGGTCGGCGACCCCGAACACTTCGGTCTGTCCGCCGCAATCCTCGCGGGCGACCTCCTCCTAATGTGGAGCGACGACCTCCGCCTCGAGGCGGCCAGCCACGTGCGCACGAGTCGAGGCCAGGCCGCGATCGCGGAGTTCTCGCGGATGCGCACCGAGGTCACCGCCGGACAGTACCTTGACGTCGTGGCCGAACTCGCCTGGCAGCAGATCGCGCGTGACGAACGAGCCGACCGTGCCATCGCGATCGCGGCCGCAAAATCCGCGAGCTACTCGGTCGAGGCGCCGCTCGTCATCGGCGCCCGGCTGGCGGGGGCAGACGACCAACTCGTCGGGCACATCCGCGCGATGGGACTCCCCCTCGGCCTCGCGTTCCAGGTCCGCGACGACGTGCTCAGCGTCTTCGGCGACGAAAGCATCACGGGCAAGCCCTCGGGTGACGATCTGCGCGAAGGCAAGCGGACGCTCATCATCGCGGAGGTTGATCAGCGCGCCGACGACGAGACGCGCGCGTTCTTCGAAGCACGGCTCGGTGCGGCAGACCTTACCGCCGACGAGATTGCCCGGATGCAGGATGCGATTCGCGACACCGGCGCGCTGGATGCCGTCGAGGCGCACATCCAGCGCTGGCTCGACGAGGCGCTCGCTGCCATGGCCGAGATCGACCTGGACGAGCGCACCCGCGAGCACTTCCGCAAGCTCGCGACCGCTGCCGCCCGCCGCGAGCACTAGATTTCGAGCGGCTCGATAGCAGCTAGATCGCGAGGAGCTGCACGGCGATCCGGCTAGATCGCGAGGAGCTGCACCGAGCGGCGCACGGAAGACTTCCGACCCTCCTGCAGCGCCTGCGTCGGGGTAACGCCCAACACGTCGTCCTCGCTGAGGAGCCACTCCATTGCCTCGTGGTCGACGACGCCGTGATCGGCGAGCAGCGTCAAGGTGCCGCGCAGGCCGGCCAGCGGCTCGCCGTTTCGAATAAACGCCTGCGGGATGCGAAGCTCGCCTTCGTGTTTGACCGCGAGAAGGTACCGCTCTTCAAGGAGGCGGTGGAGTCGTCCCGAAGAAACTGCTAGCTCCTTCGCTGCTTCGGGGAGGGTGAACCATTCAGTGGTTGAGTATTGCGTTGACACCCTTCAATATTCGCAGATCAATGCCTCTCCTGCGTGCACCCTCGGAGTTTCAGTCGATTATTTGTGGCCGTACCGGCTAACCTGCAATCCGTGAGCCCAGCCAACCCGGACACTTTGATCGGACGTCTTATCGACGGCCGCTATCAAGTGCGCTCGCTTATCGCTCGAGGCGGCATGGCGACCGTGTACGTCGCAACCGACCTGCGGCTCGAGCGTCGAGTCGCGATCAAGATCATGCACGACCACCTCGCCGCGGATGACGCGTTCCGCGAGCGATTCATTCGCGAGGCCCGCGCTGCCGCCCGCCTCGCGCATCCAAACCTGGTGAACGTGTACGACCAGGGTGAGGATGAGGGCCTCGCCTACATCGTCATGGAGTACGTCCCGGGCATCACCCTGCGCGATCTCCTCCACGATCACCACCGGCTCACAGTCGAGCAAACCATCGACATCATGGATGCGCTCCTCGCGGGGCTCCAGGTCGCCCACCGCCAGGGCATCATCCACCGCGACATCAAGCCCGAGAACGTGCTGCTCGCCGACGACGGCCGAATCAAACTTTCCGACTTCGGGCTCGCCCGCGCGGCCACCTCGAACACCGCATCCGGCTCGGTGCTGCTCGGCACCATCGCATATCTCGCTCCGGAACTCGTCACCAAGGGGACGGCCGACGTCCGCAGCGACATCTATTCGGCCGGGATCATGATGTACGAGATGCTCGTTGGCGAGCAGCCGTACCGCGGCGAGGAACCGGTCAACATCGCCTACCGCCACGCGAACGACAACGTGCCACCGCCGAGCGAAAAGCAACCCGATCTCCCCCGCGAGCTCGATGACCTCGTGGTGTGGTCCACCGAGCGCGACCCCGAGGATCGCCCGGCCGACGCCGGCGCGATGCTCGCGGCGCTCCGCCAGGCCGAGCGCGACATCGCGGCATCGGACGGCGTCACCGCGCCGCCCGTGACACGCCTCGTCCCCACGCCGGCCGAGCCCGGCACGCAGCTGCTCGCCGAGACGCACAACCCCGCGACGAATTCCGGCTGGGAACAGCTCACGACCCCGACCGATCCCTCTACCGTGGGCGAGGTCCTCGGCGCGGATGCGGTCGAGACGATTCGCGAGGACGCGGCCGAGGACTCCACGCCCGCGCCGCTCGCGGCCGTTCGACTCGAGAGGATCAACCGACAGAAGCGTCGCTCCGGACTCGTGGCCGCCTTCGTCGTCACCCTGCTGGTCGCACTCGCCGGATTCCTCGGCTGGTGGCAGGGCTACGGCCCCGGTTCCTACCTCGCCGCACCGGCTGTCGAAGGCACGACCCAAGACGAAGCCGCCGCGCAGATCGCGGCCCAGGGCTTCGTCGTCGGCGATGTCACTGAGGAGAGTTCGCTCGAGATTCCGTCGGGCACGGTCATGTCGACCAGCCCGGGCCCCGGTACGCGTCTCGCGCCTGATTCGGTGATTAATCTTGTGATCTCCTCCGGCCCGCAGATTCTCACCGTGCCGGGTCTGTCGGGAATGACCGTCAAGGATGCCGCGGCCGCGATCGAAACGGCCGGGTTCACCTACGACGAGGCGACGAACGTCCAGCAGTTTGATGAGTCGGAAGCGGGCACCGTCCTCTACGGCACGGATGAGTCCGGCGAGCCACTGCCCGTTACGATGGCCGAGCAGGAGCCAATCCGACTCGTCGTCTCCGCTGGCCCGGTTCCCGATGTGACGGGGCTCGGGCAGACGATCGCATTTGAGGAACTGGATGCGGCCGGTCTCGTCGCCAACGTGGCGTGGTCCGACTACTCCTCCAGCGTCCCCGCCGGCGTCGTGATGAGTCAGACCCCGACCACCGATCCCGTTCGCCCGGGCGACACGATTGACCTCGTCACGTCCCTCGGCCCAGAGATGATCGAGATTCCGAACGTGGTGGGTGCAACCGCAAAGTCGGCGATCGGTTCCCTGGAGAGTGCCGGGTTTGAGGTCTCGCACAGCGTCAATAATGACGAGCTCGACACCTGCAAGGTCACCTCGCAGTCTCCAAGTGCGGGGACCGAGGCGGAGCGCAGCAGCACGGTTAGCTTCAAGTGCACCGTGACCATCGTCCGCTCACCGACAGAGACGCCGTAGCGCAGACCACGTAGCCACAGGCGCCGTAGCGCATCCTGCATCCTGCTTCACGAACGAATTTGCCCTCCGGCGCATTGCGCGCCGGAGGGCAAATTCGTTGCTGGTCTAGTCAGGCTGTCCTAGCCAGGCTGGTCTAGACAGGCCTACCAGTTGTCCTGGCCGTCGACCTCGGCCTTCGGAAACTCCTGCAAGAGCTCAGCCACGAGGAACGCGAGCTCGAGCGACTGCATGTGGTTGAGTCGCGGGTCGCACAGCGACTCGTAACGGGTCTCGAGCGCCGCCTCGTCGATCTCTTCCGAACCGCCCAGGCACTCGGTGACATCGTCGCCCGTGAGCTCGATGTGGATGCCGCCCGGGTGGGTACCAGCTTCCTTGTGCGCCGAGAAGAATCCCTTCACCTCGGTCACGACATCGTCGAAACGACGCGTCTTGTAGCCGCGCTCGGTCGTGAACCCGTTGCCGTGCATCGGGTCCGTGATCCACAGCGGGGTGGCGTCCTCTGCCTTGATGGCCTCGAGGAGGCTGGGCAGCACATCCCCGATCTTCTGCGCACCCATGCGGGTAATGAACGTCAGGCGACCCGGCTCGCGCTCGGGGTCGAGCTTGTCGATGATGCGCTTCATCGTCTCGACGTCGGTCGTCGGGCCGAGCTTCACGCCGATCGGGTTGCGAACACGCGAGAAGAAGTCCATGTGGGCTTCGTCGAGGTCGCGGGTGCGCTCGCCGATCCAGATGAAGTGTGCCGAGGTGTCGTACGGCAGCTGCGTGCGGGAGTCGATCCTGGTCAGGGCCCGCTCATATTCGAGCAGCAGCCCCTCGTGACCAATGTAGAATTCGACCTCCTTGAGCGCCTCGAAGTCGGCACCGGTGGCCGTCATGAACTTCAGCGCGCGGTCGATCTCGCGCGCCATGAGGTCGTAGCGAGCGTTCGCGGGGTTCGCCGCGAAGCCCTTGTTCCACGAGTGCACCTCGCGCATGTCGGCGAATCCCCCGGTCGTGAAGGCACGGATCAGGTTCAGCGTCGAGGACGATACGTGGTAGCCGTCCATCATGCGTTGCGGGTTTGGCGTGCGCGCCTCTTCGGTGAACGCGAAGTCGTTCACGATGTCGCCGCGGTAGGCGGGAAGCGTCACGCCGTCGCGCGTCTCGGTGTCCTTCGAGCGCGGCTTCGCGAACTGGCCAGCCATGCGACCCATTTTGATGACCGGCATGGATGCGCCGTAGGTCAGCACGAGCGCCATCTGCAGGATGGTCGAAACCCGGCCCCGAATCTTGTCCGCGGTTGCGCCAGAGAAGGTCTCGGCGCAGTCGCCGCCCTGGAGCACGAACGCGTTTCCGGCTGCGGCCTGCGCGAGGCGATCGCGAAGGCGGTCGACCTCGCCCGCAAATACGAGCGGCGGGCGCTTGGCCAGCTCATTCACCACATAGTTCGCAGCCTCAGGATCGGGCCAGGTCGGCTGCTGACGGATCGGAAGTTCGCGCCAGTTATCGAGACCTGCTGCCGCACTCACCTGTTGCTGGAGCTGCTGGGTAATAGTCATAATTCTCGTACTTCTGTGGTGGTGTAGTTGTCGTTGTCTTAACGCAGGCAGACGCCAGCGTTATTCCTGACCGTAATTGCGCTCCCCTAATTGCTCGGGAGTGCCTTACGGAGCTTCGAAGCGTACACGTCGGCGTATTCCTGATCCGACAGTGCCGCGATCTCGGACATGATCTCGTCCGTGACCGAGCGGAGGATAAACCGGTTCGTGTGCATCCCACGATATCGCGAGAAGTCGATCGGCTCGCCGATCCGGATGCCGATCTCCGTGCCGATCTTCGGGCGCTTGGCACCAATCGGCAGGATCTTCTCGGTGTCGACCATCACGACGGGCACTACCAGGATGTTCGTCTTGGCCTCAAGCACCATGCGTGCGATGCCGGTGCGCCCGCGATAGAGCCGCGCATCCGGACTGCGGGTACCCTCGGGATAAATGCCGAGGCAGCCCTTGCGCTCGAGCACCTCCAGACCCGTCTGCAGCGAACTCTCCGACGCCTTGCCGCCTGAGCGATCCATCGGGATCATGCCGGTCGAGGTAAAGAACCAGCGGCTGACGGCGCCCTTGAAGCCCTTGCCCGTGAAGTATTCCGACTTCGCGAGGAAGTTCACGCGCCGCTTGATGACGAGGGGAAGGATAAAGGAGTCGATGACCGACAGGTGATTGGATGCGAGGATCACCGCGCCCTTGTCAGGGATGTTCTTGGCGCCCTCTATGACGGTCGGGAAGAGTCGCCGCGCCGCCGGTCCAGCAACGAGGTGCTTGAGCAGCCAATAGAACATACGCGAATCCTCCAGTCGAGCGACTCACATCATACCTAGCGAATGCACCGGCCAGTGCTCAGTTGCGCCTTATGACACATTCACTACGATTTTGGCAATACACGGCTCCTGCAAAATTGGACATCTAAGATAGAAATACCGCGGTGAGCGCACACTCCCGCATATGGTTCTCACTTGCGACAAGGATGTCGCGTCCTCTAAGGATCCAACGATGGAAGGCCCCTACTCATGACCCAATCGCAGGCCACCGCACACACTGACGGCGCCGTTCGCGAGTGGATCACACCGGCTGTGGCGGAGCCCGCGCCGCAGCTCAACGTGACCGACTTGCTGGAATCACGTGTTGAGCGCACTCCGAATCGAGCGCTCTTCGCCGTTCCGGAGGGTGAAGGCTGGCGCGATATCACGGCACAGCAGTTCACCACCGACGTTCGCGCGATCGCCAAGGGCTTTATTAATGCCGGCGTGACGCCGGGAACCCACATCGCCTTCATCTGCTCGACGAGCTACGAATGGACCCTCGTCGACTTCGCACTTTGGTACGCCGGCGCGGTCATGGTGCCCGTGTACGAGACCAACTCGTCTTCGCAGCTTGATTGGATTTTGCGCGATTCGAGTGCCCAGGGACTCATCACACAGACACACAAACTTGACGCCCGCTATACGGAGATCGAGGGCGAGAAGCCCGAACTGCGCTGGCACTGGGTGCTTGAGGACGGCGCACTCGACCAGCTCATCGCGGACGGCAAGTCAGTCTCGGACGAACAGCTCGAGGCCGCGCGCTCGCACGCGAACGGCGACGATGTCGCGACACTCATTTACACCGCGGGCACCACTGGTCGCCCCAAGGGCACGGTCCTCACCCACTCCAATTTTGTCGAGCTCGCTCGCAACATCGAGCACCCGCTGCGTGATGTTGTCGCTTGGGAGGGCGCATCCACGCTGATGTTTGTGACGCTCGCCCACGTCTTCGCGCGCCTCATTTCCGTCATCGGCGTCGCCTACGGCGTCCGAGTCGGCCACCAGGGCGACACGACCCAGCTCGTGCCCGCGCTTGGCTCGTTCAAGCCGACATTCCTTCTCGCCGTCCCGCGCGTCTTCGAGAAGGTCTACAACTCGGCGCTGCAGAAGGCTGCCTCGGGTGGCAAGGAGAAGATCTTCATGCGCGCGGTCAAGGTGGGCGTCGCGTGGTCGCGTGCAACGGACGAGGGCAAGGTGCCCCTCGGCCTCAAGCTGCAGTACAAGCTCTTCGACAAGCTCGTGTTCTCGAAGCTGCGCGAGACGCTCGGCGGCAACGTGCGCCATGCTGTCTCCGGCTCGGCTCCGCTCGGGCTGTTCCTAGGCCACTTCTACCGTGCGCTCGGGGTGCAGGTGCTCGAGGGCTACGGCCTGACCGAGACGACCGCGCCGGTGTCGGTCAACCTGCCGGGCGCGTTCAAGATTGGCACCGTCGGACCGCCCCTGCCCGGCTGCGGCGTCCGAATCGCCGAGGACGGCGAGATCCTCACCAAGGGCGTCAACGTCTTCCGCGAGTACTGGCACAACCCCGAGGCCACCAAGGATGCGTTCACCGAGGACGGTTGGTTCCACACGGGCGACATTGGTCAGCTCGATCACGAGGGCTACATCACGATCACAGGTCGCAAGAAGGACATCATCGTGACCGCGGGCGGCAAGAACGTCGCCCCTGCAATGTTCGAGGACCAGGTTCGTGCGGACGGGATCGTCGGCGAGTGCATGGTGGTCGGCGACGGCCGCCCGTTCGTCGCGGCCATCGTCACTCTCGACCCCGAGATGCTGCCGAAGTGGCTCGAGCTGCAGGGGCTCAACCCGAATATGTCGCTCACCGAGGCATCGAAGCACCCGACGGTTCGCGAGCACATCCAGTCGCTCATCGACCGCGCCAATCGCTCGGTGTCGCGCGCCGAGTCGATTCGCAAGTTCGAAATCCTCGACAAGCCGTTCACGGTGGAGGACGGCACGCTGACGCCGAAGCTCTCCCTGAAGCGTCACGTCGCGCTCGAACGCTACGCGGACGTCATTGAGGGCATGTACGCGGGCACAAGCACCCCCAAGGAGTAGGCGGCCAGCGGTCAGGCCGGCCGCCAGGGCGGCGAGCGCTAGAACCAGTCCGATTCGCGGATCTGGCGCATCGCCGCCCTTCGCTCGTCCTTGGCGAGGGTGTCGATATACACCTTCCCCTTGAGGTGGTCCGTCTCGTGCTGCAGCATCTGGGCCATGAGGCCCTCGCCCTCGAGCACGACCTCGTTCCCGTCGAGATCGATGCCGCGCACCCGCGCGAACGGGTAGCGCTTGGTCTTGAACCACAGGCCGGGCACCGACAGGCAGCCCTCGTCGATTTCGGTCGGTTCCCCGCGCACCTCTTCGAGCACCGGGTTCAGCACGTAGCCGGTCTTGCCGTCGATGTGCCAACTGAACGCCTGCAGGCCAACGCCGATCTGGGGAGCCGCGACCCCCGCGCGCCCCTCGAGTGCCGTGCTGTCGAGCAGGTCGCGGACGAGATTGCGCACGTTGTCATCAATCTTGGTGATGGGGTCGGCCGGGGTGCGCAGCACCGGGTCGCCGTAGTAGCGGATGTCGCGGACGGTCACTTCTGGATTTCCTCCTCTGCGTGGAGCAGCGCGTTCTCAATAATCTCGGTGGCGGCGGGGTGCGGCCAGTACTGGCCACGCGCGAGCCCCTTGACGGACTGGCCGAAGCTCGCCGCCTGAATGAGCGGCTGCAGCAGGATAGGCGCATCCGGCCCGATGATGTGGGCGCCGAGAAGCTTGCCCGAACCGCGCTCGACCACGAGCTTGCAGAAGCTTTCGGTGTCTTCGAGCGCCCAGCCCCACGCGGTGCCGCCGTAGTCCTGGCGCACCTCGATCGCATCCTTGCCAGCCGCCTTTGCCTCGTCGAGGGTCGCGCCGAACACCGCGATCTCGGGAGCGCTAAAGACCGTGTACGGAACGGGACCAAGCGTATTTGCGGTGAGCGGCGCATCCGCCCGCTCGGCGACGAGGTTACTCGCGACGATGCGCGCGTCCTGGTTCGCGACATGCTTGAGCTGATGCGGCGAGGAAATATCGCCGAGTGCATACACTCCCCCGACGGGCTGGCCGCCCAGGAGCACGCGCTGGTACTCGTCGACCTGCAGCCGACCATCCTCGTGGTGGTCGAAGCCCGCGGCCGGTGTGTCGAGTCGGTCGGTATTGGGCCTGCGGCCGGCGGCGACGAGCACCGCATCCGCCTCGAGCGTGGATGCATCGGTCAGCGTCAAGGTCCAGCCAGCATCCCCGTGGGTCGCCTCGGCGACTTCCACGCCGGTGCGGATCGTCCAGTTGCGCGATCCCGCACTCGTGAAGGTCGCGCGGATATCGCGGTCGAGATCACGGAACAGCGGCGACCGGTTGATCTGAGTGACCTCAGCGCCGAACCCGGAATAAATCGCGGCGAACTCGGCGGCGACCACGCCACCGCCGATCACGACGATACGGCCCGGCAGTGACTCGAGCCGCATCGCGTCATCGCTCGTGAACACGGTGTCGCCGAATGGCAGGACCTCGAGCTCGCGGGGCCGCGAGCCACCGCCAATGACGATCTGGGATGCGCGCAGCACGCGACCCGAGGTCGTCGTGATCTCGTGGGTGCCCGTGAAGCGGACTGTCTCGCGTACGAGTGAGATATTGGGCTCCCCCGAGTCACGGTAAGCCTCACCGCCCTGCGAAATCGGGTCGATTCGCCCGAAGACCCGGTCCCGGACCGCGTTCCAATCCAAGTCAACGCCAGCCGTGGAAACACCGAGCCGGCCGGCCTCGCGCACATTTCGCGCGAGGTCGGCCGGGCGGACGAACATCTTCGTCGGGATGCAGCCAGCGTTGAGGCACGTGCCCCCGAACCAGCGACCGTCGTCGACAATCGCGATCTTCAGGTCGCTCAGTGCTGGCGACGGGATGCTGTTTCCCGAGCCGGTACCAATGATGATGAGGTCAAACGTCTCGACGCGATCGTTCGCGGTGTTGCTGGCCATGGCCCTCACTGTCAAGTTAGGGAGCCATGGCCAGCGTGCTTGCTACTCACCGCCGATGGCTCCGATGTTGTCGTCCGGACGGATCACGACGAGCAGATCGCCGTGGTCAACTTCCTCGGGTGCGCTCAGCACCACTCGCTCGATGATACCCGCGGTCGTCGCGGTGATGGACGCCTCCATCTTCATCGCCTCGATGGTCGCGACCTGGTCGCCCTGGGCGATGTGGGCGCCCGGCTCGACACGAACCGTCACCACGCCCGAGAATGGCGCGGCGACGTGGCCGATGTTGCTGCCATCCGCCTTCTCGCGGGTGACCGTGTCGACCTGCACGTGGCGGTCGCGTACGAGGACGGGACGGAGCTGACCGTTGAGCGTGGTCATCACTGTGCGCTTACCTTCGTCATCCGGCTTGCCGATCGCCTCGAGCGTGACGAAAATGTCGACGCCCTTGCCCAGGCGCACGCGCTTCTCGTCGCCCTGTTCGAGCCCGTAGAGGTACTCGATCGAGTCGAGCACGGACAGGTCGCCGAAGAGCTCCTTCGTGTCCTCGTAGATCGCCGTCGGCTGCGAGAAGAGGAAGCGGTTGAGCGTCTGGCGGCGAGTCGCGGAATCGCCCGCGAGCCCCTGCTCCTCGGCCTCGGTAAGCGGCTTGATCTCGATGTTGACGTTCTTGCCGGCGAGCGCCTTCGTGCGGAAAGGCTCGGGCCAACCGCCGGGGAGGTTTCCGAGCTCGCCCGCGAGGAAGCCGATGACCGAGTCCGGCACGTCGAAGCGGTCAGGATTCTGCTCGAATTCTTCCGGGTCCGCGTTCACCGCGACCAGGTGCAGCGCGAGGTCGCCAACCACCTTCGACGACGGCGTCACCTTCGGGATGCGTCCCAGGATGCGGTCCGCTGCGGCATACATGTCCTCGATGCGCTCGAAGTGGTCCGCGAGGCCAAGCGCGATCGCCTGCTGACGCAGGTTGGAGAGCTGACCCCCGGGAATCTCGTGACGGTAGACACGTCCGGTGGGGCCGGGTAGGCCCGACTCGAACGGGTGGTAGATGTGACGGACCGCTTCCCAGTAGGGCTCGAAGTCGGTGACCGCGTTCAGGTCGAGCCCGGTGTCGCGATCGGTGCCCTCGAGCGCCGCGATGAGCGCGCTCATCGAAACCTGGCTGGTCGTGCCCGCCATCGGCGCGGAGGCGACGTCCACCGCATCCGCACCCGCGCGGCTCGCTTCGAGGAGGGTGCCGAGCTGGCCACCGGCCGTGTCGTGGGTATGCACATGCACGGGCAGGTCGAATCGCTCGCGCAGCGCCGTGACGAGCTTGCCCGCGGCGGCCGGACGCAGGAGTCCAGCCATGTCCTTGATCGCGAGGACGTGCGCGCCCGCGTCGACGATCTGCTCCGCGAGTCGGAGGTAGTAGTCGAGCGTGTAGAGGTCCTCGTTCGGGTCGAGCAGGTTGCCGGTGTAGCACATCGCCGTCTCGGCGACAGCGGTGTCGGTCTCGAGGACTGCCTCGATCGCGGGACGCATCTGCTCAACGTCATTCAGCGCGTCGAAGATACGGAAGATGTCGACACCGGTTGCCGTTGCCTCACGGACGAATGCCTGCGTCACCCCGGTCGGTGACGGTGTGTAGCCGACAGTATTGCGGCCGCGCAGCAGCATCTGGATGGGCACGTTGGGCATTGCCGCACGCAGCTTCTCGAGGCGCTCCCAGGGATCTTCGCCAAGGAACCGGAGCGCCACGTCGTAGGTCGCGCCGCCCCAGGCCTCGACCGAGAGCAGTTCGGGGAGCTTCTTCGAGGCGTACGGCGCGGCGATCGTGAGGTCCTTCGTGCGGACGCGCGTCGCGAGCAGCGACTGGTGCGCATCGCGGAAGGTGGTGTCCGTGACGCGAAGACGGTTGTCTGCGCGCAGGGCCTGAGCCCAGGCCGAAGGGCCAAGCTCGAGCAGCGCATCCCGCTCGCCACGCGGTACCTCGAGTTCGTCGACGCGCGGCAGCTTGAGGCGCGCCCGAGTCGAGGTGGGTCGCTCGCCGTTCGGCTGGTTAACCGTGACGTCGGCAAGCCAGTTCAGCATCTTGGTCGCGCGGTCGCCCGACTTCTTGTAGTGGAACAGCTCGGGGCGTTCCTCGATGAACCCGGTCGACAGGTCGCCACGCTGGAAGGAGTCGTCCGCGAGCACGGCCTGAAGGAACGGGATGTTCGTCGCGATACCGCGCACGCGGAACTCGGCGAGCGCGCGGCGGCCGCGCTGCACCGCGGTCTCGAAGTCGCGGCCGTAGGAAATGAGCTTGAGCAGCAGCGAGTCGAAGTACGGCAGAACCTCGGCACCGGTCGAGATCGTGCCGCCGTCGATGCGGATGCCCGAGCCACCGGCCGAGCGGTAGGTCGTGATCGTGCCAGAGTCGGGGCGGAAGTCGTGAGCCGGGTCCTCCGTGGTGATGCGGCACTGCAGGGCAAAGCCGCGCATCGAGATGTTGTCCTGCTCGAGCTCGAGGTCGGCGAGCGTCTCTCCCGCGGCAATGCGCATCTGCGACTGCACGAGGTCGACGTTGGTGATCTCCTCGGTGATGGTGTGCTCGACCTGGATGCGCGGGTTCATCTCGATGAACACGTGCTCGCCAGCGCGCTCTCCGGCAGTGTCCACGAGGAACTCGACGGTGCCGGCGTTGGCGTAGTTGATCGACTTGGCGAACGCGACCGCATCCCGGTACAGGGCCTGCGCGAGCTCGGGGTCGAGGTTCGGGGCCGGCGCTATCTCGACAACCTTCTGGTGTCGGCGCTGCACCGAGCAGTCGCGCTCGAACAGGTGAACGACCTCGCCGGTGTTGTCGGCAAGGACCTGCACCTCGATGTGGCGCGGGCGAAGCACACACTGCTCGATAAACATCGTGTCGTCACCGAACGCGGACTTCGCCTCCTTCATGGCCGACTCGAGCGCCCCACGGAGGTCGTCACGTGTCTCGACGCGGCGCATCCCGCGCCCACCACCGCCCGCGACGGCCTTAGCGAAGACCGGGAAACCGATCTCGTCGGCCGCCGCGATCAGCGCGTCGATATCGGTGGACGGATCGGACGACTTGAGCACGGGCACGCCCGCGCGAATCGCCTGCTGCTTCGCGTGCACCTTGTTCCCCGCGTTCGCGAGGACCTCTGCCGACGGGCCGATGAACGTGATGTCGTTGTCGGCACACGCCTTCGCCAGGTCGGCGTTCTCGGAGAGGAATCCGTATCCCGGGTAAATCGCGTCCGCGCCACTCTCGAGCGCGACGCGAATGATCTCGTCGATGTTCAGGTACGCCTGTACCGGAGACCCCTCTGACCCAATCTCATACGCCTCGTCTGCCTTCAGACGGTGAAGCGAATTACGGTCTTCGAACGGGTAAACCGCAACTGTGCGGGCTCCCAATTCAACTGCGGCGCGAAATCCTCGGATCGCGATTTCGCCACGGTTTGCTACAAGGATCTTCTTGAACAAACGATGCCCCCTTTGGCTGGCTCACAAGTGTTCTCATGAATATAGCCGAAGGGGGCACAAATCCGAGCGACTCGAATTAGGCGATATCTACAAAGCGGAAGGTGGATTTCCTAGCTGGCGCGGTTTTTCCGGCGTGCGGCGAGCTCATCCATGGGGTCAACCTCGTCGGTTTCGATGTCTACGAGGTTATCTTCGACCTCTCGTAGTACCTGTCCAACAAAAATGCCGAACACTCCTTGACCGCGTTGCACGAGGTCAATGACCTCGTCGTTGGACGTGCAGAGGTACACGCTCGCGCCGTCCGACATCAGCGTCGTCTGCGCAAGATCGGTGATTCCCGCGTCGTGCAGCTGCTCAACCGCGACCCGAATCTGCTGCAGCGAGATTCCCGTTTCGAGCAGACGCTTCACAAGCTTCAGCACGAGGATGTCGCGGAACGAGTAGAGGCGCTTCGACCCGGAGCCAGACGCATCCTGGATGCTCGGCTCGACAAGATTCGTGCGTGCCCAGTAGTCGAGCTGCCGATACGTGATGCCCGCTACCCGAGCGGCAACGGCACCCCGATAACCGAGATTGGGGTCGAGATCGGGAAGCCCGTCGGTAAATAGCAGCTCTTGCTGAGGCCCGCTCGAGCCTCCATCGTTCTGCACACTCATGACGCCACCTTTCTTGCCCGTCGCAATGCCTGTACTAACGCTAACTTCCACCGGCGACACTCGTAGGAGGCGCGCCCGCTGAAGTTTTCGCCGCCAGGCGAACTCTTAGGCCACACTCAGTCTAGGTGAGGCCGCGCCATACCTCGAGGGTCGAAATACAACGATGTGATCGTTTCATCGGCGAGCGGGAGTTGTGGGAGCCACGCCGAAAAATCTAACGTTCAAGTAGAGCTTGAGACCAAACCGTAATCTTGCCGCGTCTCGACTTGCCGCTCGAATGACTTGGCGACGAGCGGTCCAGAGACCTCGCCTCAGAGACCGAGCGGATCAGCGACCATTGTGGCGATCGCGCAGCGACTGCCGCACGAGACCCCGCCGAACCCGCTCCAACGCATCCGCGAGTTCCTCCGCCTTAGCCTCGGTGCGGTGCCGATGTGTCGAGTCCGGCTTGCGGGAAATTCCGGTCAGTGCCTGCTCGATGAGGCCGATCTCGTGTTGCGCCGAGGTGCGAAACGGGCGCAGGTGGCGCGGGCCGATGCCGCTTCGCTCAAGCTCGATCAGTGCCGTGAGCATGTTGAGGTCGTCGGCGGTGAATGTCGTTGCCCGCGGCAATAGGCTCGCCGCCTGCGCCTGCTCCAGGAGTTCTCGGGATGCGCCCGAACGACGCAGCAGCTCTTCGCGGCTGAACTCGGCCTCGCTCGAGAAGATGCTACCGCCATTCGCTTTCGGTCGCGGCGCGACGGGCGTCGGCAGTTCCGGACGCTCGCCACGATCGAGCGACTCGAGGTGTTCCGCGATGACCTTCAGCGGGAGATAGTAGTCACGCTGCAGCGCGAGGATGGTCCGGATTCGCTCGACGTCCGCATCCGAAAACTTCCGGTATCCCGAACTCGTCCGGGCAGGATGCACCAGCCCCTGTTCCTCGAGGAAACGAATTTTCGAGGGTGTGAGCTCTGGATGTTCGGCGCCGAGGCGCTGCAAGACCTGACCGATGGACAGCTTTGGGAGCGCCCCGGAGCTTCGAGACGCGGCAGAACCCAATCCCATAGGGACTACTCGGCTCCCATTGCCGGCGCACTCGCGTCGAGCGGCGACGCATAGAACGTGAGGCGGTACTTACCAATTTGTACCTCGCCACCGTTCGCGAGCTGCACCTGATCGATGCGCTCCCCGTTGTAGTAGGTACCGTTCAACGAGCCCAGGTCACGAACCTGGAAATTGCGGCCTTGGCGGGTGAACTCAGCGTGGCGGCGCGAGACCGTGACATCATCGAGGAAGATCTCTGCGTTCGGGTGACGCCCGGCAATCTGCAGATCGGTATCAAGCAAGAATCGAGCCCCGACGTTGTTCCCGCGGCGGACGATCAGGAGCGCAGACCCGGACGGCAGAGCGCCAATCGAGTCCATCTCTTCTTTGGATACTCCACCGGCGATCAGCGCTGCGAGCTGCGCGCTAAAGTCCCCGGTGAAGGACATCGTCGAAGATGTTTCCGGCTCCGGGGTGGCGCCGGCGTTTGAGCTCTGATCAGAATCTCGCTCGTCGAACTGCGCCATTTATTCCTCCTGCTTGGTCAAGACTGTCAACCCTACCGCACCCACGGCGATGGCAATCTCTCCCAATAGTGCCGGGGTTTCCTGGGACAACTCTAAAGCAGGTGTCGAGGCCGCCCCTGAGTAGGCCTCCGGGCTACACTGCAGCGCGTGAGCTTCGATGACCGTTACGACCGTGATCCCCTAACGACCTTCCGCGAGAGCAAGCGCCCCCGCAAGCCTCGCGAGGTGACCGCCCGCCGAGGGATGTGGCTCGAGGATGCGCCGACACAGTTTTATGGGCAGCTCGTCGCGGCCGATCGTGAGACGGTGACGCTCGCGGATGCGGATGGGCAGCGGCGGTCGTTTCCGCGGCACGGCACCTTCATGGACGACGAGGGCGCCGTGAAGCTCGCCTTCCGTGCCCCGACGCAAAAGGGCCCCGCGAGGAGCGCATCCGGATCGTTCGTGGTGCAGAACGCGCCCGCCCGCGTCGCGCGCGCCGGGCGAATCTTCGTCGAGGGCAAGCACGACGCCGAGCTGGTCGAGAAGGTCTGGGGTCACGACCTGCGCGTCGAGGGCGTCGTCGTCGAGTACCTCGAGGGTGCCGACCACCTCGACGCCGTCCTGAGCGAGTTCGGCCCGACGCCGTCGCGCCGGGTGGGTGTGCTCCTCGACCACCTCGTTAAGGGTTCGAAAGAGACCAGGATTGCGCAGGGCATTACCCAGCAGTTCGGCGCGGATGCGGTGCTCGTCGTCGGCCACCCCTACGTTGACGTCTGGCAGGCCGTGCGCCCACAGCGCCTTGGCCGGGAGGCCTGGCCTGTGATCCCGAAGGGGCAGTCCTGGAAACACGGGATCTGCGCGGCCCTCGGTCTCCCCCACGACGACCAGGCCGACATTGCGAACGCGTGGCGACTCATCCTGGATCGAGTGCGTGACTGGAAGGACCTCGAGCCATCGGTCATCGGTCGGGTCGAGGAGCTCATCGACTTCGTGACCGCGCCGGGCGAATAACGCGGGCCTGGCAGCGATCGGGCGAATAAACACGGCCCAAGGAAAGCACGCTGCCGCGTCGGAGCCATAGGCTTACGCGCATGTCCCCTCGAGTTGCCTACGCGCTGCGCATCATCCTTCCCGCCATCTGGATCGGCATGATTATCGCCATCGATCTGATCGAGGCACCGTTGAAGTTTCAGGCGCCCGGCATCACGATTCCCCTTGGCCTCGGAATCGGGCGACTCGTGTTCCTCGCAATGAACATCGTGGAGCTGATCATTGCGATCACACTGGCCGTCGCGCTATGGCACCCCCGCAGCGACCGCCGCACCTGGATGTTGTTTGGTGGGCTCGCCCTCGTGCTTGCGATCAAGCTTTTCGTGGTCCGCCCGCTCCTCGCGCAGCACACCAACGCGGTGCTTGCGGGCGAGTCGACCGGCGGATCGACGACGCACTATTTCTATATTGCTGCCGATGCGGTGATCGGCATCTTGCTTGTCTGGTTCCTCGTGGCGCAGGTTCGACGCATCCTGCCGAAGGTGCCCGTCGTCGTGGAATAGCGACCGAGTCGGTGGCTGCCGATAGCCTTCGGGCATGAGGATTTTGCACACTTCCGACTGGCACATCGGTAGAACCTTTTTCGGCGAGCAGGTTGGCGAGAATCTCCGCACCGTACTGGCCTCGCTGACGGAGGCCGTGCGCGCGCAAAACGTCGATGTCGTTGTCGTGGCGGGCGATATTTTCGACACCGCGGTGCCCGCCGCGGGCGCCTATGACGCCCTCACTGAAGCCCTCGTCGCGTTGCACGAAACGGGCGCGGTGGTCATTCTGACGAGCGGTAATCACGACTCCGCCGCGCGGCTGCGATTCCAGTCACGCTGGGCACGCGAGTCGGGCATCCACGTGATCGCGGATCCGGAGGCGATATTCGAGACGGTGACGCTCGAGGATGAGTTTGGTCCGGTCACCTTCTACGGAGTCCCCTACCTCGAACCGGCCCTCCTACGGCATCTTGACGGCGCCCCGCAGACTTGTGCACAGGCCGCGGTGATGCAATGGGCCGCCGACCGGGCTCGGGAACACTTGGCAACACACCCGGCCCGCTCAGTGTTCATCGGTCACTGCTTCGCGGCCGGCGTACCCGCCTCGGCAAATGCCGAGGACATCGAGCGCGACCTCACGGCCGGCGGCCTCGACGTCGTCCCCCTCGAGACCTTCGACGGCTTCGATTACGTCGCGCTGGGCCACATCCATGGCCGCGCCGAGCTGCGCGCGAACATCCGCTACTCGGGGGCACCGCTGCACTACTCGTTCTCGGAGGCGGGGGCGCCACGCGGTGCCTGGCTCATCGATTTCGATGGCGCGGGTTTCTCGAGCGCCGAGTGGCTCGAATTGCCCGTGCCGCGCCCGCTCACGCGGCTACGCGGAGAGATCGACGAGCTGCTTGGGCACGAGTCGTACGCGAAGTATCGCGATCACTGGATCGCCGCGTCCCTCACCGACCAGGCGCGCCCCCTCGACGCGATGGCGCGGCTACGGAGCCGTTTTCCGCACGCGATCCATGTCGAGCACACGCCCTTGACGCGAGCCGACAAGAGCGCGGAGACCTACGCCGAGAAGCTGGCTGCCGCGGTCACGGACGAGCAGCGGGTGGCGCGCTTCCTCGAACACACGAGAAACGGCGTCGGCCCGACCGCCATCGAGCAGGAAATTCTGGCCGAGGTCTTTGAGCAGATCACCGTGGAAGGAGCGACCCGATGAAGATCCTCAATCTGGAGCTGGAGGGCTTCGGCCCCTTCCACCGACGACAGGTCGTCGACTTCACGCAGTTCAGCGAGGAGGGGTTGTTCCTCATCGGCGGCAAGACCGGAGCCGGGAAATCGAGCATCCTCGACGCCATCACGTTCGCGCTCTACGCCCGGACCCCGCGCTACGACGCCGAAGCGCCGAAGAGCGTGCGCAGCGACTTCGCCGAGGTGGGCGATGCCACCCAGGTCACGCTCGAGTTCGAGCACGGCGGTCGGCACTTTCGCATCTCGCGCTCGCCCGGCTATGAGGTGCCCAAGAAGCGCGGCGAGGGGACGACGCCGCAGCAACCGAAGCAGGAATTCGCGTACCTCGACGGCGAGACATGGGTCAGCACGGGAACCAAGGCAAATGTCGTCGCGGAACAGTTGCGCGAGGTCTTTCCCCTCAACGCGGACGAGTTCCTCCAGGTCGTCATGCTCGCGCAAAACAAGTTTCAGGAGTTTCTGCACGTCGAATCGAAGGACCGGCAGCAGGTACTCCGGACGCTCTTCCGCACCGCGAAATACAAGACGTTGTCCGACCGAATTTCGGAACGCGCCAAGGTCTCGGGCGACGCGCTCGATCGGCTGCGCGAGCGGCTGACGGAGATCGCCGACTCGCTCGAGGCGCGCCGGGATGCGATCGATGCGGCGAGCGAAGTCGGTGCGGCAGGCAAGGTGGCAGCTGGCGAGGTCATTGCTGACGACGGCACGACGGTGGACGGTACCGCAGCGGACGAAGATTCGGCGGCTGGCGAGCACTCGGCAACCGCCGAAGGCTCTGCCACCGGGGAGAAGCTGCCAGCCCCGCGCGACATCACCGCCGCGTGGCTCGCGGCGTTCGTCGAGCACGCGGGAGCCGAAAAGCTCCGACGCGAATCGATCCGAGACGAGCGATCGGCGACGCGCAAGGCTGCGGACGAGTCGCTCCGAAAGATCCGCGAGGTCCAGGAACGCCAGGCGCGACGTGACGGGGCGCTGCGGCAGCGGGATGCGCTCCTCGCTGACGAAGAGCGGCTTAAGCGAGACGTGATCGCCAAGCTGGTCGTGGATGAGAAGGCCGCTCGTCTGTCACCGCGTGTGGACACGTATCGACGCGCCGTCGACGCTCGTGAAACGGCGCAGAAGGCGCTGCTCAGCGCGGTCGATCGGCTGGAGCGCGAGCTCGACGTCGAGACCGCCGCGACCAGAACCCCGCTGCCGAATCGGCCGCATCCGGGCATCGACGACGCCGAGGTCCTGGCCCGTGGACTCGTTGAACAGATCGGCATCCTGAAGCAGTCCGAAAACATCGACTCGCTCATCACGAAGAAGCAGCGCGAAATCGACCTGAGCACCGCCGCCGCGCAACGCGCCGAACAAGAGCTGGCGGATCTCAATGAGCGAATCGCGCAGCGACCGGAGCAGCGAAACACTCTCTCCGGCGAGTTGTCGGCCGCTCGTGAGCGCGCCAAGGGCGCGGAGGCGGCCGAGGATTCCGTCGCTCGGGCGCAGGCGCAGCTCAACGCGGCTCGCGCGCTGCCCGGATGCGATGCCGCGATCGAGAAAGCGCAAGAGGCGGTGTCTGCTGCGCTGACCGCCTCGGTACAGGCCGGCCAGCACGAAAGCGACCTCTGGACCCAACGCTTGGCTGGCTCCGCGTCGAGCCTCGCCGAGCAGCTCGTGCCCGGCGAGCCGTGCCAAGTATGCGGCTCGGTCGAGCATCCCGCGCCGGCCATCCGCAAAGTCGAGCCGGTGACCGACCAGGCCCTCGACTCTGCGAAAGCAGCATCGCGCGCGGCCCAGGACCTGGCAAATAAAGCCCACGACGCCCTCGCGACCGCGAAAAGCAAGGCGGAGGGCGTCCGTACCCAGGCTGGCGGGCTCGGCGAAGATGCGGCAACCGAGAACCTTGTCAAGGCGCAGGCGACGCTCAAGAGCATCCGGGCCGCTGCCGGCGAGATAGCCACAATGACCGAGTCGCTCGAATCACTCCAGCGCGCAGCAGCACAAGACACCGAGGAGTCCACCCGACTCACCGCCGCGCGCGAGGCGGCCCAGACCGAACTGACGACGCTCGGCACCCAGCTGACCGACCTCCGCAACCGGGAGGTCGAACTTCGCGGGGACTACCCGAGCGTCGCCGAGCGGCTCGCCCGTGCGACCGCGATCCAGGCGGAGAGCCAATCCGTGGTCGACGCCAAGGCCGAAGCCCGCCGCACGGGAGAGACTGCGAATGCGACCAAAGCGGAACTCGATGCGGCGCTTGAGGACAGCGAATTCTCCACCGACTCCGAAGTTGTCGAGGCCAGACTGACGGATGCGGTCCGCAAGCAACTGAAGGCCGAGCGCGAGACCTACAACAAGAATCTGCATGCCACCGAGGAGACCCTAAGCTCCCCCGAGCTCCAGGGCCTCCCGGACGCACCGGTGGACGTTCACGAACCCGAGCGCATTGCCCGCGAGGCGCAAGACCTGCTCGACGAGGCGAATCGCACCCTGGGCGTGGCCGAGACCCAGCTCGCCGACGTTCGCACTGCCGTCGACACCGCGAACGACGTGCTCCGCGAGATCGACAACCTCGGCGAGCGCGCCCAGGCCGAGCAGGACCTCGCCCAGGCGCTCAGCGGTCAGAACGAGCGGAAGCAGAACCTGGAAGCGTTCGTGCTGGCCGCCTACCTCGAGGAGGTGCTCGCGGCGGCGAACGCGCGCCTCAGCGACATCACCGCGAACCGCTACGAGCTCGAACTCGACGACGAGCTCGCGGGCCACGGCCGACAGTCCGGCCTCGGGCTGAAAATCTTCGACGTGTACAACGGCAAGTCTCGGCCGCCGAAGTCGCTCTCGGGTGGCGAGACTTTCCTCGTCTCGCTGGCGCTCGCGCTCGGACTGGCGGACGTCGTCTCGGCCAACTCCGGCGGCATTTCCCTCGACACGCTGTTCATCGACGAGGGCTTCGGCTCCCTCGACAGCGACACCCTCGAGGTCGCGATGCGCACCCTCGACCAACTCCGCGAGGGCGGCCGCACGATCGGTGTGATCAGCCACGTGGGATCAATGCAGGAGCGCATCCCGGCGCACGTGCAGGTGAGCGTGCGCGCCGACGGATCGAGCGAAATCAGCGCCGAGGTCTAAGCGCCGGTGATGCCAAGTCCGTCGAGGAAGACGCGGAGGTCCTGGAGCTCCTCTTGCGACACCGCGTGCGCGAGTCCCGGATAGACTTTGACTGTGGCGTCGGTGAACTCAGTCACCCACTCCTCCGTCGCAGCAAACCGGTGCTCCTGAATGATCGGATCCGCCGTGCCTCGCCCGAAGAAGACGCGCTTGTGCTCCTCGAGCAGCCGCGCATCCGACTCTCGGGGAGTCGGATCGACGAACCCGGAAAGGATCGCGGCGGCGGCAATCTCGACTCGTCCCGAGCGCAGCAGCTCGGTCGTCATGAGCCCGCCCTGCGAAAAACCGATCGGCACGATCGGCTGGCCCGAAGTCTGGCTCTCGATGAACCCCTCGAGCCCCGCGAGCGCCGCGTCGATTGCCCCGCGATCAATGGGTCCGCCTTCGGAAAGCGGGAACCAGGCCGCGCCGCCGGTCGGCAGTGCGTACGGCGCACGCACCGAGAGCCAGTCCCAGCCGTCGCCGAGGTGCGGGGCGAGGCCCGGCAGATCGCGCTCGTGTGATCCGAAGCCGTGGATGAACAGCAGGAGCGGCCGACCGTCGGGGCCGGATTCGCGCGGGCCGACCGCGGCCGGGATCGGGGCAGAGCTCGGGGCAGGGCTGATCTCTTGAGTCATGGGAGACAGTTTTTCACGAGACGGTGTCACGAGACGCTGCCACCTGACACGATTGCCTGAAATCCAAGCCGGGCACGACGACCACAGTTGGCCCGGAAACCGTTCTGGCCCCGAAAGCGCATGCTTTCGGGGCCAGGACAGTTCCGCGGGCGACGCAGGCTGTGAGCCGGATCTACTCCGCCGGATCTACTCCCCCGACTCGGTCTTCCCGCGCAGCGCCTCACCGAGTGCGCTGCCGGTGCGCTCACCCTGGATACTCGACTGGATGATGGCGCCGAGGTCGATGCCGGTCGCGGCCTCCACCGCGTCGAACGGTGCCTTCAGCGTCGCGGCGGACTGCGCGGCCTGGTGCTCGGCAGCGCCTTCGGTCGAGATGACCGTGTAGCCGCCGATGGCGGTCTGTGCCTTCGCGAACTCGGCAACCATCGGTACGAGCTGGTCGATGAGCTTCTGGGTGATGAGCACCTGCTCGTGCTTCTCGATCGACTCACCGATCGCGAGCTGGGCGGCCGCCTCGGCCTCACCGGCCTGGCGAATCGCCTCTGCGTCGGCCTCAGCCTGGACTCGACGCGCGTGTGCCTCGGCGTCTGCCTCTGCGCGACGCGCGGCCGCTTCGGCCTCGGCCGCGGTAGTGCGGGCACTCGCGTCGGCGCGGGCCGCGGTCGTGCGCGCGTGCGCATCCGCCTCTGCAACCTGCTTGCGGGTGTCTGCTTCCTTGGCCTGCTCGTACGCGCGGGCGTCGGCGCGACGCTCCTGCTCGTAGAGGCTCGCATCCGCGACCTTCTTCACCTCAGCATCGAGCTGCGACTGCTTGTTGTTCGCTTCCTGCTCGAGGACGGCCTGCTGCAGCTCGGCACGGCGCAGCGCCTCTGCCTGCTCTGCCTCGGCGTTGGCGCGGCCCACTCGCGCCTTCGCGTCCGCCTCGGACTCCTGGAACTGCGTGCGCTCGACGAGCGTTTCCGCATTGGTCTCAATCTGGCGCTTCGCGACGGCGCGTTCGGCGTCGATCCGCGCGGTGTCCGCCTCACGGTGCACGCGCTGGAGCTCCTGCGCACCGAGCGCCTCAATGTAGCCGCCCTGGTCGGTGATGCCGAGAATCTGGAACGAGTCGAGCACGAGGCCCTGGCGCTCGAGGTCGCCCTCGATACCCTCCGCGATCTGCGCGGCGAGTGCCTTGCGGTCCTTCATGAGTGTCTCGACGGTAAGCGTCGCAACGACGCCACGGAGCGCACCTTCGAGCACCTCGGTCGTGAAGGCTTCGATCGCGCGGTCCTGCGACAGGAATCGCTCGGCGGCACGGCGGATGAAGTCCGGCTGCGAGCCGATCTTGACGAGCGCAATTCCCTCGACGTCGACGGTCACGCCGTTCGCGGCCTGCGCGGTCGGCTTAATCTCGATCGACCGCGAGCGCAGCGAGAGCTTCGACGAGCGCTGAGTGAAGGGATTGACGAAGAGACCGCCACCGGACACCACGTCGATCTTTGAGGATTCGGCACCCCGCTTTGCCTTTCCGGTGATGACGAGCGCTTCGTCAGCCGCGGCGGTCCGATACCAGGTTCGGGTGATGATCGCGAAGATGATCGCGAGCACCACGAGGACAACGATGACGACGACTACGCCCACTATGACAAGCGGCGTGGCGAAGAAATCCATGTGGCTGTGGCCTTTCCCTGTGGGCCGGCCGATCCGACCCCTCTGTGTCTCCAGTATTCCCGGCTTCTGACGC
The DNA here is from genome assembly GCF_003010915.2 of Gulosibacter molinativorax. NCBI lineage: Bacteria > Bacillati > Actinomycetota > Actinomycetes > Micrococcales > Microbacteriaceae > Gulosibacter > Gulosibacter molinativorax. The sequence continues at coordinate 568,409 of NZ_CP028426.1, read as the reverse complement.
CCGGTGCATCCAACACTGGTTGCATCCGATCGCGGAGTTCGGCGATTCGCGTGCCCCGGGTACGATCTGGCACACCGATGTTCAATCTCAGTGCGATCTCCCACGGGCTCCCCGCCGCCGCGATGGTGCCCGATCTCGAGCGTGCGCTCGCGGGGCGCGGGCGCGTGGTGGTCGAGGCCCCACCTGGCTCCGGGAAGACCACGGTCGTGCCGCCGGTCGCGGCAAACGCGCTCGGCCGGGTCATCGTGACCCAGCCACGGCGGATCGCGGCCCGGGCAGCGGCGGCGCGCCTCGCATCCCTGACCGGCACGAAGCTCGGTCGCGAGATTGGCTACTCGGTTCGAGGCGACTCGCGCACCAGCGCATCGACGAGGATCGAATTCGTGACGGCGGGGTTACTGCTGCGGCGGCTGCTCGCCTCGCCTGAACTCGAGGGCGTCGACGTCGTCATCATGGATGAGGTCCACGAGCGGGATCTCGATGCCGATCTGACGTTCGCGATGCTGTGTGAGGTCGCGGAGCTTCGCGATGACCTCGCGCTCGTTGCGATGTCGGCGACGATCGACGCGGAGCGCTGGGCCCGCCTCCTCGGCGAGGACGTCCCGATCGTGCGCACGCCAGCGCAGCCCCACCCGCTCGAAATTAGCTATGCCCCGGCACCCGGCCCGCGACTCGATCAGCGCGGGGTGAGCAGGCCGTTCCTCGAGCACGTGGCCCACACCACCGCAGCCGAACTGGCGAAGCTCGATGAGGGCGCGGCGCTGGTGTTTGTTCCAGGCGCGTGGGAGGTCGACACGGTGGTCGCGCGGCTGCGAGACCTCGGCGTAGACGCCCTGCCGCTGACCGGATCGCTGAGCCCGGCGGCGCAGGATGCGGCGCTTCGTCCCGATCCGAACCTGCGTCGGCGCGCGGTCGTCGCGACGTCGGTGGCGGAGTCCTCGCTCACCGTCCCGGATGTGCGGCTCGTGATTGACTCGGGCCTCGCGCGGGAGCCGCGGTTGGATGTTGAGCGCAATATCGCGGGACTCGTCACGGTTCCCGTCGCCCGCGCCTCGGGCGATCAGCGGGCCGGGCGTGCGGCCCGCACTGGCCCAGGCGCCGCCGTCCGGCTCGTGGCGGAACACGAGTGGGCGACGTTCCCGGAGCACGCGCGACCCGAGATCCTGACGGCCGACCTCACGAGCGCCGCGCTGACGCTCGCGGTCTGGGGCGCGCCCGGCGGCGAGGGCATGGCGCTCCCCGACGCGCCAGAGCCGCGCGCCCTCGCTCGCGCACACGAAACACTCGCCGCGCTCGGGGCGATCGAGTTGGTCGAGGATCGCGTCACTGTGACCGAACGGGGGCGGTTGCTCGCGCGCATCCCGACGCATCCGCGCCTCGCGCGCGCCCTGGTCGACGCGGCCGAGCTCGTCGGCGCAACGAGCGCCGCGCAGGCCGTCGCCGCGATCGAGTCGGATGCGCGCGCTCCGGGAGCCGACCTCGCCGCGCTCGTAAGGCAGTTGCGTCGCGGCGGGACACCGGCGACGCGCCGCTGGCAGGAGGATGTGCGCCGACTCACCGCGCTGCTCCCCACTCGCGAGAAGGCGCGGGCCGAAAAGGCGCCGACTAACCAGGCATCGCCAGCACCCGCCTCAGACGACTCCCTCGCGCTCGTCGTGGCGCTCGCCTACCCCGACCGCATCGCGAGGCAGCGGGGCGCCGCGGGTGACTATCTCCTCGCGAGCGGCACGGGTGCCACGCTCCCCGCCGACTCCGCACTCTTCGGCCAAGAGTGGCTCGCCATCGCCGACCTCGCAAGAACTCCCCGCGGCACGATTATCCGCACCGCCGTGCCCGTATCCGTCGACACCGCGCTGCTGGTGGCGGGACCGCTCGCCGGTGAGCGAGTCCACACCGTCTGGCGCGACGATCGCGTGGTCGGGCGGCGCATCCGCGCGATCGGGGCGATCGAGCTCTCGAGCGTCGCGGTGGCGCCCAACCCGGCGCAGGCCCGAGCGGCTGTGATCGCCATGCTGAAAGAACGCGGACTCGGCGCGCTCACCTGGTCTGACGAGGCCGCAGAACTGCGGGCGCGCCTGGGCCTCCTTCACCGCGAGCTCGGCGAACCCTGGCCCGACGTCTCGGACGCGGCGTTACTCGAGCGTCTCGAGGAATGGCTTGGTCCCGAACTCGACCGGATCGCATCCGGAACAAGCCTGAACCGCATCCCGCTGCTCGACCCCGTGCGAAGGCTGTTGCCGTGGCCCGAGGCCGCGCAACTCGAGGCGCTCGCGCCGGAGCGAATCGAGGTGCCGAGCGGGTCGCAGATTCGCCTCGACTACCCGGCCATCGACGAGCCGGATGCGAAGCCCATTCTCGCCGTGAAGCTGCAGGAGTGCTTCGGCTGGGTCGAAACCCCACGCATCATCGACGACCGGGTGCCCGTACTCCTCCATCTGCTCTCCCCAGCCCGCAGGCCCCTCGCTGTGACGGATGACCTCGCGTCGTTCTGGGCGAACGCCTACGCGCAGGTACGGGCCGAGATGCGCGGCCGCTACCCCAAGCATCCGTGGCCCGCGGACCCGCTCACCGCGCCCCCGAAACGCGGAACGAAGCGTTCCGCGCACTAGGCATCGTTTCCCGCAACGATCGGCATTTTCCGATCGGTGCGCATTGATTGAGTTCCAACGATCGGTGCGTAGTATGCGGAGATGAGCATCGATATTCCCTCTGCAGAAGAATTCGCCAATCTCACGAAGCACCGCAACGTCGCGAGTGTGTCGATCTATGTCAGCGCTGCTGCGAATGGCGACGGTGGGGCTGTCGTCCACGACACCGAAGCCGTCCGACTCGCGCTGCGATCAGCGACGAGTGAAGCACTGCGCGAGCTTGCGCAGATCGACGTGCCAAAGTCCGATCGCGACGCGATTGCCGCGCACGTCCACACGCTCGAGAGTGACCGCGATTTCTGGGCCTCGCAGGCCCGCACTGTCGCGGTCTTCGTGTCGCCCGAGGGGCTCAGCGCCTTCCGGCTCATGAATCACCTCGCGAACCTCACGGCCGTCGGCGACCGCTTTGATGTCGGGCCGCTCGTGCGCTCCGCCAGCTTTCGCCACACCGGCTATGTCCTCGCGCTGACGGTTGGCGACGTGCGGTTGCTGTACCTCGACGCGCAGGCGAACCGTCGCGAGGTGGCGCTCTCGACGCTCCCCGACGATGCCGCGGATGTGCTCGGTCGCGACGTGAACGGCGGTCGCGCCGATCGGCACAAAGCCGACGGCACACTCGGGCCGAAGGTCGAGCTGCGCCGCTATTGCTCGATCGTGCAGGATGCGGTTCGTCACGAAATCGGGGACGACACGAGCCCGCTCGTCCTCGCTGCGGGCCCCGATCTCGCATCCGCCTACCGTGCGATTAACACGAGCGACAATCTCGTCGAGGAGGGCATCGAGGCGAACCCGGCCTCCCTGTCGCTCGCCGACCTCGAGAAGCGTGGGCGTGAAGTGCTTGACCGTCGCTACGCGGCGAAGCTCGCGGAATGGTGCGAGACCTTCGGGAACCGGCAGCCGCAGCAGCGCGCGAGCGCAAACCTCGAGGCGGTGGCGCAGGCGGCGAGTGCCGGACAGGTCGAGTCGCTCCTCTTCGATATCGACACGAACGACGAGGGCGTGATCGACGAGTTTGGGGAGATCTTCAACGTACCTGAACCCGGGCCGACGACGTATCGGCTCGTCGACGAGATCGCCGCGCGAGTGCTTCGCACCGGAGGACGTGTCGTCGCGGTTCGTCGGGCTGATCTGCCGGAAGACTCGCCAGTTGCAGCCACTTTCCGAGCGACGATTAACGCGTAGGCATCCGAGAGCGACAATCACCGAGTAGCCTTAAGCGTATGACGCCTCAATCGAATGGCCCTGAATCAGAGGCGCAAGACGCCACCCCTACGTTTGCAGAACTCGGACTGAGCGCTCCCGTACTCGAAGCCATCACGGCCATCGGTTACGAGCGCCCGTCGCCCATCCAGGCCGCGACCATCCCGACCCTCCTCGAGGGTCGGGATGTTGTTGGTCTCGCCCAGACCGGTACGGGAAAGACGGCAGCCTTTGCGCTTCCGATCCTGTCGCGCATGGAACCCGGGGCGCGGGTGCCACAGGCGCTCGTACTTTCCCCCACACGTGAGCTCGCGCTCCAGGTCGCCGAGGCCTTCGAGAGCTTTGCCTCCAAGATGCCGGAGGTCAAGCTCCTGCCGATCTACGGCGGCCAGGCTTATGGCGGCCAGTTGTCCGCGCTGCGTCGCGGCGTGGATGTGGTGGTCGGCACCCCGGGCCGCATCATGGACCACCTCAAGCGCGGCACCCTCGATCTCTCCCAGCTGAAGTACCTCGTGCTTGATGAGGCCGACGAGATGCTCAAAATGGGCTTCGCCGAGGACGTTGAGACGATCCTCGCCGACACTCCATCGGACAAGCAGGTCGCGCTGTTCTCAGCGACGATGCCGCCGCAGATTCGCCGTATGTCGCAGAAGTACCTCAACGATGCGGCCGAGATCACGGTGAAGTCGAAGACCACGACCTCGGCCAACATCTCGCAGCGGTACCTCGTCGTCTCGTACCCGCAGAAGGTGGATGCGCTCACCCGCATCTTCGAGGTCGAAGAGTTCGAGGGCATGATCGTCTTCGTCCGCACCAAGAGTGAGACCGAGCAGCTCGCGGAGAAGCTCCGGGCGCGCGGGTTCTCGGCCGGCTCGCTCAATGGCGACGTTCCTCAGGCACAGCGCGAGCGGCTCGTCGACAATCTCAAGACCGGCAAGCTCGACATCCTCGTCGCGACCGACGTCGCGGCCCGAGGTCTCGATGTCGACCGCATCACGCACGTCGTGAACTTTGACATTCCCACCGACCCCGAGTCGTACGTGCACCGCATCGGCCGCACCGGTCGCGCAGGCCGCACGGGCGCCGCCATCAGCTTCGTCACCCCGCGCGAGCGTCGCCTGCTCAACCACATCGAGCGCACGACGCGCCAGCCGATGGAAGAAATGCAGTTGCCCACCGCGGCGGATGTCAACGAGACGCGCCTGGCGCGCTTCGACGACGAGATCTCCAAGGCGCTGCAGCAGACCGAACGCATCACCGCCTTCCGCGACATCATCGACCACTACGTGCGTCACCACGACGTGCCGGAGTCGGACGTTGCCGCGGCCCTCGCCGTGGTCGCGCAGGGCGACCAGCCCCTGCTCCTCGACCCCAACGACGACAGCCTCTTCAAGCGCCAACACAACGATCGCGATCGGGATAGTCGAGGCCGCGACCGAGACCGGGATCGGGATGACCGCGGGCCGCGTCGCCGCTCCTCGGAGGGCATGTCCCCCTACCGCATCGAGGTCGGTAAGCGCGACGGCGCACTGCCGGGACGCATCGTCGGCGCGATCGCGAACGAGGGCGGGTTCTCGCGCGACGAGATCGGCGCGATCAATATCTACCCGAGCTTCTCGATCGTAGAGCTCCCGTCAAACATTGACTCTTCGGTGCTCGACAAGCTGCAGAACACCCGCGTCGGCGGCCGCCCGATCGAGATCAAGCCGGACCGCGGCGGTAAGCGCGGCGGTGGCGGAGGCGGAGGTCGTGGCCACGGCGGCGGCTGGAACAACTCCGACCGCGGCTCGCGCAAGCCGTTCAAGCGGTACTAGCGGTATTCGCCGTAGTCTCGGCTCCGAGTTCCGGCTCCCGCGAAGCGCCAATAGAGAACGCCGCCAGGATCGAAATCCTGGCGGCGTTCTCTATTGGCGCTTCCCCGAGGGCTAGCGGGCCAGCAGATCCTCGGCGCTGGCCGCGGGCAGCGCGACGGTTACCTGGGTGTTCCACGGATCGCGCGCCACGACGGCATTCCCCGAGTCCTCGAACTGGATGTTCTTGGCGCGAAGTCGGGCGACGAGCGCATCCAGGTCCTCGCGGGCTGGGACGGTCACCGCGACGTCACCGAGGCCGAGCGTCGCGGCGCGAGGGGCGGCCCCAGCGCTGTTCCACACGTTCATGGCCACGTGGTGGTGGTAGCCACCGGCCGATGCAAAGAGCGCGCCCGAATAGCTTGCGAGCGTCGCCTCGAAACCGAGCGCATCCACGTAGAAGTCGCGAGCGGTCGCGAGGTCCCCAACCTGCAGGTGCACGTGGCCGATGACGCCGACCTGCTTGGCGGCGTTCGCGAGCACGTTCTCGTCGAGGTGGGTGCGCAGGTAAGCATTCGGGTCGAGGTAGGTCGTCGTCATGTCGATCTCGTGAGCGGCGTTCCTGTGCCACTGGTCGCGCGGGCGATCGATGTAGAGCTCGATGCCGTTGTTTTCCGGGTCCTGGAAGTAGAAGGCTTCGCTCACCGAGTGATCGCTCGAACCCGCGAAGCGGCTGCGCTGATCAGATGCGGCGCTGTAGACGGTCGCGGCGAGCGAGGCGTGGGTGTCGAACAGGAACGCCGTGTGGAAGAGGCCCGCCGAGCGAAGATTCACCTCGGGCAGCCCCTTCGTTTCAACCAGCCGGATGAGCGGCACGTCGCCGCGGCCGAGCACGCGCTGCACTCCCTCACGATTCGCGCGTTCCTCGATCGGCACGAGGGCAAGCGCGCTCTCGTAGTAGCTCGACATGTTCTCGAGGTCGCCGACGCGTAACGTGACCGCATCCATCCCCGTTGCCGGGTTCAGGATGCGCTCATTGACCTGAGACTGGATCTGTTGGGTGTGGTCAGCCACGACGCCTCCAAGCGTTGAACATTCGCGCAATCGTTCATTGCGCCTACAACCATTAAGATACGCCTATTTAGTTGTAGCTGCAACCATTTTCTCGTAGCCGCCCAGGGCCGCATCCGAGACGAGCTTCACGACCCGCTCGAGCGGGCCGCGATCGAAGAGCGCGGCGAGGATCGTGCATCCGATAACAAGGCCGAGTGTCAGCCAGCCCCACACCGCGGTGTCGTGCGGCAGCGCCGCGGGCCCCCACCCGAGCAGGATGACGACAAGGTGCCCCGTGTATGCGGTCAGTGGCATCGCGCCGAGCGCGGCGATCGGGATGAACGGCACCCGCAACGGCCCCGCGGCGAGCAGGCAGAGGCCAATCACCGCCACTGCGAACCCGCCCGAGCCCAGGGTCTCGAGCGTTCCACCCGAGTGTGGATAGCTGGCGACCAGGCTCCGCGTCATGAGCTCTCCAGCCTCGGTGAGTTCCGCATCCGGGTTGTTGAAAGGACCATGCACTTGAGAACCCTCGGCGCCGCCAAGCGCCGCCGAGAGTGAGTAGGCCAATACCGAGATCCCCGCCCCGAAGGCGACGAGCACGCCCGCGATGCCCTTGTCCGCCAACGGCAGGCGACCGATCGCGAGGCCGACGAGGATGAGCGGCAGCCAAACGCTCAGCGGATAGGTACCGAAGAGCACGAGCTGTGCGCCGGGCCCCGCGATGTCGCCGACCGTGTATTCGAGCAGATCGGTCCAGATGGGCCCAAACACGGCGATCACCCCGGCAGTCACGAGGAGCGCTGGGATCGACATTCGAACGAATGGAATCGCGATGACGTACAGGATGCCGTAAAAGGTGAGAATCACGGCGACCGGCACCGTCAGCAGCTCGCAGAAGAGGCCGAAGAGGAAAATCATCGAACCGCGGGCGAAGAGCATGAGCCGGTATCGCGGCATCGACGCCCGATCCGGGATGCTCGTTCGACCCGTCATGATGGCGATAGAGATGCCCGCGAGCACGCCGAACAGAATGGACGAGCGCCCGTTCACGATGCCGGGATACGTCTCGGGTTCCCAGATATTGACCTCGCCGAACGTGGCCACGTGGGCACCGACCATCCCGATGACCGCGAGCGCCCGGGCCACGTCCAGGCCCATGATGCGGGGTGGTTGCCCGTAGTCGCGCAGCCGCTGCCACGGCGTCACATTAGTCATCCCGTGACGGTTCGGTGCCGGTCGTCCGCGAGGGCTGCGACCGCGGTTTCATGCGCGTGATGGGTAGTTCCGGCGCCGGAAGCGGGTCCGGCTGTCGCGGTGGGAACGTGCCGAAGCGGAGCTCTTGCTCGGTGTCCCGTTCAGTGCCTGGTTCGCCGTCTCGTTCAAAGCCCATCTCGCGCTGGTACTCCTCGCGAAACGCGACGATCTCGTCGTGGTCGCGACCGATGAAGTTCCACCACATCACGATGGGTTCGCCGAGCGGTTCGCCACCGATAAAGAGTGCGAGGACGGGAGCATCGCCCGCCTCGATCCGGATCATTTCCTGGCCCGCGTCGACGACCGCGAGATGGTCGGCGAGGACGGGCTGTCCGCTCACCCAAACCTCGCCCCACACCGGCAGCAGCGCGTGCTCGTGTGAGGCGGGCACCGCGATCTCAAGGACCGTGCGCGGCTCCAGGCGCAGCTCGGCGCCGGAGAGCTCCGCGTAGGTGCGCAGCGACGACGCCGCGCCGAGCAGCTCCCCCGCGAAGACGCGCGCGACCCAGCCCTTGCCCTGGACGGGCTCCGGGCGGTGGTTGTCGAGCGAGGGTTCGACGAAGCGATTCTCGTGCGGGAACGCGTACCACAGCTGCGCTCCGTGCAGCACCGTCGTCTCTTCGGTCGAGAACTCGGAGTGCGTAATGCCGCGCCCCGCGTTCATGAACACGGCGTCTCCGGGCGTGACGGTCGCCCAGTTCCCCGCCGAGTCGATGTGATCGATGGCGCCCTCGAATAGCCACGACACCGTCGCGAGTCCCGTGTGCGGGTGCCGCGGCACCGCCATGCCACCAGTCTTCGAGACGTCATCCGGCCCATAGAAGTCGAGGAAGCACCACGGCCCCACGAGCGAACGTGCCCGCTGCGGGAGCAATCGCTTCACGGTCATCGCCCGCGGACCGCCCAGTGGCACGAATCGCGGCTCGAGGAAAGAGACAGCTTCGCCAGCCTCGATCACGCCCGTGCGCAGGCCCGCCGTGGTGTAACTGCGGTTCTCACAGACCCGTTCTTCCGGATCGTGTTCCGTATTACTCATCGTCGCTCACTTCCCGGGGCGGAGTCGGGGCAGGCGCCTCGACTGCAGGACACCCGACCATGATTACACTCGACTGTGATGGCTACCCCAGAACGCGTCCGACTACGCCGTGCCCGGGTGGCCGCGACCGTCGCGTTCGCGGTGAATGGCGCGATGCCAGCGACGCTTTTGGCACGCTACGCCGAGGTGCGAAGCGCGCTCGATGTCTCGACGGGCCTCTTCGGTATTCTCATCGCCGCCCTCACGGTTGGCGCCGCCCTCACGTTCAGCGTGCCGGGTGTCCTCTTGCGCCGATTCGGCAGCAGGACGATCGCCGTGTCCGGCACGGTCGCGACTACCTTCGCCTTCGTCCTCGCGGGCGTGGGCGTCATGACCGGCAACGTGTGGCTGTTTGCCCTCGGGCTCCTCGTCGCCGGCTTTTGCGATTCGACGGTGGATGTGGCCCAAAACGCGCAGGGTCTACGGGTCCAGGCGGCGCTGGGCAAGTCCGTGCTCACCTCAATGCACGCAGGCTGGAGCGTCGGCGCCGCGGTCGGCGGCGCGGTCGGGACGCTCGCGGCGACGCTCGGCGTGCCACTCGTCGTGCACTTGGTGATCTGGGCCATCGTCTGCTCCGCCGCGATGGCGCTCGCCGGTTCCCAATTCCTCCCCGTGCACCGCGGCGAGGACGAGGAGGCTCCCGGACGCATCCCCGCCTCGGTCTGGAAATATCTCGTCCCGATCCTCCTCGTAGCGATCGCGGGCATCCTGGTCGAGGACATCGGCAACAACTGGTCGGCGGTCTTGCTCAACACCGAGCGCGGCGTCGACGCGGCGCAATCCGGCGTCGCACTCACGACGCTCCTCAGTGCGCAGTTCGTTGGCAGACTGTTCGGGGATGCGGCCATCGATCGGTTCGGACGTCGCCCCACGCTCATCGCGAGCCTCGTCGGCATCCTCGCGAGTCTCAATCTCATCGCCTGGGCGACCGAACCGTGGCTGACGCTGCTCGGCTTTGCGCTCGCCGGCGTGAGCTGCGCGGTGACGGTTCCGCTCGCCTATTCGCTCGCGGATGGCATCCCCGGCATGCGCGCCCACTCGGGTGTGACGCTCCTCGCCTGGATCATGCGCGTGGCGACGATTGGGTTGACGCCCGCAATTGGTGGGATAAGCGCGCTGACGTCGCTTCCCGCGGCTATTTCCCTGATGTCGCTGCTCGCGGCAGCAGCGCTCGCGGCAATGCTGTGGCGGCCGAAGAAATCCTGAACGCGGCACCGAAAACCGGTAACCATCGCGCCTTAGCATTCCTCGCATGCGTCGCATTCTGGGATTTGTCGGCATTGCCCTCGTTGTAGCCGGACTCACCTGCTTCGTCATCGAAATCATCGGCGCATTCCGCGTCGAACGAATGCCAGCCTGGTATCTCCCCCTCTGGTCGCTCGTCTTCGTTGCGGGGATTGTCCTCATCCGCATCGCAAGCCGCCAGACGACGCGCATCGTGGATGAGAAGTATCCCGCGCTCAGCGCCCCTGCTACTGTGGCGGCCGTCACCTTCGCCCGTGAAGACGACGATCACGGCAGGTACTTCAACATCGACTTTGTCGTGCATCCCGACGGGCAGCCAAGCTACGACTACCGACACCAGCGCATCCTGAACGCCGACCAACAGCGCGAGTGGAAACCAGGGAAAGTCGTTGCCGTGCGCCGAATATACGGTGGCAAGGGCACAATGGAGATCGATAAGTCGCCGTCTGCGCTGACGAAGGCACGCATCCAGAATGATCCGACACTCGCGGATCGAAGGACTGTCGAGGTGCGCAGCTTCGAGGTCGAAACGCCGGCGCCGTCACGCGAAGGAACCCGCGGCGCCAACGCCGTCGTTCTCGTTGCGGTCGCGCTCGGCCTGGCGGCATCATTCTTGGCGTTCCCCCGCTTTCTCCCGATGATTGCCGAGTCGATGTTCGGCGGCGTGGGCAGCGAGAGCAAGAACCAGCAGGGGCTATTCGCCGAAGGCGGGCTCGAGGATGCTGCGGACCGGCTCGCGCCCTACGTCGAAGACGACGTCTATCGCATCCAGATCGACGGCAACTACATCCTCACTCTCTCAGACCAGGCGGAGCCGGGCACGACGAAGGTAGACACCGTCACGCTGCGCGGGGACCGCATCTACGGCCCGTCCCCACAGGCATTCCGGCCCGATGCCATTGCCGACGAGAACCTCGTTCGACTCGAAAGCGTCCGTTGGGATGTGCTGCCCGAGGCACTCGATGAATGCGAGCGGCACTACGAGGATCCGTCCGCATCCCGAGAAAACGTGACCGGCGCGGCGCACAATGGTGAAATCCTCTGGACCGCCTACTACAGCGGTGATTACGGCACGTTCTCGTGTGCGATCAGCGCAGAAGGTGTGCTGCTCGGTTAGGCGAACGTCAATTCGCGACGGTGCCCGCGCATCTAGACTGTGAGGTCTGACGACTCGAGGAGCCACTGTGAACGATCACGTCGCCGATAACCATAACCTCATCCGTGTGCAGGGTGCGCGCGAAAACAACCTCAAGAACGTGAGCGTCGATATCCCGAAACGCCGCCTCACGGTGTTCACCGGCGTCTCCGGTTCGGGCAAGAGCTCGCTCGTGTTCGGCACGATCGCCGCCGAGTCCCAACGGATGATCAACGAGACCTACAGCGCCTTCGTGCAGGGATTCATGCCCACGCTTGCGCGCCCCGAGGTCGATCACCTCGAGGGGCTTACGACCGCCATCATCGTCGACCAGGAGCGGCTCGGCGCGAATCCCCGCTCGACCCTCGGGACCGCGACGGACGCGAATGCCCTTTTGCGCATCCTGTTCAGCCGACTCGGCGAGCCGCACATCGGCGGGCCGCAGGCGTATGCGTTCAACGTGCCGTCGGCGAGTGGCAGCGGCGCGCTGACCGTCAAGCGTGGCAACAAGATCGCCGAGAAGGCGACGTTTAGCGTCACCGGCGGCATGTGCCCCCGCTGCGAGGGCATGGGGGTCGTCAATGACGTCGACCTCACCGAGATCTACGACGAAAACCTCTCGATCCGCGAGGGCGCGATCAAGGTGCCCGGTTACACCGCCGATGGCTACTACGTGAAGCTGTTCGCGAGCGCGGGCTTCTTCGACGCGGACAAGCCCATCAAGAAGTTCACGAAGCGCGAACTCCACGATTTCCTGTACAAGGAGCCCGTGAAGGTCAAGATGGAGGGCGCCAACATGACCTACGAGGGGCTCATCCCGAAGATTCAGAAGTCGATGCTGTCGAAAGATCGGGATGCGATGCAGAGTCACATTCGCGCGTTCGTCGACCGCGCGGTGACCTTCCAGACGTGCCCGGACTGCGACGGCACTCGACTCGCCGAGGGTGCGCGCAATTCGAAGATTAATGGTGTGAGCATCGCGGATGCGTGCGCCATGCAGCTCACGGACCTCGCGGAGTGGATCCGCGGCCTCGACGAGCCCACCTACGCCCCGCTCATCCAATCGCTCTCGGACTCGCTAGACGCCTTCGTCGACATCGGTCTCGGGTACCTGTCGCTCGACCGCCCGGCGGGCACGCTCTCGGGCGGCGAGGCGCAACGCACGAAGCTCATCCGCCATCTCGGCTCGGCCCTCACAGACGTCACCTACGTCTTCGACGAGCCGACGATCGGCCTCCACCCCCACGACATTCAGCGAATGAACGAACTGCTGCTCCAGTTGCGTGACAAAGGCAACACGGTGCTCGTGGTCGAGCACAAGCCCGAGACGATCGCGATCGCTGACCACGTCGTCGACCTCGGCCCGCTTGCGGGCACGAAGGGTGGCGAGATCACGTTCGAGGGCACGGTCAAGGAGCTCCGCGCGAGCGACACGCTCACGGGCAAGCACTTCGGCTACCGCGCACACCTCAAAGACACGGTGCGCGAGCCTTCCGGGCAGATTGAGATTCGCGGCGCGAGCGCCCACAACCTGCAAGACGTGGATGTGGATGTGCCGCTCGGCGTACTCTGCGTCGTCACCGGTGTGGCGGGTTCGGGGAAGAGCTCCCTTATCGAGGGTTCGATGCCGAAGGACGAGGCGGTCTTCATCGACCAGAGCGCGATCCGCGGTTCGCGGCGCAGCAACCCCGCGACCTACACGGGCGTGCTGGAGCCGATCCGGAAGGCCTTCGCGAAGGCGAACGGGGTGAAGCCCGCCCTGTTCAGCTCGAACTCCGAGGGAGCCTGCCCGACCTGTAAGGGCATCGGCCTCGTCTTCACCGAACTCGGCTTCATGGCCACCGTCTCGACCGTGTGCGACGAGTGCGAGGGCAAGCGTTTCCAGGCGTCAGTGCTCGAGTACAAGCTCGGCGGCCTCGATATCAGCGAGGTGCTGAGCCTGCCGGTCGCGGAGGCGCGCGAATTCTTCGCGGACGGCGAGGCCAAGACCCCGGCCGCGGCGAAGACGCTCGGGCACCTGGTGGATGTGGGGCTCGGCTACCTGACGCTCGGCCAGCCCCTGTCGACGCTCTCGGGCGGCGAGCGCCAGCGCATCAAGCTCGCCACGAAGCTCGGAGAGAAGGGGGGCACCTACGTGCTCGATGAGCCGACGACCGGGCTCCACCTTGCCGATGTCGAGAACTTGCTCGCCTTGCTCGATCGCCTCGTGGATGCGGGGAAGTCGGTCATCGTGATCGAGCATCACCAGGCGGTCATGGCCCACGCCGACTGGATCATCGATCTCGGCCCGGGCGCCGGCTCCGACGGTGGCCGCGTCGTGTTCGAGGGGACTCCCCGCGGCCTCGTCGAGGATGCACGCACCCTTACGGGGCAACACCTCGCCGAATACGTGCAGTAACGCTCGCGGACCTTGAGTAGCGGCGCAGCCGCGTATCGAAAGGGCCCGAGCGAACCCTACTCCGGCAGCACCGCAACTAGATCCACTTGGATGAGCGACCCCCGGTCCAGCTGCGCGGCCATCACCTGGCGCGCCGGTCGGCTCACGGGGTCCGGAAACATCTCGAGCCACTGCTCATTGAGCGCGGCTCGATCTCGGTAGTCGACCAGCGACACGTTGAGTTTGATGATGTGCTCCGGTCCCCCACCAGCCGCAGTCATCACGTTCCGCACGTGGCGAAACGCGTTGCGGCACTGTGCGGCGAGATCCTCGCCCATCTCCCCGCTCCCAGGGTCTCGTCCGGTCAGTACGCCCGAGAACACAAACGGCCCGATCCGGCTCGCGGCCGGGATCGGGTTCTCATGGCTAAACCCCGGTGCGTAGATGCTGGTGCGCGTGTAGTCGGCTGCGTCTTGCATCATTCGGTACTCCTTTGAAATTTTGAAATCAATTCAGTGTTGGTCGAAGTCGTGTGTCGAATCGCCCTCGAGCGTGCGAAGAATCCGGGCCACGGCCGAGTTCGCGCCTGCCGCTCCCTTCCGCGTGAGCGCGAGTGCCGTCAGCGGCACCGGTGCCGGATCGAGCTCTCGAATCTCGACGTCGAACCTCGCGAGGCTCGCTCGATCCGGATCGGGCAGGATGGCCTCTGCTAGTCCCGCCTCGATGAGCGGGAGGCAGGTCTGAATCGTCTCGCTCGTGCGCATCGAGCTCGGATGCACGCCCTCCGCCCGCAGCGCGGCCTCGACCGACTCGGGGAGGCTCGGCACTGCGGCAGTGCGGTCCGGGAGGACGAGGTTTCGACCTTCGAACCACGTTAGTGGCAGCGGCGATTGCGCCCTGGTCCTCGGCGGCAGGACTCCGACCAGGGGGATCTCGCCCCACTCAAGGATGTCGTAACTCCCCCGATGGCGGGCGATGAAGCGCTCGGGTTGCGCAACCATGATCGCCGCGAGATCGACCGTGCCGCGCTCGAGCATCTCGACCGCCGTCCACGGGGGCGGGTCGACAATCGACACCTCGACCTGCGGTGCCGCATCCGCGAAGGCCCGAAGCACCCGCGGCAGCCGGTGCCACATGAGCACCGGCACGACGGCGAGACGCAGTGTCCCCGCCATGCCGGAACCGAACCGGCCGAGTGTCTCGACCATGTCATCCATCTCGGCGAGCACTCGCGAGGCGGCGTCGAGGAGGTATCGCCCCGCGCTTGTCGGCTCGACGCCGCGGTGTGAGCGCTGCAGCAGCTGCACCCCGGCCTCGGCCTCGAGCTTGGCGATTGCGACGCTGAGGGGCGGCTGCGAAATATGCAGCGCGGCCGCCGCGGCCGTGAACGAGCCCGATTCAACGACGGCGGTGAAGTATCGCAGGTGACGCAGCTCCATAGCGATAACACTAGCGAATAAGCAGTTTCATACCTGTTAGCTATAGCCATCCGGTATGCCCCACCCATGCAGTTAATAGTTCCGCGCGAGGCGCTTCGTTGGAATGCTCAGTGACAGAACCACCAAGCGAATCACGAAATTGGAGTCACCAATGCTGCCGACCACCAACCACAACCCCGCGTTCAACATCACGCGGGCGAGCCACGTCTCACTCGCCGTCACGGATCTCGAGCGTAGCCGCGACTTCTACCGCGACGTCTGCGGCCTCGTCGTCACCGCCGAAACTGACACTCACGTCTACTTCCGCGGCCTCGAGGAGGCGGCACACCACTCGCTCGTCCTCGAACTTGCCGACCAGCCCAAGGCCCTCCACGTCGGTTTCCGCGTCCGCACCGACGACGACATCGTGGCCGCCGAGCAGTTTTGCAAGGACAACAACCTCGACTACCAGCGCATCGAGAAGGACCACCAGGGGCCGACCATCCAGTTCCGCGACCCGGTCGGGACGCACATGGAATTCACCTCGTCGATGGACGTGGTCGAGCGCAAGATGCAGAACTTCAACGAGTTCGTCGCGGGCGCGCCGCAGCGCCTCGACCACTACCAGGTCGTGACCTACGACGTGCAGAAGGCCACCGACTTCTGGACCGGCCTCGGGATGCGGATGTCCGAGTACACCGCCAAGGACGGCACGGACGAGCTCTGGGGCAGCTGGATGGAGGTCAAGGGAAACACCCACGACCTCGTATTCACGAACGGTCGCGGCCCGCGCCTCCACCACTACGCGTTTGCGGTTCCGGACGGTGCATCGCTGATCCATGCCGCGGATGTCGCGGGAGCGCTCGGCGCGGGCGACGAGATTGACCGTGGGCCTGGACGCCACGGCATCAGCAACGCGCTGTTCCTGTACCTCCGGGACCCGGACCAGCACCGCATCGAGCTCTTCAACACCCACTACCAGTTCATCGACCTCGAGACCCCGCCGATCCGCTGGGACATCTCGAACCCCCGCCGCGCGCAGCTTTGGGGGATGCCCGCATCCCGCCGGTGGTTCTTCGAGGCGAGCGAATTCCCCGGCGAGGAGGTCCATGAACCGGTTCTCCAGGCGACCCCGGACACGCTCGAGGACTATCTCGGCATTCACTAGTCCGAGGTAGTCTGCCCGGGCGCCTGAGCCTTCGAGCTTTGGGTGCCTGGGCTTTTCGGGAGTTTTGGCCTCCGGGCGAAGGCTAGGCGTGTGCTTTCGGAATCCTCGCGAGGTACATCTCTAGCCCGCCGAATACCGGCGCGAGCGCCTCGTCGTAGCCCTTCAAGAGGTCCTCGATGTTGGTATTCCCGCTCAATACCCAGTGGCGTAGGAACGCACGGAATGCGCCACGTAACGTGCCCGCCATTGCATCGGGAATCAAGCTCGCCGCCGGGGCTTTTGAGCGATCCCGGATGTACTCCGCCACGGTCGATTCCCACTCGCCCCAGTGAATGAGCGTGAGGGCGCGCTGCTCGTCCGTATTCTGAAATCTAAACCGACGCAACCACGATTCCACGTGCTCTGTCTCCGCCACAATAAGCTCACGAATGCCCTCACGGAGCGTTGGCAAGATGGGTGCGTCCGCCGGTTGGCTGCGCAGCATCTCTTTCATCGCTTGCACGTGCCCCTCGAACGCGCCCCAAAGAATGTCATTCTTCGAGGTGAAGTATCGAAAGAAGCTGGTCTTGCTCATCTGGCATGCTTCGGCGATATCAACCACGGTCGTGTTTTCAATCCCACGCTCCTCGAAGAGTGTCATCGCGACATCTTCGACAGCGTCTCGGGTCGTCACCGGGGGCCGGCCGCGGCCTCTCGTCTGTTCCATGCCCCTAGACAATCACGACTTTGCTGACCGGATGCCACAACTTGGGCGCGAGGCGAACGCTCTCCCAGGTTCCTCGCCCCAAAATCCATGCGGAATTCTTAGGCTGAAGTCCTCGCAGCGTACCGATCGCAGCCAGCGATCCGCCGCTTGAGTGTTGGGAGCAGCCATGCAATTCATTACCCCAAGCCTATGGTTCAACGGCAATGCGAGTGAGGCGGTGGAGGATTATCTCGAGGCCTTTTCCGATTCGCGAGTGCTCGCAACCCACTACTACCCGTCCGAGAACCTCCTCGATTTTCAGCGGGATATGGCCGGCAAAGTGCTATCGATCGAATTCCACCTCGGCGGTCTCGACTTCGTCGCGATTAATGCGGGTGATGAATTCCGCCCGAATCCCGCGCTCTCTTTTATGGTGAATTTTGATCCCTCGATCACGTCAAACGCCGAGGAGCAGCTCCGCACGCTGTGGGCTCGACTGGTCGACGGCGGCGAAATCCTTATGGAACTCGACTCGTATCCTTTTAGCAAGCTTTATGGCTGGGTCGAAGACAAATATGGCGTCAACTGGCAATTAATCCTCACAAATCCGGAGGGTGAACCGCGGCCGCACATCATTCCGAGTTTCCTCTTCGGCGGCGAAAACGTGAATCGCGCCCGCGCGGCGGTCGAGCGCTGGACGTCAGTGTTCCCGGACTCGAAGCTCGGTACCACTGCCGAATACCCGGAGCAGACGGGGCCAGCCGAGGCGGGATCGCTCATGTTTAGCGAGTTCACGCTTGGTGGTCAGTGGTTTACCGCGATGGACAGTGGCGTGGAGTCAAATATCACCTTCACCGAGGGTGTGTCCCTGCAGGTGAACTGCGCGGACCAGGCCGAGATTGACCGTTACTGGGATGGGCTCTCTCGCGTCCCCGAGTCGGAGGTTTGCGGCTGGTGCAAAGACGAGTTCGGGGTGAGCTGGCAGATCATTCCCACGAACCTGACCGAACTCATGGCCAAGCCGCGGGGCTACGAGACGTTTATGGCCATGAAGAAGATCGAGATCGACCAGTTCGGCTCGTAGGTACGAATAGTAGGTACGAAGAAGTTCACGGTTCTCCACAGTTCCGCTGGCTGTGGAGGGCTGCCGCGCGGTCGCAATATTGGACCTAGCCTTGGCTGCATGATGAATGACGCACAGGATGCACAGCACGCACAGGGTGCACAGGATGCTCCGGGAGCCGCGACGGTGGACCGCGTCCGATGCGAATGGGCAAACGGAACGCTCACCTACACGGAGTACCACGACGAAGAGTGGGGCGTGCCACTCCACGGCGATCGCGATCTCTTCGAACGGATCGCGCTCGAGGGTTTTCAGGCCGGCCTGTCGTGGATCACGATCCTCAATAAGCGGCCGCGATTTCGTGAGGTGTTTGCCGATTTTGACCCCGCGATTGTCGCCGCATTTGGCGACGACGAGGTGGAGCAGCTCATGGGCGATCCCGGAATCATCCGCAATCGACAAAAGATCCAGGCCACGATTCACAACGCGGGGCTCGTCAATGCGATGGCGCCCGGGGAGCTTGATGCGCTCCTGTGGTCATTCGCGCCCGAGCCCCGCGAGCGCCCGCTGAGCGCGGGTGAGGTCCCCGCAACTACCCCGGAGTCGATCGCATTGAGCAAGGAGCTGCGTCGACGCGGCTTCAAGTTTGTCGGCCCCACGACGATGTATGCGCTCATGCAGGCGACGGGAATGGTCGATGATCACGTCGAGGGCTGCTGGCGCGCGCAGGAGCCCGAGCGCATCGAGCGCGGCTAGCCGCGGACCGCCCGCTGTCGCCTCGGACGGGTCCGGAAGGCGTCGACGACATACTTGGCGCCGCAGTAGACGTGAAGGACCACGCCGACGAGCGTCGTCGCACGACCGAATTTCCCGAGCTCCGGGTACCCGCTTCGCTCCGCCACGAGCGCAGTCATCCCCACGAACATGACGAGGCTGCGGAGCTTGCCTACCTTGCTCACGTGGATGCGCCCCTCGAGCGCCGCTTTTCCGGCGCCCAGGGCAGCCACGACATCCGTGCCGGCGATCGTCGCGGTGGCCACCGCCGGCAGCGAGCCCGAGGCGGTCAATGCCGTCGCAACCGCGGCGATTCCGGTACGGTCCGCGATCGGATCGATGATCTCTCCCAGCCGCGACTGCTGATCAAAGCGCCGTGCGAACCAGCCGTCGACCCAGTCGGTCGAGGCCCACAGCGCGGTCAGCGTGAACGTGCTGTGCTTCGGCTCTGGCGCAAGAATGCCTTTTACGACCGGCACGAGCAGGGCCATCCGGGAGACGGTGATCAGGTTGGGAACGGTAAGAACCCGTAGCTTGCGCGCCATAGTGCTCCTTGTGCGATGCGTGGGCCCGCTTGGCAACCGACGGCCGGCGAGCGAGTCATATGTTCTCGCCAGCGTATCGATCGAACATCACCCGTAGTTGAACGACACTCGTTGTTTAGCCAAGCGGGCCACGATTCGTTATGCCGCGAGCACCTCGCGCTCGAGGCGTTGGTAGCCAATCTCCATGCCATCCACCATGCCGGTGCCAATGACCATCTCACGCAGCTCGGCGGAGGGGTAGGTGATGTGGAGGGTGAGGAGCGTCCCATCGGCGACCGGCGTCAGCGTCAGCTCATTGCGAGCCGGTGGACCAGCCATCCCGATCATGTTCTCGGTCGTTACCTCGCGGTAGGGCGCATTGATCTCGAGTAGCTCGCCCTCGAAGCCGAATCGCTCACCCTCCGCTGTCGTCGGCTCCCACTCGAAGCGATACTGTGAGCCAACCTCTTCGGCCATATCGGCGACGACCAAGGCCCAACCGTCGGGACCCAGGTTCCAACGCTTGAGCCGACTGGGTTCGTGGTGCGCGGCCCACACCTGGTCGACCGAGCCGTGGATGATCCGGCTCACGCGGGCCTGCGTGTCACCTACAAGCGCAATCGACGCAGGCATCTCGGCCGCGTAGGAGCGCAGGTCGGTGATGACCGCATCCATCTGGCTCATTGCCGAAGCGGTCCCCTCTTCCATACCCTGCTCCACGAGCGACTTGAGTTCCTCCAGGCTGCTGAAGTGCGTCGTCATATCCAAGCGGGAGCCAGCGGCGGTCTCAGAGAACTCGAAGACCATGCGCATCGAGGGCGCCTCGCGATTCGGCGCGCCGTCCTCAAGCGCAAAGCCGTCGAGCACCTCAAACGAATGCCCAGGGTCGACCTTGAGGAACTCCCAATAGCCCCGCGAAATCTCGCCCTCCGGGCCGCTCATGTAGTAATTGGTGATCCCGCCCGGGTACATGTCGTGGCGGGTGACAGTCGCGGGCCAGCCGACTGGGCCCCAAAACCTCTCGAGCTGACGAGGGTCGGCGTAGGCCTCCCACAGTCTGCTCACGGGCGCCGCGAATTCGGCGACGATGGTCATAGTGAGTGCGTCGGTATCTTTAGAAATGCTGGTTACTGGCATGGTCTTGTCCAATCTGGTGCGTGTCAGTCTTAGTCGAGCAGGGCATCGAGTCGGTCAATGCGTCCTCGCCACAGCGCCTCGTATCGCTCGAGGAGTGACTGAGCTTGGCGGATGGTTTCGGGATTACCGCGAACGAGTCGCTCGCGGCCTTGGGGGTGCTTCGTCACGAGCCCGGCTCCGGTGAGCACGGTCACGTGTTTCTGCACCGCCGCGAACGACATGTCGTAGTCCGCGGCGAGGTCGGAGACGGTCAACGCCGCCGCGAGTGTCCGGCGCACGATGTCCCGCCGAGTCGAGTCGGCGAGCGCCCGGAATACCCGGTCGATCTCCGCCTCGCTCAGCGACCCCGCGTCGTAGCGGGATGCATCCGGAACAGATTGATATGAAACCATTTGGTTGTACGTTACGCCCGGTGCAAGCGCGGGTCAATAGCCCGGCTGCGGCTCACACCGGAACCGCAGCCAACCCCCAGAAACCTCGGACTAATCGTCGAGCACTTCGGCAAGCAACGTGCGCCCCCGCAAGAGCGCCGCATCCCGCTTCTCGCCGAGCTTTGCCCGCAGTAGCACATACGTGTCTACCGGCTCATCGGTACGACGCGCGGCCGACTCGAACGTGCCGAGCTGCTCCTGCAAAATCACGCAGTCCTGCACCTCGCCGAAGGCGCTCGTGACCTTCTTCCATTTCTCACGCCGACGCTCAGCACCTTTCGACCCGATCCCGGCCAGCACCTCGTGAGCGTAGCGTGCGCCCTTGGCGCCCTTCCGCACTTCGTGCCACCCCTCGAGCGCCTCGGGATGCTTCTTGGCCGCCTTGTTCCGCTGCGCAGTCTTCGCGACGGACTCCCCCGCGAGCCGGTCGAGCGTGACGCGCGCGGGCCGCCGCCCGGCGCTCGTCGCTGGCACCTCGACGATGAACTCGGTGGCGGATGCGAAGACCGAGTCCCAGCGCGGCGACGCCATGGCCACAAGCAGCTTGCCGAACTCTCGGTCGTGCCGCTCGGCAAGCTCGGTTTGGATGCGCGCCCGCACGGGCCCGACGAGCTGCTCCGGTTCAAGCGAGTCGAGCAGCTCGATCAGCTCGGACTGGATAACCTCGGCATCGCGCGGACCACCCAGCTTCTCGCCCGCCCAGCGGAGCTCATCCCGAAGTCTGTCCGCGTCACCCCGGTCAAACACCTTGCGATAGACCTGCAGGATGCTCCGCATCCGACGCAACGCCACTCGCGCCTGGTGGACGGCGTCGGGCTCGTCGTTCGCGACCGCACCCTCGAGCGCCTGAAATCGCCCAAAGTGTTCGGCGAGGGCCGCGAGTGCGACCTCGACAGCCGCCGAATCCGCATCCGGTCGCTCGAGCGGCGGCACATCTGCGAGGATGTGTCCGAGCTTCGAGGCGGATGGCGATCGCTCGATGCCAGCGGCGCCGAGAAGTTCCTCGATGCCGCCAAAGGTCGACTCGGGCTCGGATGCGGCGAGTTCGACCTCCACCTCCGCCCAGACCTCGTGCACGTTCACGTCGCTGCGCAGGACGGTGGCGTCGACGACGTCGGCGACGATCTCCGCCCGCGCGGAACCGTCTTCGCCGTACAGCTCCGTTGTCGTTCGCTCGGTGCGAATCCGCACCACCGGGAGGAGCGGCTTCTCCCCCACGATTTCCGCAACCTCGGCGCGCAGTGCAATCGGGATGCGCCGACCACGCTTGAGCGGCATGCGCGTCTCGTGCCGTGCATCACCCGTGCCGGGTGTCTTAAGATGCCACCCCGCGTCATCGCCGCCGGTACGTCGGCGGAGCGTGATGTGCGCGTTCAAGAGTGCCAAGTCAGGCGTGTCGTAATAGTCGGCCACGAGGATGTCGAATCGCTCGGGCGAGGCCGCGCCGAGCTGGTCGAGCTCTGGAACACGGACACCCTTCGGTACGGCGTACTTCCGCTCAATTTCGACCTGACGGTCGATATCTTCGGCAGAGAATTGCCCGGTGGTGGATGCGTTCGACGACGTCATGCCTCAACGCTACGCCAGCATCCTGCACGGTCACGACACCGGCTACTCGCCTCTGTCCCGGAGCTGATCGAGCCCAGGCCAGTCATCACGACCGTCCCGCTCGCTGCGCCCGAGGAGTCGATCGATCTCGCGCCGATCACGCTTTGTTGGGCGACCGAGGCCGCGATCGCGACGGGCGATCGGGGCGCTGAATTCGCGCGGCGGTCGGGGCGGCGACTTGTCTTCGTAGGCCGTGGCCGCGAGTGGCGCACCGACGCGCTTCGACAGCAGTTCCTTGACAACGAGGACCCGATCGAACCCCTCGATTCGAATTCGGACCTCGTCGCCAATCTTGACGCCATACGAGGCCTTGTGATGCTCGCCGTTCACGCGCACCTTGCCCCCTCGGACGGCGCTCGTCGCCATCGACCGGGTCTTGAAGACTCGCACGGACCACAACCACACATCTAGGCGAACGGAATCACTCATCGTGCCCCAATCGTAGGGGCTACCCCACGCTCAGGAGCAAAGTTGCACGATCCATGCATCCACTGTCAGATTCTCCACGCAATTTACAGTTGACACGACTGTCGCCTGGCAGATACTTTTGTCTCACCTGAGGGGACAGCCGCATTTCGGTGAGTTCCCGACTGTTCACGAACAAGGAGGATGAAATGACCGCAGCAGATGTATCTGCCGGAGACACCGCGTGGGTGCTCATAAGCGCCGCGCTCGTGTTGATGATGACCCCCGGCCTCGCATTCTTCTATGGCGGAATGGTGCGCGCGAAGAGCGTGCTGAACATGGTGATGATGTCGATCGTCACGATGGGCCTCATCGGGGTCCTCTGGGTGCTCGTCGGCTTCTCGCTCGTCTTCGGCGAATCGATAGGCGGCGTCATCGGCAACCCGTTCGACTTCGCCGGTCTGACGGCAATCATGAGTCCCGACGCCGTCGTTGGTGGCGTTCCCGTACTGATCTTCGCGGGGTTCCAGGCAGCGTTCGCCATCATCGCGGTCGCCCTCGTCAGCGGCGCAGTCGCCGATCGTATGAAGTTCTCGGCGTGGGTCGTCTTCGCGATCGTCTGGGCGCTGCTTGTCTACTTCCCCGCCGCCCACTGGGTCTTCGCCTTTGACGACTCGGTCTCGGCACACGGTGGTTTCATCGCGAACACGCTCGGCGCGATCGACTTTGCCGGCGGTACGGCCATCCACATCAACGCCGGTGCGGCAGCCCTCGCGCTGTGTCTCGTGCTCGGCCCGCGCATGGGCTTCGGCAAGACCCCGATGCGTCCCCACAACCTGCCGCTCGTCATGCTCGGCGCCGCGCTCCTGTGGATCGGCTGGTTCGGCTTCAACGCGGGCTCGGCGCTCGGCGCGAACGGCACCGCCTCGCTGGCCTGGGTCAACACCCTCGCCGCCCCGGCAGGGGCGCTGCTGGCCTGGCTGCTGGCCGAACGGATCCGCGACGGGAAGCCGACCTCGCTCGGCGCCGCCTCCGGTATCGTCGCGGGCCTCGTGGGCATCACCCCGGCCGCCGCTTCGGTGAGCCCCCTCGGGGCGATCGTCATCGGCATTCTCGCCGGTGTCGGCTCGGCGCTCGCCATCGGCCTCAAGACGAAGCTCGGCTACGACGACTCCCTCGACGTCGTAGGCGTCCACCTCGTTGCGGGCCTCATCGGCACCCTCGCGATCGGCTTCCTCGCCGACCCGGCCACCCCGACCGGCGCAGCAGGCCTGTTCTACGGCGGTGGGCTCGGTTTGTTCGGCACCCAGGCGGTCAGCGCCTTCATCGTGCTCGCATATAGCTTCCTTGTCACCGGCCTCATCGCGATCGTGCTGAAGAAGACCATGGGCCTTCGCGTCAGTGCCAAGGCCGAGTCTGCCGGAATCGATGTCGCTGAGCACGCCGAGTCGGGCTACGACTTCTCGCAGGTCCCCTACTCCGCACAGAACATCAAGAGCACCATCGTCATCCCCGCCCCACAGAAAGAAGAGGCCAGCAAGTGAAACTCATCACCGCGATCCTCCAGCCCGCCGTCCTGACAGAGGTTCAGGTCGCCCTCGCACAACACGGCATCACCGGTATGACCGTCAGCGAGTGCGCTGGCTATGGCCGCCAAAACGGCCACCGCGAGGTTTACCGCGGGGCCGAATACACGATCGACTTCGTTGCAAAGGCGCGGCTCGAGCTCCTCGTCACCGATGAGGCGTCGGAGGCGGTAATCCGAGTCATCACCGACACTGCCCACACGGGCAACGTCGGCGACGGCAAGATCTGGTCAACCCCCGCGGATGACATTGTGCGCATCCGTACCGGCGAGCGCGGCGACGCGGCGCTCTAGGCAGACGCGCGCCTACCCCAGTCGCGTCAAGAACTGGCCGAGCCGGCGGATGCCCTCGGCCAGTTCTTCGCGTTCCGCGGCATAGGACAACCGCACATGGGTGTCCGCGGTCACCGTTCCGAAGTCCCGGCCCGGTGTCAATGCAACGTGGACTTCTTCGAGCACGCGCTCGCAGAACGTCCACGAGTCGAGCCCGGTGCCGCTGACATCGATGTAGACGTAGAACGCACCGTCGGGCGGCACGGGGACCGGGAGGCCAATTTCCGCCAGGCCTTCGAGCACAAACTGCCGCCGCTCGACCAGTTCGACGCGGCGACGCTCGTACTCCGCGAGGGATTCCTCGGTGAAGCACGCGAGCGCGGCCTGCTGAATCGGCGCGGAGGCTGAGAGGAAGAAATTCATCGCGAGCCACTCGAGCGCCGGCAAAAGGGCTTCGGGCAGCACGGCCCATCCGAGGCGCCACCCCGTCATCCCGAAGTACTTCGAGAAGCTGTTGATGACGATCGCATCCGGGTCGGTCGCGAGCACCGTCCGCGCCGGCGAACCGTCGGGCTGCGGGTCGGCAAGGTTGAGGTAGATCTCGTCCACGATCCGCCACGCGTCGCGGTCTTTCGCGAACCGGCAGATCTCCGCGAGTTCGTCGAACGGCACGGAGGTCCCCGCGGGGTTCGACGGCGACGCGATCATGATCGCCGTGGTCATCTCGGTCCAGGCCGAGGCGACGGAGCGCGCATCCAGCTGGAACCTGGTCTGCGCCGAGGTGGGCACCGAAACGACCCTGCCGCCGAAGGCCCCGACGAGTTCCCGGTTACTCGGATACGAGGGGTCGGCCATGATGACCTCGTCGCCGGGGTCGATCGTGGCCGCGGCCACTACAAGCAGCGCCGACGAGGCCCCGGAGGTGATCACGATCCGGGCGGGATCGACCTCGACGCCGTGCTGGTCGCGATAGAACCCGGCGATGGCTTCGCGCAGCGCGGGCAGGCCGAGCGAGGATGTGTAGGGCATGGGCCGCCCATCCATTACCTCGCGCATCGCCTCGCGCGCCGCCGCCGGCGCACCGAAGGAGGGCTCCCCGACCGAGAGCTTGACAACGCGGTGTCCCTCGGCCTGCAGCTCGGAGGCACGCTGGCCAAACGCGAGCGCGTGGAACGGTTCGGTCTCGATGGCACGACGGGATATCTTCACGGGCTTGCCCTACTCGGATCGCTTCGCGGACACGTGCGGGTGCGAATCGCTGAAGGAATCGAGCACCTTGTCCTGGTGGGCGAAGATCGACAGGAATCGCACCGGGGTCTCGATAAGGTTCGCCGGACCGTGCACGCCCTCGCCGTCGAACAAGACACTGTCGCCCGTCTCCAAGAGGTAGGTACGGTCTTGGTGCTGGTACTCCATCTTGCCCTCGAGGACGTAGACGAATTCGGTGCCGGTGTGCTGGAACAGCGGGAACACCTGGCTGTCTTCGGTCAACGTCACAAGGAGCGGCTCGAGGTTGCTGTTGCGACCCGTGAGGGCTCCCAGCAGCCGATAGTTGTGGCCGAGATTGCTCCCTCGACGGACCGTCTCCGGCGCCTGGCCGGCCTTGACGTACACGGCCTGCGCCTCGTTGTCGGCCGCGCGGAAGAGGCTCGTGACCGGTACCTCGAGGCCTTTCGCGAGCGCGTCGATCGTCCCGAGGCTCGAGGAGGTCTGCGCGTTTTCGATCTTCGAGAGCATCTGTCGACTGATGCCCACCTTCGCGGCGAGCTCGGCGAGCGTGAGCCCGCGGGCGAGCCGCATCTGCCGGGCGCTCTGCGCGATCGACTGCTCGAGCGACATCGGCGGAGTACCGAGCGGCCGCCCACCCTCAACGGGAGGGCTAATCTCCCCACCCGGAACGCTATCGACAGACGTCATTCGGTCACCCCATTTCAGCATTGCGCGATCTCAACATCGCCGATCGCACCGAATTTGCTCAATCCAGAACTCTCCATCTTAGTCGGAGTCGACCGAAAACAACGGCATTTTTCTACTGTGAGTTGCAGGATGCGCACCTAATTATCCAGCGCGGGCCCGGCGCCCAGACGCATCCGGCTCGAATCGCGGCAAGGATTCTCCCTGCCTGGCTCGATAAGATGGCCGCCAATCTAACGTCGTTGGAGGATCCCCATGATTCGAGTGACTGTACTCGGCCTCGCGATCGACGTGCAACAGCGCCCCGTGATTCTGCTGGGACCGATCGACGATCCCGCTCGTTCCGACAAGGCCATGCCGGTCTGGATCGGGGCGCAGGAAACCGCATCCATCGTCGCCGCCGTACAGGGAACGAACATCGGGCGGCCGCTGACACACGACCTCATGGCGACGCTGCTCGAAGTCACAGAGAGCCGGATCGAACGCGTGACGATTCCCCGGCTCGAAGAAGGCACGTTCTTCGCGGAGGTCGAGCTCGTGACCTCGAAGGGCAAGCACATTCTGGATGCGCGTCCCTCCGACTCGATCGCGCTCGCGGTGAGGGTCGGCGCGGAAGTGTGGGTCGCGGACGACGTGTTCGACGAAGTCGCCGTCGAAACGGACGCCGCACCGCAGCCCACCGAGGAGGAGGAGATCGCGGAGTTCCGAGACTTCGTCGAGCACCTCGACCCCGACGACTTCAAAACCGAAGAGGACGAGGGCGACAAGTAGCGAGACTGTTCGCTAAGCCTCGAGCTTTGCCGCGACATCCTCCGCGTACTCAAAATCGCTGCGGTCGGGGCGCTCGTATGCCGTCTCGCGCTCCTTCGGCCGCTCCGGGATTTCGATTTCGCGCGGCTCGACCCGCTCCCACGGGATGCGGTTCAGGATGTCGTTGATCACGTTGATGCGCGAGCGCTTCTTGTCCTCGCTCTCGACGGTGACCCAGCGGATTCCGGGCAGGTCAGTCGCCGCGAACATGCTGTCCTTCGCCCGCGAGTAGTCCTCCCACCGATTGATCGACTCGACGTCCATCGGCGAGAGCTTCCACCGGCGCATCGGGTCGTCGGCTCGTGACCGGAACCGCAGCTCCTGCTCCGCGTCCGATACGGAGAACCAGTACTTCGCGAGGTGGATCCCATCCTCCGTAAGCATCCGCTCGAATATCGGCGCCTGGCGCAGGAACCGGTGGTACTCCTTCTCGGTGCAGAACCCCATGACTCGCTCGACCCCGGCACGGTTGTACCAGGAGCGATCGAAAATCACGATCTCACCCGCCGCGGGCAGGTGTTCGACATAACGCTGGAAGTACCACTGGGAGCGCTCCCGATCGGTCGGTTTCGGCAGCGCGACGATGCGGGCATGACGCGGGTTGAGGTACTGGTTGATGCGTTTGATCGCGGAACCCTTGCCCGCCGCATCCCGTCCCTCGAAGATGAGGATGACGCGCTCGTCGTTCTCGATCACCCACTGCTGCAGCTCGACAAGTTTGGCCTGGAGCCGTTTCAGCTCGGTCTCATAGGCGGCCTTGTTGAGCTTCGGAGGTTTCGCGGCTTCATTGACGTGATCGAATTTCGACATGCGTGCAAGCCTAAATTAAGGCTCCTGGCGGCGGGATGCGCGACTACCGCTCGGACCAGACCCCGAGTTCGTTCCCGCACGGGTCACGGAAGTGGAGGCGGCGCCCGCCAGGGAACTCGTATGGTGCCTTCGTGATGTTGCCGCCGTTCGCCACGATGTTGGTCTCGGTCGCGTCGAGGTCTTCGGAGAACAGCAGGACGAGCGGTCCACCGTGGGTGGGCTTTCGCCCGCCGGCGATTCCGCCGATCTCGCCCTTACCTAAGGGCGACTTGATACCGAGATAGTCGGGACCATACTCGGTGAACTGCCACCCGAAGACGTCCTCGTAGAACGTGCGCGCGGAATCGAGATCGACCGAGAACAGCTCGATGTAATCGATTGCGTGATGGATGTGTTTCATGACTTAAAGTTAGGGATACAACCTTGTGTCCGGCTCTATCCCATCGAACGGTTTGCTGGGTAACCGATTTGCTGAGTATTGAGTCTCAGACACATGGACGGGGCCCTCGCCGAGAATCTCTCGTCGAGGGCCCCGTCTAGCCAAGGGTGCGGCGGTTAGTCGGTGCCAGCCTCGAACGCTGCGAGGTTCGATACCGCGTTGAGGTCCTCGAGGTCCTCCTGCTCGCCACCGGTGACGATGGCCTGCGCGCCGCCCTCTTCCATCTTGCCAACGAGCTCGGCGGTGTCGCCGGCGATGATGCCCTGCGCGGCGTACTGCTCGAGGCGCGAACGCGAGTCCGCGATGTCGAGGTTGCGCATCGTGAGCTGGCCGATGCGTTCGTCGGGACCGAACGCGGCGTCGCCGACGCGCTCCATCGAGAGCTTCTCAGGGTGGTAGGAGAGGTTGGGGCCCTCGGTGTTCATGATCGAGTAGTCGTCACCGCGGCGCAGGCGCAGCGTGACCGAGCCGGTCACGGCCGATGCGACCCAACGCACGATGGCCTCGCGCTGCATGAGCGACTGCGGGTCGAGCCAGCGGCCCTCGTACATGAGGCGACCGAGCTTACGACCCTCGTTGTGGTAGGTCGCGATGGTGTCCTCGTTGTGGATCGCGTTCACGAGGCGTTCGTAGGCGGCGTGCAGCAGGGCCATGCCCGGCGCCTCGTAGATGCCGCGCGACTTCGCCTCGATGATGCGGTTCTCGATCTGGTCTGAAATGCCGAGACCGTGGCGACCACCGATGGCGTTCGCCTCGCGAACGAGCGCAACGCTGTCCGTGTACTCGACTCCGTTGATGGCGACGGGGTGACCGGCCTCGAACGTGATCGTGACGTCTTCGGTCTTGATCTCGATCGATTCGTCCCACGGTGCCATGCCCATGATCGGCTCGACGATCGTGACGCCGTTGTTGAGGAACTCGAGATCCTTCGCTTCGTGGGTTGCGCCCCAGATGTTCGCGTCGGTCGAGTACGCCTTCTCGGTCGCGTCGCGGTACGGGAAGCCGCGCTCGACGAGCCACTCCGACATTTCCTTGCGGCCGCCGAGCTCCTCGACGAACTGCGCGTCGAGCCACGGCTTGTAGATGCGCAGGTTCGGGTTGGCCATGAGGCCATAGCGGTAGAACCGCTCGATGTCGTTGCCCTTGTAGGTCGAGCCGTCGCCCCAGATGTCGACGCCGTCTTCCTTCATCGCGCGCACGAGCATGGTGCCGGTCACCGCGCGGCCGATCGGCGTCGTGTTGAAGTAGGTCTTGCCGCCCGAGCGGATGTGGAACGCGCCGGTCTGCAGCGCGACGATGCCTTCCTGCACGAGCAATTCCTGCACGTCGACGAGTCGGGCGATCTCCGCACCGTATTCCTTGGCGCGGCCGGGAACGGCGTCGATGTCTGGCTCATCGGGCTGGCCGATGTTGGCGGTGTAGGTGCAGGGAATGGCGCCCTTTTCGCGCATCCATGCGACGGCAACCGAGGTGTCGAGGCCACCGGAGAAGGCAATGCCGACGCGTTCGCCGACGGGAAGTTGAGAAAGAACCTTGGACATAGGGGTAAGCCTATCGCGACGGGGACCGCCGAATTGCCACGTCGCAGCGGCGAGCGGCGACCGCCGCCGACCCGTCGCCGTCACTCGTCTTCGGCCACGAATCTCGAGCGAAAAAGCTCCAAGAGCCCAAGCATCCCGTCGGTCTCGTAGGCCTTGACCTGCTGGGCGGCCGGGCCTCCGTCCCGCCGAAGCTCGGCGATATACCGTGTCACGCGGTCGTAATCTCGAGCATCGTTCAGCTCCTCTTCTATCCGCTCGACGAGCATGTCGACGACGTTGAATGCCGGTTGGCTGACGCCGGTGAGCGGATCAACGAGGTCACCTAGCAGCCCGTCACGAGCCGCGAGCCAGGTCGCTCCACTCACTAGGGCCGGGTAAATGTCGACGCGAGGAACGCCCGCCTCGAACTCGGCGATTTCGTGCCGGACGAGCGCGCGAACGATCCCCGCGAACGAGACAGCGTCGCTGGCGGACAGCTGCGCGTCCGCGATCCGTAGTTCGACGGTCGGATAGTCCGAGGAAAGCCGCGCCGACCAGTTGACGAGCCCGCTGTCGCGGATGATGCCGCTCTGGACGAGTCGCTCGAGCACGCGATCGTAGTCGGCGGCGTCCGCGAGCGCAGGCGGGTAGCCCGAGACCGGCCATGAAAGGTCGTGTACGTGCCGCCAGCTCGCGAAGCCGGTCGGATGCTCGGCCCAGATCGGTGAATTCGCGGTCAGCGCGAGCAACACGGGAACCCAGCGGGTCATTCGCGCGAGAACTTCAACGCCAGCGTCGCGAGACGGTATCTCGACATGGACGTGGGTCCCAGTGACGTATTTTTGACGTGACACCTGTCGAGTCGCGGCCTTGATCTCGCGGTATCGACGCTTGGCAGTGATGAGGCCCGCAACTTCTCCACCCGCCGGAGGCATCCCGACTCCCGCGAGCAGCACTCCGTCTTCCCTGGCAGCCGCCATCATCTCGCGTCGGAAACTGTTGAGGGACTCCGTCGCCTCGGACAGGTCCTCGCAGACCGGCGTCGCGGTCTCTAACTGGCATTCGAAGAACTCACGATCGGCTCGATCGCGAACGTGCGGGGCCATGTGGATGAGTTTGGTCGCGCGATTTTCGGGCTGTCCCGTTTCGGGATTGAGGATGAGATACTCCTCCTCCACGCCAAATCGCTGCGCTGAAGCTCCCATGACACGCCTTTCGCCCGCCGGTGCCCTCGATGTTGAACGAGCATGCCACGAGTTCACCGAAAAACCACCGAACTGAAAGGGTGCGAGCCCGCCGCGTGATGGCGAACGTTCGCATGAACCTTTCATCGGAGTGAGTACCGTGGCACTCATGACACGCCCACCAATCCAGCGGATTTCGCGCCTCACCGCCGATACCACGAGCCTCTTGCAGGCGCTGATCCGCAACGCTGCCGTGAACGATGGCACCCCAGACTCGGGCAATGAGATCCTCAGCGTACGCACGCTGCAATCGTTCTTCGGTGACGCGCTGGAGGCCGCTGGGGTGACGGTCCAAGTTGTCGAGCCGCACCCGGGTCGAGGTTCGCTCGTCGTCCGAGTTGCGGGACGAGACCCCTCAGCTCATTCGCTGCTGCTGCTCGGTCACCTCGACGTCGTCCCCGTCGAGAAGTCGGGGTGGACGCACGGACCGTTCAGTGGAGAGGTCGTCGACGGCGAGGTCTGGGGTCGTGGCGCGATCGACATGCTGACGCTGACCGCCGCGATGGCGGTCGTGACGAAGCGAGCGATCGAGTCGGGAACCATGCTCGACGGTGACCTCGTGTTTGTCGCGGTCGCCGACGAAGAGGCGGGGGGTGACTTCGGCACCGCGTGGATGGCCGAGCATCGCCCCGACCTTTTACGGGCCGACTACGCGCTGACCGAGCAGGGCGGGGTGCTCCTGGATCCCACTCGACCCGATTCCGGGATCACGGTCGGTATCGGAGAGAAGGGCAGGGCGCCTCGGCGCATCCACATCACCGGCGTACCCGGACACGCGGCCGTGCCGTGGGGCTCCCGAAGCGCCGCCGAGGCCGCCGCCGAGATCGTGCTGCAGCTCTCCCGAAACCCCGCGCCGCCGGTGGTCCTCCCCTACTGGCCCAGCTTCGTGCGAGCACTGCACCTCGATCCCGAGGCCACCGAGGCGCTCACCGATCCGGAGCGTCTGGACTCCGCGCTGCCGGCACTCGGGTCTCTCGCCGGCCTCGGGCATGCGCTCACCCACATGACGGTGTCGCCCAACATCGTCCGCGCTGGCGACAAACTCAACGTAATCCCGGGCGAGGCGACCATCGATCTCGATATCCGGGTCTTGCCCGGACAGACGGAGGAGGACCTCGACCGGTGGCTGGATGAGGCCCTTGCACCGTGGCGAGACATCGTCCGCATCAGCGGTTCGGTGTTCACTCCGGGCAACGTCTCGCCTGTCGGTACCTGGCTGTACGACCGCATCCTGGCCGTGTTCGCCAAGCACTACCCCGAAGCGATTCCCGCCGCGGGGATCGGCCCCGGAGGGAGCGACGGTCGGTTCTTGCGGGCAATGGGAACCCACGTCTACGGCTTTGGACTGTTCTCGCCGCGACTACCGCTCGACGAGTTTCGAAATCGCCTGCACGCACACAACGAGCGCGTCGACGTCGAGTCGATCGACCTCACCACGCGGGCGCTCGCCGAAATCGTTC
The DNA here is from genome assembly GCF_003010915.2 of Gulosibacter molinativorax. NCBI lineage: Bacteria > Bacillati > Actinomycetota > Actinomycetes > Micrococcales > Microbacteriaceae > Gulosibacter > Gulosibacter molinativorax. Next base: position 535,361 of record NZ_CP028426.1, on the reverse strand, counting down.
TCGGCGGCTGAGCGTCGGGTCGGCTACGCCGCGCCACGCTTGCGCTTGTACAGCCGCAGCAGACACTGCTCCTCGCGGCTCAGGTAGGGCCTGGGTTTCATCCTCGACATGCCGCGACGGAGCGAATCGACAGTGCCATCCTCAAACGCTTCGATGACTCGCGGGTCGATATAGGACGATTGGGTCACGGCGGGTGTGTTCCCGAGCCGCTCGGCCACGGCAACAACTGCCTTGCGGACGGCCTTGGCCCGGTCCTCGCTCGGGTCGATCGCCAGGAACTGCGTGAGCGCGAGCACGGAGCCTCCCCAGGTGCGGAAATCCTTGGCCGAGAACTCCTCTCCGAGCGCGGCCTTGACGTACTCGTTGACGTCGCGGCTCCTCACGGTCCGCAGCGAGCCATCCTCGTCAAGGAAACGAAACACCTCGTAGCCCGGCATGTCTCGCAACTCACCGATCAACCTGGCGAGACGGCGATCGCGTACGACGTACCGGTGAAACTTCCCGCTCTTGCCGACGAACTCCATGGTCACGCTCGTCGCGGTCACGCGCACGTGTCGTCGTCGCAGCGTGGTGACTCCGTAGCTCTCGTGCTTCTTCGCATACTCGAGATTGCCGACGCGGAAAAACTCCTGATCGATGAGCCGAACGACGCACGCGACGGTCTTGTCTCGAGAAAACGTCCGACGTCGCAGGTCGCGCTCGACCTGTTGTCTGAGTCGCGGCAACCCCTGCCCGAATCGGACGATTCGCTCGAACTTTGCGAGCTCCTGCTGCCGCCGAAAGCCCGGCCGATACAGGCGCTGGGTGCGGCCAGCCGCATCCCTGCCCCGAGCGAGCACCTTGGCGCGCGGCGAACGCGCGATCTCCACGTCGGTCCACGCGGGCGGGATCGCGAGCGATTGGATTCGCTCGATTTCCCGCTCATTCGTGATGATGCGTCCGTCGCGGACGTACACGAATTCGCCACCTCGTGTTTCGCGAGTAATCGGGGCTCGTGACCTCGTGCGCATTGCCGACTTCGACCGCATCCCGCAACTCTCGCACGAAACACGCCCGCGTCGTTGAGAATCTTCGACGACACCCGACGGGCGTACGATGCAGCGATGAGCCACTCGCGTTCGTCACCCCAGTACAGCCACGGCCACGAGTCGGCGGTGCTCGCCTCCCACGCCGCTCGAACGGCGGCGAATTCGGCCGCGTACCTGCTCCCCTTCCTTGAACCCGGGATGCGCGTGCTGGATGTGGGGTTTGGGCCGGCAACGATCACGCTCGACTTGGCGGAGGCCGTCGCGCCGGGCGAAGTTGTCGGCGTCGAGAATACGGATGCGCCGTTCGAAACCGCTCGGCAGAACGCCGCGGCCCGTGGCGACGAGCGCACCGCGTTTGTGCGCGGTGACGCCCTCAATCTTCCGTTCGCGGACGACACGTTCGACGTGACGCATGCCCACCAGGTGCTGCAGCACCTCACCGACCCGGTGCGGGCGCTGCGGGAAATGGCGCGCGTCACCCGCCGCGGCGGGCAACTTGCCGTTCGGGACGCCGACTACCTCGCTACGCACTGGTTCCCCGAGCTGCCTGAGCTCGAGCATTGGCGCCAGACCTATCGACAGATTGCGCGGTCGAATCGTGCCGAGCCGGATGCCGGTCGTCACCTTCGCGCCTGGGCGCGTGCCGCCGGTCTGCACAACGTCACGATCAGCAGCTCGAACTGGTGTTACGCGACGACAGAGGCATGTCGAGGCTGGGGCGAGAGCCAAGCGAACCGCGTCGGAGGCCCGACGTTCCGAGCGCAGGCAAAGGCGCAGGGAGTCGGGCCCGACGCGGTCGACGCGATGGTGGCTGCCTGGCGAGCCTGGGGTGCGCACCCTGACGCGACCTACGTGATCCCGAACGTCGAGCTGCTCGCGCGCGTCTAGCGACCCGCGGCCGCACCGGGCCGCGGGAACAGCACGCGCACGAGCACGATGGCGAGCGCGCCGCCCACGAGCTGTGCACCGACGAACCACAGCGAGGCCGTCGGAGCGATGCCGGCGAACGTGTCGGTGAAGACTCGCCCGATCGTGACTGCCGGGTTGGCAAACGACGTTGACGCCGTGAACCAATACGCGGCACCGATGTACGCGCCGACCGCTGGCGCGACGACCGCGCTGCGACCGGTGCGGACGAGCGCGAAGATCACAAGCACGAGTCCGGCGGTGGCGACCACCTCGCTGAGCAGATTTCCGGCAGTCGCCCGGTCGTTCGTTCCAATCGCGGTCGGCACCTCGAACATGAGGTTCGCCAGTATTGCGCCGCCGATTCCGCCGAGAACTTGAGCGCCGATGTAGACCGACAGGTCGAGAGGACGCGCGGTCGAGCCGAGCAGCCGATCAACCAGAGTCACGACCGGGTTGAAATGGGCGCCCGACAGGTTTTGAAACATCGCGATCAGCACCGCGAGACCGAGCGTAGTTGCGAGCGAGTTCTCGAGCAGCTGGAGACCGACGTCACCCGGCGACAGTTGCACGGCAGCGATTCCCGAACCCACCACAACGGCAACGAGCGCGGCCGTCCCGATGGCCTCGGCGAGGGCCCGTCGCCACAGCGGCGCGGGCCCTTCGCCGGGCGCGGTCACTCGCTGCTGTTCAGTCACCGAAGAGGCCTCGCTCACGCGACGCGGTCCCCGAGGAGATCTGTCACGAGCTCTTCGACGCGACCGCGAATCTCGTCTCGGATGGGGCGAACGTCGTCAATGCCAAGACCCGCGGGGTCGTTGAGCACCCAGTCTTCGTAGCGCTTGCCTGGGTAGTACGGGCAGGCGTCGCCGCAACCCATCGTGATGACCACGTCGGCCTCCTGCGCAGCGGCTTCGGTGAGCGGTTTCGGCACGTTCGACGCAATGTCGATTCCCTCCTCCGCCATCGCGGCGACGGCGACGGGGTTCACCGAGTCCTTCGGTGCGGATCCCGCGGAGAGGACGTTGATCTGCCCCTTCGCGAGGGATTCGAGGTAGCCAGCGGCCATTTGGGATCGGCCAGCATTGTGGACGCACACGAACAGTACGGTCGGCTTCGGCGCGGCGGCCGGCTCATTCTTCTTCATACCTAAATCATAGACCAATATCTATGCATTTCGCGAACGGAGTTCTGATCGAGGAGCGCTCAGCAGCGGCAGCAGCGACCGCACTCGGGCCTCGATCTCGTCGCGAATCTCGCGCACCTCGTCGATCGACTTGCCCTCGGGGTCGTCGAGCGGCCAATCGAGATACGTCCGACCCGGAAACACGGGGCAGGCATCCCCGCAACCCATGGTGATGACAAAGTCGGCGGCTCGCACCGACTCGTCGAGGAGCGGCTTCGGGAACTCCCCGCAACCGGGACTCCGATCTCGTCGAGCGCCGCAACGACCGGAGTTCGGACCTCGCGTCCGGGCGCGGAACCGGCGGTCCGAACCACGACGCGATCCCCCGCCAGTTGCCGCAGAATTGCGGCCGCCATTTGCGAGCGGCCTGCATTCTGCACGCAGACGAAGAGCACTTCGGGCGGGCCCACGGGCTCACCTTCCTGCCGGAGCAAGTCATCGAGGCGCTGCGCGGCGAAGGTTGCCGTCCGGGATGCCGCCCTCGGGATGTCGCGTTCGGCGGTGAGAACCCCGTAGCTCTCGCGAACATAGTGGGCGACCGTTTCCCGACTCAGCACCCCCTCGTAGCGCTGCACGAGGTCGTCGATGATGCGTTCGAGGTCGGGTCGCGAGCCAGCGCCGTGCAAAGCTGGCCCGAGCAGCGCGTCGACACGTTCGCCGTACTCAGGCGTGATCGAGTACCAGACTCGACGGCCCTCACGCCTGCCCGTCACGATCCCCGCATCTCGAAGCACCTTCATGTGATGACTGACCGTAGGCTGACGCAGTTCTAGCGAGTCCGCCAGGGCACCGACAAGCGCCTTGCCTCCGGGGGCATCCCGCATCAGTCGCAGCATGCGCGCCCGCGTGGGATCCGCGATCACCGCCATCTCCGAAGCCTCCGACCCAGTTTTCATAGACGCGAGTCTATCGACTGGCCCGACTATCGGACTGTCACGTCGCGCATCCCGCGTCGAAGCACGGTTCGATCTCAAGTAAGGGGACGCCAACGGCGAGCGCGATCAAGAATGCGGCCGCGAGCGCGAGCGCCGTAATCGCCAGCCCCAGCGCGGCGCCGCGGGCCCTTCGGACCAGCGCAAGAATCCCGAGGATGATCGTGACCAGCCCCAGCGGGCCGAGGAGCGGCAGTGCCACGAGGTACATCTGCCGCAGGATCGAAACCTGTACTAGCTCGGGAGCTCCTGTGGTGACAGCCATGCCACCCCAAAGAGCCCCTAAGAGAGCAATCACCAGGCCCGCGAGCGTCGAGACGAGCGCTACGACAAACGCAGCAATGGCCCAGCCAGATCCCGGCCCTCGACGCTGAGACTGGATTCGCGGCGCATCCGTTGGCTTCATAGCGACAAGTTTAGGCCGGAGGGGCAGCGAGACGAGGTCGATGAGCACGGTCCTCGTTGAGCATCCTTAGTCGCTCATCAGCGAGGGACTGTTCATTGAAACCGAGAGGTGGGTCGTGACGTGCTGCACCTTGTGGCCGACCGCGATCCACGCGTTCGCCGCGGTGGTCAGGACGCCCGCGAGATCACCGTCGAGTCGAGTCGCGAAATGGTCCGACCCGGAGTAGATTCCATCCGCCCGGGCCTGCTCGATGGCCTCGTAGATCGGGGACATGTGATCGATGGTCGCGCCGCCGTCGAGTAGCGGGTAGAGCGACCAGTGCGCACGAGCGCGCACGGTGGCTGGCTTGAGCGAGACCGGTTCGGCTCCGAGCGCCGCGACGCCCTGCGGCAGCTCGCACTGCAGCTCTCCGGGGCAGCCGCGAGACAGGAGGATCGACGCAGAGACGTGCGCGCCGCTGTCTGCCGCGAATGCAATCACGTCGCGGAGGTACTCCAGGATGCGCTGCTCGGTTCCGCCGATGAAGGTCGAGATGTCGTCGGTGTCGACGGTGAGCCCGGATGCGTCGGCGCGCTCGAGTGCGCCGACGATGATCTCGGCATAGCGGGAGTCGTAGACGGCGAGAGTGAATCGCGCGCCGACGCCATATTGCTGCGGCGTGATTGTCGAAACGCCAGAGAGCGTCGATGCGGGATCAATCTGGTTGGTCATGGTTGACCACCATAGGGCGTCCTCACGTCGCACGAGTCCGTGGCCGGCTGAGGCGTAGGCCAAATGTTGTTATGGTGGTCGCCAACACGGGAGTCCGGTGGACCGGGCTGAGAGGAAGGTTCTGAACCTTCGACCGTCAAACCTGATCTGGATCATGCCAGCGCAGGGAGGACACTCGACGAACCCGTGCCCATCGACGACTGAAAGGGCACGCTGTGAAGCGCCACGTCATTTTTCCAACCAATCGATTCTCCGGAGCCCGCGCAGGTCGCGCCCGGTTCACGGTCGCCGCAGCGGCAGCACTCTGTGGCCTCGCCCTGACGTCTTGTGTGACGTCGGGTGCCGCCGAGTTGACTGATGCTGAACCGGGCGGCACGGGCAACGGCGACCTCATGCCGGTCACGTTCGCACTGGACTGGGCCCCGAACACCAACCACATCGGGGTGTACGTCGCGGAGGAGCTCGGCTACTTCGAAGAGGCCGGCCTCGACGTCGAGATCCTCCCCTACGGCTCGACTGCGGCGACTCAGTTGGTGTCGTCCGGCGTCGCCGACTTCGGCATCGGCGGCCAGTCGAGCGTGCAGATGGCCCGCACCTCTGGACTCGACCTCGTCTCGGTCTACCGCGTGACGCAGACCGACACCGGTCAGCTCGTCGTCCTCGGGGATCGGGATGACGTGAATCGCCCCGCCGACCTCGATGGCCAGACCTTTGGCGGGTTCGGTGCACCCCTCTACTCGGCACTCGCCGCATCGACCATCCGCGGAGACGGGGGCGAGGGCGAGTTCGAGGAGGTCGTGCTCGACACCGGTGCCTACGACGCGCTTTCGCAGGGGCGCATTGACTTCACGCTCTCGGTGGCGACCTGGGAGGGTCTGCAAACCGAGCTGGACGGCCACCCCTACAAGTCGTTCCGCTACCAGGACTACGGCGTGCCCGACCAGCAGTCCACGGGCATCGTCTCGAGCGACGCCTACCTCGCCGAGCATCCGGAAGAGGCCGAGGCATTCGTCCAGGCCGTCGCCCGCGGATACGAATACGCCGTCGAGAACCCGACCGACGCCGCCGACATTCTCATCGCCGCGAACCCCGACACCCTCGGAGCCGCCGACGACCTCGTTCACGCGAGCGCCGAGCTGCTGGCGGAAGCGGGTTATCTCGCCGTCGACGAGCGGCCGATCGGTGCGGCCAACCCAGACACATGGGATGCGTTCGGCTCGTTCCTCTTCGACAACGGCTTCCTCGTCGACTCCGCGGGCGAACCCGTCGAGACCGAACCCGACTGGGACGAGTACTACACCGACGAGTACCTCAATTGACGCTCCTTCGCACCGTGGCGCCCCCGGTCATCGCGTTCCTGGCGTTCGTGTTGATCTGGCAGGTCGTCGCGGCGGCGGGCTTGGTTCCCGCGGACATCCTGCCCTCTCCGACCCGCATCGCCACATCGGGTGCGCAGGAAAGCGAGGCCCTGCTCCGTCACGCGCTTCCCACGCTGCTCGCGACCATTACTGGCTTCGCGCTCTCGCTCACGGTCGCGTTCGGGGTCGCGACCGCGCTCGATTTCTCGGGACCGTTGCGACGCGCGCTGCTGCCCCTGTTGATCATGAGCCAGACCCTTCCGCTCATCGCGCTCGCACCGCTGGTGGTGCTGTGGTTCGGTTTCGGGCTGCTCCCGAAGATCCTGCTCGTGGCGTTCGTCACGTTCTTCCCCATGGTCGTGGGGCTGCTTCGCGGGTTCGCCTCAGCAGACCCGGAGGCCGAGCATTTGCTGCGATCGATGGGAGCGTCGCGCCTCACCGTGTTTCGGATGCTTCGGTTGCCAGCCTCGACGCCGTCCTTCTTCTCGTCATTGCGGATTTCAATCACCTACGCCGTGGTCGGCGCGATCTTCGCCGAGTACGCGGGCGCGGTCGCGGGCCTCGGTGTCTACATGCAGTCGGCCAAACACGTGTTTCGCACCGACCTCGTCCTCGCGGCGGTTCTGGTGAGCACCATCCTGACGCTCACGCTGTACGGGATCGTCGTCCTGATAGAACGGCGGTGCGTACCCTGGCTCCGTCTCGCTGACGATGTGGAAGCCGAGACTTCGAGCGCACCACGAACGAAGCGCCCCGTGGAGGTAGCCCGATGACCGGAACCGCCGACCACGCCAGCCCCAACCCGACTGAGCAACTCGAGGTCCGCGGTGTGCGCAAAGCGTTCGGCGATCGGCTCGTCCTGAACGGCATCACTCTCACCGTCGCCCCGGGTGAGATCGTCTCGCTGGTGGGACCGAGCGGCAGCGGGAAATCGACGCTGCTCGGCATCCTCACGGGTGCAGTGGAGCCCGATGCCGGGAGCATCCGATTCGCGAACGCGCCGGTACCCGAGCGCCATCGGCCATTCGCGTACATGCCGCAGCGCGATGTGCTGTTGCCATGGCGCACCGTGCTCGACAACGCCGGCATTGGCCTCGAGGTCGCCGGACAGTCGCGGGCGGATGCGCGCAGACAGGCCCGCGGGCTGTTCGCTCCGTTCGGGCTGGCGGGAACCGAGCACCTGTATCCGCAGCAGCTTTCCGGGGGTATGCGTCAGCGCGTCGCGTTCCTCCGCACAGTCGTGCAGCGCAAGCCCGTGCTGTTGCTCGACGAGCCGTTCGGCGCACTGGATGCCATCACCCGCGACGAACTGCAGCGCTGGCTGCTCGAGATCTGGCGGCGCCACGCGTGGAGCATCCTGCTGATCACCCACGACATCCGCGAGGCGGTGCGTCTCTCCGACCGAGTCCTGATTCTCCCGTCTGTGCCCGGACCACTCCTCGGCGACGTGCGCGTCAGTCGAGACATCCCACGGCTCGATGGCTTCATCACCGACCCGCGGGTGCCGGAGCTCGAGGCCGCCCTGCACGACCTGCTCCGGCAGGCTGCCGGGGCAGGACGAGTTGCATGACGTGAGGATGTCCCTATCGCTTTCCGCAGATGAGAGGCCATTACACTCACACACATGATCGAGTACGAAGGCGTCACGAAGACTTTCCCGGACGGTTCGATCGCTGTCTCATCATTCTCTTTTCAGATTCCATCGCACCAAGTCGTCGCGCTCGTCGGGTCGTCGGGATGCGGCAAGACGACGCTGCTCCGAATGGTCAACCGCATGGTCGAGCCGACCGGCGGTCGGGTACTCATCGATGGCCGCGACGTGCGGGAGATGGACCCGGTCGCGCTGCGTCGATCCATCGGCTACGTGCTGCAGAACGGCGGCCTCCTCCCCCATCGCACGGTCGTAGACAACGTGGCAACGGTCCCGATGCTGCAGGGAGTTTCTCGCCGAGAAGCACGGTCGGCTGCAGTAGGGCTCCTTGAGCGCGTCGGCCTCGATCCGCAGCTTGCCACACGGTTTCCCGCGCAGCTTTCAGGCGGCCAGCAGCAGCGCGTCGGGGTGGCGCGGGCGCTCGCGACCGACCCGAACATCCTGCTCATGGACGAGCCGTTCGGCGCCGTAGACCCGATCGTTCGCCGAGACCTGCAAGACGAGCTCCTGTCCCTCCAGGCCGATCTCGGCAAGACCATCCTGTTCGTCACGCACGATGTCGACGAGGCGTTTCGCCTCGGCGACGAGGTAGTCGTGCTCCGCGAGCGCGCGGCCATCGCCCAGAGCGGTACTCCGGCGAGCATTCTCGCAAGCCCAGCAAACGACTTCGTCCGCGCATTCATCGGCGCCGATCGGGCTGCTCGCGCGCTGCGCATCGAGCACGTCGACGGGCGCGACGTCGCGGTCGACGGACAAGGCACGCCGGTCGGGGTGATCGAGCCGTGACGTGGCTGAGCGCGAATTGGCCGCAGGTCGTCAGCCTCACCATCGACCACCTGCTGCTGTCGCTCCCCGCAATCCTCGTGAGCATCCTCGTGGCGGTCCCGATCGGCCGCCTGGCGTGGCGCCGTCCGCGACTCGGTCGGCCCGTTCTCGTGGCCGCGATGCTCATGTACGCCATCCCGGCCCTCCCGCTGCTCATCGTCATCCCCGCGATCTTCAACGTTCCGCTGCGCTCCGAAGCGACCATGATCATCGCCCTCAGTATTTACGGCACCGCGCTGCTCGCGAGCACCGCGGCGGACGCGTTCACCTCGGTTGATAGCAGGGTGCGAGAGGCAGCCATTGCCATTGGGCACTCCCGCATGGGCATGTTTTGGCGCGTCGACTTGCCGCTCGCGTTCCCGGTGCTGCTCTCAGGAATCCGCGTCATGACGGTGTCCACCATCAGCCTCGTCACCATCGGCGCGCTCATCGGCGTGCCCGGTCTCGGGATGCTGCTGACAGACGGCTTCCAGCGCGGCATCGGCGCCGAAGTGGCGACAGGGATCATTGCCACAGTCGCGCTCGCGCTCATCGCCGACGGCCTGCTGCTCCTCCTCGGCCGCGCCGTCACTCCCTGGTCGCGGGCCCGCCACCGCCCGGTTGCCACGCGGAAGCTCGAGGTGACCGCATGACACTGTTCGCCGACGCCATCGCGTGGCTCGCCGACCCGGTGAACTGGTCCGGCGCCTCCGGAATTCCGGCTCGAACCGGTGAACATCTGCTCATCACCGCCGGGACCCTCGCAGCCGCATCGCTCATTGCACTCCCGACCGGGGTGCTCATCGGGCATACGGGCCGCGGCGCCGGGGTGGTCGGCGCCGTTACCGGCGCCGCGCGCGCGATTCCGACGCTCGGTCTGCTCACGATCTTCGCGCTAGCGCTCGGCATCGGGCTGCAAGCACCGCTGCTGGCGCTCATCATCCTCGCAATTCCCTCGCTACTCGCCGGCGCCTACGCGGGCATCCAGTCGATCGACCGGACGACGATTGACGCCGCCCGCGCCGTGGGCATGAGCACAGGGCAGCTGCTTCGCCACGTCGAACTGCCGCTCGCCCTTCCCGTTCTCCTCGGCGGCATCCGCGCCGCGACCCTGCAGGTAGTCGCCACCGCGACGCTTGCTGCCTACACGGCCGACTTTGGGCTCGGTCGATACCTGTTCGCGGGACTCAAGACCCGCGACTATGCGCAGATGCTCGGCGGCGCCATCATCGTGATCGTCATCGCCCTCGTGCTCGAGCTCTCGCTCGCCGCACTGCAAAGCGCGGCGCAGGCTCGCGCGGCGCCGAGCTCGTCAGCCAAGTCCAGCATCCCCAACCGAATCCCGCACGCCTAACTCCGTTATCGATTACCACGAGAAAGAGACGCCATGTCACGATTCCTTCGCACCGCATCCGCCACTCTGGCTACCGCCGGCCTCATCGCGCTCGCTGGCTGCGCATCCGCTGATCCCCTCTCGACGTCAGAGACCGACGCCGAGTCTTCGAGCGGCGACTCGATTGTGATCGGTTCGCAGGACTACTACTCGAACGAGATCATCGCCGAGATCTACGCCCAAGCGCTCGAGGCGGAGGGCCTGACTGTCGATCGTCAGTTCCGCATTGGGCAGCGAGAGGCGTATCTGCCGGAGATCGAGGCTGGCTCAATTGATCTGTTCCCCGAGTACTCGGGACCCCTGCTTCAGTACTGGGGTGGTGAGGCCGACGCGAGCACGAGCGAGGACGTGTACGCCGAGCTCCAAGCGACTGTGCCAGAGGGGCTCCGCGTCCTCGACCAGTCCCCCGCGACCGACCAGGACTCCTACGTGGTCACCCAGGAGTTCGCAGACGAGTGGGACCTCGAGACGATCGCCGACCTGGCGAACGTGACCGAGCCGCTCACCCTTGGTGCCAATTCCGAGGCCGAGACCCGCCCGAACGGTCCGATCGGTCTCAAGGAGGTGTACGGCGTCGATGCCGAGTTCACGCCTATTGAGGATGGCGGCGGCCCGCTGACGGTACAGGCGCTCAAGGACGGCGACATCCAGCTCGCCATTATCTACACCGCCGACCCCTCCATTGCCCAGAACGGCCTCGTATCGCTCGAGGACCCGGAGGGACTCTTCCTCGCCTCGCACGTCGTGCCGCTCGCGAGCGAAAACGTCAGTGACGAGGCCGCGGCCATCATTGACGAGATCAGCGCGGCGATGGTTCCGGAGGATCTCATCGGACTCAACGTCCGCAGCGTCGAAGAGGAACTCCCTGCGGCAGACATCGCGGCCGACTGGCTGACCGAAAAGGGACTCGTGTAGACGCTGTCCTAGTACGCCACCACTCGGGACGGCGCCGCATCGAGACCAATCATCGGCAGCGGAAAGATCGCGAGCCGTGCCGAGTGCCCGCGCTGCTCGCGGCTCAAGATAGGGCGATTCCAGGTACCGTTCGCTGCCCCAAAACCCATCCCAACCGGTGTGAATAACGACCAGGCGGGGTACCTCCGCCAGTCGATCGAGGCCGAGCATGTCGCTCGAAATCGCCTCACCGCCGGTAAGCGATTCGGCCACATGAAACACTCGCGCGTCACCGATGAGTTCATCAAGCGCAATCTGGTCAACGGTTCTGCCACCGGGGATGCAGTGGGCCGGCGCGTCGAGGTGCGTGCCGGTGTGGCTGCCCATGGCGATGGCGGAAACCGCGACCCCGTCAGCCGCGATGTCGAGCGCCCTCGAGATCGCCACAGCTGGGTCCCCCGGATAGACGGGGGTTCCGGGCTCTATTGGATGGCTAAGGTCGATCACGCGAAATCCGCCTGTCGTGAGAAGGGTTGCGAAACGCAAGCAGTGATGCGCCCGTCGTTTAGCGTGCCACCGCGTCCTGGCACCCACCTGCACCTTGAACTCGCGCACGTTTCGCGCGCCGCCGACATGCCGCTCGCGAATTTAGTCAAGCAACTTGATCAAGTTGCCGTACTATTCCAATCGTGACCGAGAAACACGCAGAAGACCTCGCCCTAGAATTCTTGAGCGCCCTGCGGCCGCTGTCTCTCTCGCTGCGCGCGCGACGGACGCTCTCGGAGGGCAAGGTCGGAATCCTACGACATCTCGCCGCCCACGGTCCGGCGATGGTCTCGGAGCTGGCTGCCGCCATTCACGTGAGCGCGCAGGGGGCATCGCTCGGTGTGCGCGACCTTGAAACCGTCGGATGCGTCGAGCGACGAAGCGACGAGACCGACCGCCGGCGGGTGTGGATCGCGATCACTGACTCGGGCCGAGAGGCGCTCGCAACGGAGTCATCGGCCTCCGCGAATCTGCTCCGGACGGCCGTCGCACACACCCTCGATGACGAGGAACGCGCCACACTCGCGGCCGCGATCCCGGTCCTCGCGAAGCTCGGAGCGAGCATCCTCGATGAGTAAGCGACTCGTTCCCGGCCTCATCTACGCCGCGCTTTCGACCGCCGTCGTCAGCTCCCTCGGCATGCTGCTCGTGCCAACCATTGCGCAGGAAATGGGCGTCTCGGTCGCAACGGCGCAGTGGATGCTGACGATCAACCTCCTGGTCGGGGTAGTGGCGACCCCGGTCATGGGGCGGCTGAGCGACGGTCCCTACAAGAAACGGGCGCTCTTTGTTGCCCTCGCGTTCATCCTGATCGGCTCGGTGATGGCCGCGCTCGCGACGAACTTCACCGTCTTCCTCATCGGTCGCGCGCTGCAAGGGCTGACCTACGGAATCGTCCCGGCCACGATCTCGCTCGCGCGGCGCTACGTCGCCCCCGAGCACGTCCGTTCGACCATCTCATCTCTGTCGGTCACGGTCGCCACGGGGCTCGGCCTCGGGTACCCGCTCACCGGAATCCTGGCGGACTTCCTCGGCTTCCGCTCCGCGTTCTGGTTCGCCGCGCTCTTCATCATTTCGGCCGCCGTGGTGGTGTGGACCACCGTTCCCGACGGGCCGGACCCGCAGGCGCCCGGGGGGAAATTCGACTTCTGGGGCGCGCTTTTCCTCGGGGTCGGTCTGGGCTCCCTCCTCCTCGGAATCAGCGAAGGCACGACGTGGGGCTGGGGATCGGTTTGGACGATCGGCGCGTTGGCCCTCGCTGCCGTGTGCCTGACCATCTGGTCACTCATCGAGGTGCGTTCCGATCACCCGTTGATCAACCTTCGCACGCTGCGGAACGGCGACGTCCTGCTCGCCAACGGCACCGCGATCGGTCTCGGCGTCGCGTCGTACATCGGGTTGTCCGTGGCGAGCCTGGTGGTGCAGGCGCCGGTCACGACGGATTACGGTATGGAGCTTCCCCTCGTCTGGGCGGGGTTTGTGATCGCCCCGCTCTCGGTGGGGAGTTTCGCGGCGAATCGAGTCGTCCGCCGGGTCGCCAAGCGCGTGTCGACGGATGCGCTGCTTCCACTCGGCACGGGGGTCATGGCCGCCGCAGGAGTCATGCTCTGGCTCGCACACTCGCAGCTCTGGGGCCTGCTCGTGGGGATATTTCTCTTCGGTGTCGGCATCGGCGCGGCATACGCGGCAACGCCGGCGCTCATCGCACGGAGTGTCGCGGTGGCCGAGCTTGGCGCATCGGTGAGCTTCAACCAGGTGCTGCGCACCGCGGGGAGCTCGTTCGGAACGGCGATCGCGGCAGCGATCATGGCGGCGCATCCGGGCGTCGGCGAGAACACGACCGACGCCGGAATCACCGCGGTCTTCGCGGTCGGCGCGATCGTCTGCTTCACGGTGTTCGCCGCCCTCATCGTGCGAACCATGGTCGCTTCGCCTGGACGCGGGCTGCGGGCGTGAACGCGTCGGCCTTTGCTCCGGGCTGTTCAGCCTCGATGAGGATGCGTCACTGGTCTCACGCTGGGGTTGACGGGTATTTCGCCGATTTCCAGATCCGCTCATACTCGTCTGCGACCAGCGGCCAGACGCGCTGACGCCCTTCGCTCACGGTGCGCGTCCCACTCGCGAAAGTCCCCATCAGCACGAACTCGTGGGGAATCACCCTGCCCGCTCGGTCTTTCCGTCCCTCCGGATCGGGGAATCGCAGCGCTACGCACTCGCCAACCCTTCGGCATACCTCCGCGTCGCTCCCCACACCTGAGAATGCCCGTTCGTATTCGGGCAGCGGGTCGGCGAATTCGCCATTGCGAAGAAACCGAAAGCCCCACGTGCGGCCGCGAGTCACCCAGATGAAACTCATCGACGGCTCCGCAGCAGCACGTGCCGCTCCTCGCCCTTCTCGAGGTCAAGCTTGAACCCGGTGAGCGTCGCGGCGAGCGTGTCGTGCTTCGCGAGCGCGTGAGCGTTCGCCGCCGTCAGCTTCGCCCCGGCCATGCCGGCCGCGTCGTTGAGCATCCCGCCCGGCAGCACCAGTCCCACAACCGACTGGATGCGGCCGATCGGGCCCGGAATCCTGAACTTGCTTCCGAGCAACGCAGCCGCGAGCGCGTTTGACCCCAGCGCGCCGACGCCGCCGAGCAGATTCTCCGCCACCTTGCCCGGGATCTGCTTCGCCTGGCTCCAGCGCACGTGGCGCTCGAACGGGAGGATGGCGGCGAGCGGCAGGATCAGTTCGACTCCGATCCGCTCCGTCACCTCGATCCGATTCGCTTCGAACTTCGCCGACGACAGCAGCAAGAAATCCTCGCCCACCGCGAGCGCGTCATCCCCCTGCACGATCCCCTCCATCGCCTCGCGAAGGAGCGTGATGTCGTCCCCCGCCTTGGCGATCAGCAGATCTCGAAAGCCGAAGACGTCCATATCCGGCAATAGGTCGGCCTTGGACAACGCCATGACCCAGATGCGCGGGAACTGCACGAGCTGCCTGCCATCCTCGAGCAGCTCATCCTTGAGCGACAGCAGGCCGTTTCGGAAGTTGGTCAGGAGCGACTTGAGGTAGCGCTCCTCCTCACCTGCGTGGTCACGCAGCCGCTGCCCGTCCACGAGCAGCACCGCGACATCCGAGACCAAGAGTGACCGGAAGGTGTCGACCCGGCGTTTCGCCTCTTCCGGACCGCTCACGTCCTGCTCGAACCACTCGCCGGGATAGTCGTGCCACACGAGCCGCAGCGCATCGAACGGGCGCGTTCGTCTCGCCTTGCGGTCGGCGCTGTCTTTGAGCTTGACCGAAAAGGAGTACGAGGTCGCGGCAAACTGCGTCGGGGGTGGCAGGCGAGATTCATCGCGCATCCCGAGATAGTTCTGCAGGAGCCGATTGCCCTGGCCGATGTCGTCAGCGACGATGTTGAACAAGCTCTTCTGCAGGTACTGAGGTTGCTGCGTGGCGCCATAGAAGGATGACAGCAGCACCGTCTTGCCACTGCCGCTCTCGCCGAACACGGCAATGTGCTGCTCGAACTTCCTCGTTGTGCTCATGCCCCGACCCTACGTGGGTAACTCGAGCGTTTTCCGGCCTGAGGCCACGCTCTCGCTCGCGCAGCTCCGCCCTCTAGGCTGGAAGTATGCTCCCTTTCGCCTCCGCCGACTTGGCCCGTCTGTGAACGGCCTTACCCGCGCGATGCTGGGAATGTTCGCCGCTCCCCGGGTCAACATGCGCGAAGACTACGGCAAGGTTCGCCGCGTACAGCGCCGCCTCGTCTCGCTGTGGCGTCCCCTGCGCCGCGTCCCGTTTCGACAAACCGCCGCTCAGGTCGGAAACCGGATGATCCCCGTCCGGATCTTCCAGCCCACGGATCGACGTCGAAACGACATCCTGGTGTTCTTCCACGGCGGCGGCTGGGTCACCGGCGACATCGCCACGTACACGCCGGCTTGCGCGGCGATGGCGGACCTCACCGGCTGCACGGTCGCGTCCGTCAACTACCGACTCGCCCCGGAGCATCCGTTCCCCGCTGGCCTCGAGGACTGCGTGAATGTCGCGCAACAGCTCCTCGACGATCCGCGCCGGGCCGGCATCGACAACGCGGGGGACATTGTGCTGGTCGGCGACTCGGCTGGGGCAAACCTGGCCGCCGCCGTCTCGCTAGTCCTGCGCGAACGCGGCCACCGGGGCCCGGACCGCCAGATTCTGCTCTATCCGGTGACGCACTGGGACCACAATCCGAGCACCTCGCCATTCGACTCGGTGCGCGAACACGGCGAAGGGCTGCGGCTCACCAACGCCGAGATCGACGCCTACTTCGACCTCTACGTTCCGGATGCTGAGCGGCGACGCAACCCGCACGTCTCGCCGCTCCTGGCATCCGATCTCTCGGGTCAACCGAAAACCCTCGTCATCACCGCCGAGCAAGACCTGCTCCGGGATGAGGGTGAGGCCTACGGCCAGGCCCTCGCCGATGCCGGCAATGAGGTCACGATCTACCGCGTGCCGGAAGCGCTTCACGGGTTCATCCAGCTGCCGAAGATATCCCGGCAGATGCGGGATGCGTACGAGGTGATCAACGAGTTCTTGGACGCGGAGCTCGCCGCGGGGCAGTGTGCCCCCAGCAGCGGTCTGGCCTCGTCGTGAACCGCGACAGTGGAACCCGACGCCACTGGGTTCGGCTCGACAACGCCTCCAACATCTTCCTCGCCGCCCGCACCGAGTCCGACCCGAAGGTGTTTCGAATCAGTGCCGAGGTGGACCACGACGTCGAACCCGAGATGCTGCAGCGCGCGCTCGACGAGACCTTCGATCGGTATCCGCTCTTCCACGCGGTCCTCCGTCGCGGGATCTTCTGGTACTACCTTCAAGACAGCGATCTTCGCCCCGTGGTCGCCGAAGAGTCTCTGCCGACGTGCGCCGCCATTTACCAAGGAGACCACCGCGCGCTGCTCTTTCGCGTCGTCTACTATCGACGGCGAATCAGCCTCGAGACGTTCCACGCCCTCTCGGACGGTACCGGCGCGCTCTGGTTTCTCTCGGATCTCGTCACCGCCTACTTGCGGATGCGCTACCACGAGCCGCTCGCGGGGGACGAACGGGTGGCTTCGCTGACCGAGGAAGACGGGCAGACTGAGTTGACGCGGGGGCTCGTCGCTGACAGCTTCGGTCACCATTTCCGGCGCGAGCGTCGACACGACCTGCCCGCTCCGGAGACGGACTTCGGCCGTGCCGCGGCCCCGGCGACCGAGGTGTCGTTGACTGACGACGCCCAGGATCACGCCCAGGATCACGCCCAGGACGTCGCGCGTTCGGCGCGGAAGCGGCGCGGCTCCACCTCGACGGTGTTTCGGGTCCGCGGCACGCGATCGCCGGACAACCGCACGCGGGCGGTGGAACTCACGATGCCGGCCTCCGACGTTCTCGACCTGGCCCGGGCGGAGGGCGTCTCACCCACGATGTACCTCACGGCGATGTTCCTTGAGTCGATCCGACAGGCGTCGAACGGACTCGGCGAGGCGCGCACCCTGTCCGCCTCAGTGCCCGTGAACCTGCGGCAGTTCTTCCCATCCACCTCTGCGCGCAACTTCTTCGCCACGGTCCGCGTCGAGCACACCTACGGCGACGAGCCCGAGGAGCTCGGTGCCATTGCGCGCCAACTCGAGAAGCAGTTCCGACCCAAGGCCAGCCCCGAGGCGCTCGAGGCCAAGCTGCGGCGCCTCATCCGTCTCGAGAGACTTGCCGTGCTGCGCATCCTGCCAAGACCCTTCAAGGACCTCATCCTGCGGGTGGTCAACTGGGGCAATAACCGCGGCCTCACCGTCGCTGTCTCGAACCTCGGACGCGTGAGCCTCCCCCGGCGGGTCGATTCGCACGTGGGCCGGATGCTCTTTCACGTCTCAGCGGTGCGCCCCCAGTTCTGCGCGATGACGCACGCTGGAATCCTCGCGATCGTCTTCAGCTCGCCATTCACCGAGACTGGGCACGTCAAGGAATTTGCTCGCCTGCTCAGTGATCGCGGGATTGACGTCAACGTCGCAGCGGCCGCGGTCACCGAGCTCGAACTCGCGGAGGTGTCGCCGTGAGCCGCTGCCCCGCCTGCGAGGTCACGGTGGAAGGGGCGTGGGCTCGCTGCCCGCTCTGCGAATCACCCCTCTTGGGTGAGCCGACCGCGAGCCCGCTCCCCGCGGTACCCCTCGCGTTCTCGAGGCGACGCGTCTGGCGCACACTGCTCCTGCTCTCGCTGGCCCTGGTCGTGGCATCCTTTGCCGCCCAACTGCTGTTCAGTAACACCGCGGACGGACTTGGCGTTGCCCGCTCGATTTGGCTCGGAATCAGCGCGATGTGGCTTGTCGTGCTCACCGCGGTGCAGAAGCGACACAATCTCGCGAAGACGACCGTGTACGTCGTACTCCTCGTCAGCTTCGTCTGCGTCTACTGGGATTACCTCACCGGCTGGGACGCCTGGTCACTGACCTACGCCGTGCCCGCGGTGTGCGCCGCGGCCGCACTCGGTCTGGCGATCATCGTGCGGCTCATGCGCATCGAGCTTGGCGACCACATCGTCTACAGCAGTCAGACCGTTCTCTTCGGCCTCGCGCCGATCGCGTTTCTCGCGCTCGGGTGGGTCACGAGCCCCGTGCCGTCGATAGTCTGTGGGATCCTCAGTCTGATCGTGCTGCTGCCCCTGCAACTCGCCCGAGCCAGAATGATGCGGCACGAGCTCGGCAAGCGGCTACACCTGTAGGTCATGGCCTCGCTGCGATGGACCGAGGACTTCACAGCCGAGCAGCTTGCCACTGCGCCGTGCGCGCGCCGATAGTAGAGCCATGAGAGCGTGGAAGACCGGCCCACGTCCGGGCGAACTGGCATTGACGCAGGTGGCCGAACCAGAGCCGGGGCCCGGAGAGGTTCGCGTGAGGGTGGAAGTCTGCGGCGTCTGCCGCACCGACCTCCACGTCGTCGATCAGGAACTGCCCGTCCATCGGCCGAACGTGACGCCGGGACACCAGGTCGTCGGCGTCGTGGATGCCGTTGGCCACGGCGTGCTCGAGCTGCGCTTGGGCGACCGGGTCGGCATCGCCTGGTTGCGACACACGTGCGGTGTCTGCCAATGGTGCAGGTCGGGTAGCGAGAATCTGTGTCCCAGTTCCGCGTATACGGGGTGGGATGCCGACGGCGGGTTCGCGGAGTACGCGACCGTTCCTGAGGCGTATGCGTATCGGCTCCCTTCAACGGTGGACGCGGCTGCGCTCGCTCCCCTGCTCTGCGCCGGAATTATTGGCTACCGGGCACTCAAGCGTGCCGCTCTGCCGCCGGGCGGTCGGCTCGGCATCTACGGCTTCGGGTCAAGTGGTCACATCACAGCGCAACTCGCCGCCGCCTCGGGTGCCGAGATTTTCGTCATGACGCGCGGCACGCAGAACCAGCAGCTGGCTCGCGACCTCGGCGCGACGTTCGTCGGCGACGCCTACGGCAGCCCGCCAGTCCGACTCGATTCGGCGATCGTCTTCGCGCCGGCTGGCGAGCTCGTGCCAATTGCCCTTCGCGCAACGACGCCGGGTGGCACGGTCGCCCTCGCTGGCATCCACATGAGCGATATACCCACCATGACCTACCGAGACCATCTCTTTGACGAACGAGACCTGCGAACCGTGACCGCGAACACTCGCGCAGACGGCATCGAGTTCTTGCGCGTGGCTGAACACCTCGGGCTGCGCGCCACTGTGACCACGTACGACTTCAACCAGGTCGCCGTTGCGCTCGACGACCTGCGAAGCGGCCGCGCATCCGGCTCACTCGTCGTCACTGTGTAGTCCTCGATCAGCGAGGCCTCTGGCGGCACCGCGGCTAGACTGGCGGGATCAATTGCAAGTTGAGGAGTGTCCGAGGCCATGCCAAAGATTTCCGCGCCGACGGTCGTCGAGCATCGTAAGCGGAAACGAGACGCGCTCCTTGCCGCCGCAACCGAGCTACTCGTCTCGGGCGGAGTGTCCGCCGTCACCCCCGCGGCCGTTGGTGCCGCGGTCGGACTGTCGCGTCCCAGCGTCTACCAGTACTTCAAGTCTGCCGCCGACATCCTCGCGGCGATCACCGAGGATTCGTTCGCGCGTTCGAACGCGCAGCTGCTCGCCGCTCTCGAGGGGCTTTCCGACCCGCTCAAGGTCATGGATGCCTACGTTCGTGAGACGCTGCGCCAGGCCGCCGCCGGTGCCCATCGGCCCGCAACGGCGCTCAGTGAGGCGGAGCTGCCGGACGAATGCCGCGCTCGAGTCGCCGAACTTCACCACGAACAGATTGCTCCGTTCATGAGTGCTCTTCGCCAACTCAACGTGCCCGACCTCATGATCACCGCGCAGCTTCTCGGCGGCATGCTCGAAGCGGCAATGCGCGCGATCGAGTCGGGCTCCGATCCCGATGCCGTCGCCCGAACCACGATCGCACTCGTGCATGCCGCGGTTCGCCCGCAAGAGTGACCCGGCTTTAGACCGCGACCGCCGCCTCGGCGCGCTGTTCGAGATTGCCGTCGAGCATCACCATCACCGCGTCCATGAGCGGCAGGTGCGACCGGTCGTGCGTCACGAGCAGAGTGGCCACGTTGCGCGACCGAGTCAGCTCGAGGATGAGATCGATGATGGCGGCACCGCGCTCCTGGTCGAGCGCGCTGGTCGGTTCATCGACCACCAGCACCGAAGGATCGTTCATGAAGGCCCGGGCGATGTTCACTCGCTGACGCTCGCCTCCCGACAGGGCGTGCGGGCGCTTATGCGCTTTGCCGCCGAGGCCGACCGACTCGAGGAGCTCGAGCGCCTTCGCGCGCGTCTCGCGCTTGGAACGCAGCTTCCGGCCGCCGAGATGACTCATCAGCTCAAGCTGTTCAAGAGCCGTGAGGGATGCCAGCAGGTTCGGCTGCTGGAACACGATGCCGATCTTGTCGCGGCGAAGCGAAGCCGTCTCTGACTTTGACAGCCCCGCCGTCGACTTGCCGTCGATGAGCACGTCACCCTCCTGCACGCCGATGAGCGTCGAGGCCACCGCCAGGAGACTGGATTTTCCCGAGCCGCTGGGGCCGGTGATGGCGGTAATCTCCCCCGGCATCACCGTGAGGCTGGCCCGCTTTACGGCGGTCACCACGCCGTCGCCGTCGGGATACGTGAGCGTAACGTCGCGAAGTTCAATCATGATTCTGTCCTAGCTGTTCTGCGCGTTGAGGGCAGAAAGGGGGTCAGCCTTGACGACGCTATTGAGCGCGAACGCTGCGCCGATCAACCCCATGACGACCATCGCGACACCGGGGACGACGGTGGTGAGCGGGCTGATCACGAACGGCACAGCGGCGGGGAGGGCCGCTCCCGCGGCGATGGTGAGCCCGATTCCGAGCCCCACCCCGATGACGAGCACCACCAGTGCTTGGCCGAGCGCGTCGCGCACCAGGCTCGGGGTCGAGGCGCCGAGGGCCTTCAAGACGGCGATGTCCTTGCTCCGTTGGATCGTCCACACCGTGAAGAAAGCACCGATCACGAGCGCCGAGATGCTGAGCAGCAACCCGAGCATCAGCGCGGGCGAACCGATCTCGCTCTTGAACACCTCGATCGCCATCAGCGACATCAGGACCGAACTCGACTCGGTAGCGGCCTCAGTGTCGAGGGCACCGGCGTCCGCCGGTGATCCCTGGACGAGAAGCGCCGTGGCGAACGGCGCTTCTCCCGCGGTCTGCTTTGTGACCGTGTCGCGCCAGTCGTCGATCGTCGTCCAGATCACACCCGTGTGGCTGTACTCCGCATCCTGCGAAATGCCGACGACGGTGAAGCTGTCGCCGAAGATACTGATTTCGTCGCCCACATCCGCAAGCAGCGCCTCGTGCGAGCGCTCCGAGAGCACGACCGTGCCGGGCTCCGTCGGAATCATTTGATTCGGCGAGATTTCGGTGAACGTCTCGGCGACACCAAAGAGGGACGCCGTCTGCTCGCGATCGCCGGCTGCGGTCACGCGGCTCGTGAGAATCCCGAGCGGGTCGATCGACTCGACCCCCTCCGCCTCCGACCAGTGGGCGGCGGCTTCATCGGTGATTTTGGATTCCGAGAAGCTCAGGGTGTCCCCTTCGTCAGGCGCGGATAGCACGACCCTGTCCGCCTGGAAGGGGGTGATCTACGAGATGTTCGCGTTCGCGAGCCCCTGAGTCAATCCACCGAGGAAGCCGACCAGCAGTGTGATGAGTAACACTACGGAGGCGATGAGTGCGAATCTGCCCCGGGCGAAGCCGAGGTCGCGCCATGCAACGAACACGTTGAACCTTTACTGACAGTGGTGTTGGTAAAACCGTCAGTGAGAGATTACCACTTCGTTTCTTTCGCGACGGTGTCCGCGAGCACCTGACCGCCGCTCGTGAGCAGGGCACGCTTCCAAGGGAGCACGCCCTCAATCTCGATCTGAATCGAGATGCTGAGGATGGTTCGGATGAGCACGATCAGACCAAGCGTGACCGCCTCTTCGAGCGTGGGCGCCGAAATCGTGCGGATGAGGTCAGCCGCCACCAGAATCTCGAGCCCGAGGAGGATCGAGGCGCCGATCATCCGCCGCAGGGTGCCGAACGCTGCCGCTCCCCCGCGGCCCTTTACCAGGGCGCGAATGGCGAACAACGCGGCCGTGAGAAATCCCAGCGCCATGGCGGCGATACCGAGCCCCTCGAAGATGACGACGACAGTGTGGACGCTCTGGAAGATGAGTTCGTCCGTCATGCGATCAGCGTAGCCGAGTTAGCTCAAGTAGCTTGCTTGACCGCGGACTGGAGCGCGGGTCCAGGAAGCGAGGGGATGCACTTCCTAGCTATTCGGGAGGCCGGAGACCATACCGGCCCGGTCGAATGCCTCTGCCGCCAATGTGCGGCCCAGCTCGATCTGCTCGACAGCGAGGTGGAAGTCCATGGTCCCGATCGAGTCGTTCGGCACGACGACGAGCGCGTCGGTCGGGAAAGCTGCCAACTGGTAGCGCTGCACGATCGCTCGCAGGACTTCGAGTGACTGGGTCGCCACGTCGCTCGTGCGCAAGCCGATCGGTAGCTCGTCGAACAGCTCGGCGACCGAGGTTCCCGTGTTCTCATGTTGGGCTCGAACGGCCATGCGCGCGGCGATGGAACGCATCGGCTCGGTCTCTATGAGCTTGCCCATTCTCGAACGCAGTCGGTCGGACCACGCCCTGGCTTCCTGTTCATCGGAGGATGCGTGCACTGGCATACCCTTGCCTCGCTGGGTCACGGAGCCCTGCCCATCAAGCGTGACGGCGACGGTCAGCTCTGCCGCAGACGAGGCCAGGACGCTCACGGGCACCTGGTTAGCTACGCCTCCGTCTACGAGCAGGCGCCCGTTAAGTGCGATCGGTGGAAATACGCCCGGGATCGCAATGGAGGCGCGAATGGCCGTGTCGATCGGGCCGGAGTCGAACCACACTTCGCGGCGTGCCCAAAGGTCGGTCGCCACGGCTGTGAAGTCGATCGGCATGTCCTCGATTCGCTGTATCCCGATTATCTCGTTGACCCGCGACAGCACACGCTCGATCTTGATCGCGCTCGGCCCGGCAAAGTTGGGATCTACCAGCTTCACCACGTCACTGCGCCGACGCAGGCCCTGCACCCACTCGACGTACTCGGGCAAGTTGCCGGACGCGAACAGTGCGCCGACGACCGCACCCATCGATGTACCAGCAACTTGGACAACCTCGTAGTCGCGCGCGGTCAACTCTTCCAGGACACCGATGTGCGCGTAGCCGCGTGCCCCGCCACCGCCGAGCGCGATCGAAACCTTCGTGGGTGCAGTTCTCACGTGGTCAATGGTAGGCAACGCGACTTGGGTTCATGTGGAGCCGGGCCATTCGCCGGCATCGCTGGGTGCGCCTAAGTGCCCGCAGGCAGCTCCCCGGCTTTCGCGCGGAGCGCGGCCTCCTCGTCTCGACGCGGGTCTGTCGCCGGCAGGCCCATCGTGGCTAGGAGCCCGACGAGGAGCACTCCCGAGGCGCTGAACGTGGTGATTCGCGCCGCCGTGACCATCGCTTCCTCCGCCGCGGCACGAACCTCGGGAGTCGCGCCTGGGAGTGAGT
This sequence comes from Gulosibacter molinativorax, assembly GCF_003010915.2. Taxonomy (NCBI): domain Bacteria; kingdom Bacillati; phylum Actinomycetota; class Actinomycetes; order Micrococcales; family Microbacteriaceae; genus Gulosibacter; species Gulosibacter molinativorax. Next base: position 511,476 of record NZ_CP028426.1, on the reverse strand, counting down.
CGAGCTGCGGGATTGCCGCACCGGCCGACTGTTTCACCACGGCCACGAACTGCTCCTGGCTTGACGAGTCGACGCCATCGACATTCGAGAGGTTGGATGCCGTGGCAGTCGCCAGCGAGGTCACCAGCACGGTCCCGAGAATCGCAATACCGAGGGCCGAACCGAGCTGGCGAACCGTGCTCTGCAGACCCGAGGCCTGGCCGCTCTGGGCCACCGGCACGTCGACCATGATGACGTTCGTGAGCTGCGCGGTGGCCAAGCCTACGCCGACGCCATACAGGAATAGCCATGCCGCGAGCGTCCACGCGTTGGCCGTCAGGCTGATGCTAAAGGCAAGGCCGGCGACGGCAATCACTTCGAGCAGGAGTCCGAGGCGAACCACACTGCGGCTGCCGAGCTTGGCCGCGAGCTGAGCGGTACCTCCCGAGATCAAGAACGTACCGATAGCCAGCGCGAGGATCAGGAATCCGGTGCTTAGGGGCGAGAATCCGAGCGCGCCCTGCACGTAAAGCGGCAGTGCGAACAGCATGCCGAATTCGCCGAGAGCGACGATCAGGGCGGCGATCGCACCGTAGCGGAGACTGCGAATGCGCAAGAGCGCGAGATCGAGAAGCACGGGCAGTCCGCGAGCACCCCTGGTCCGCTCGACAACCACGAATGTCACCATCGCGATAACACCGAGAGCGAATGCGAACGGGACCGGGGACACCGACCACGGCCAGGTCCAATCAGCGATGCGCGGAGCATCCTGGATCCGCCACCAGCCGTAGCGCTGGCCCTCGATCAGGCCGAACACGATGGCGGAGAGGCCGACTACGGAGAGCGTGATGCCGGCGATATCCACGCCTCGCTCCGCCGCGGGATCCCGCGTCTCCGGGACCCAGAGTAGGGTGCCGACGACGATCAGGATGCCGATCGGCACGTTGATGAGGAATGCCCAGTGCCAGCTGAAGTCCGTCGCCAGCCAGCCGCCGAGGAGCGGTCCGACCGCAGCCATTCCGCCGATCGTGGAACCCCAAATGGCGAACGCGATGCCGCGCTCCCGGCCAGTGAACAGCGCATTCACAGTCGAGAGCGTCGAGGGCAGAATCATGGCACCGCCGACGCCCTGCAATAAGCGCCCCGTCAGGAGCAACGTTCCGTCCTGGGCGACCGCGGCGATCCCGCTCGCCACCACGAAAATTACGACGCCGATCAGCAGGAGCCGCCGCCGTCCGTACAGGTCGCCCATCCGCCCGACCGTGATGAGCAGCGCGGCGAACACGAGCGCATAGATCGAGTTCGCCCATTCCGCCTCAGAAACGCTCAGCGAGAGGTCCTGAATGAGAACCGGCAGGATCACGTTGACGATCGTCGCGTCCATGATGATGATCGACACGGCGAGCGAAACGACGCACATCGCGAGCCATCGTTTCGGGTCGAGCTCCACGGGAGCGGCGGTATTTGTTTGCTCGGTCACGGGCGTCCTTCGGGCTCAGCGAGGGGTCCGGCACAAGATGCCGACACCGGTGTCAGAAGTGTACGCCCGCTGACGTTGCACAGCGACATTCCTTCGCGCGACCCCGCACTCCCGAACGGGCTACGCCATCGCTACGCCGAACGCCAGTCCGATCAAGTACGTCGCCGCCATCGTGGCCGAACCCATCACGACATTCCGCACGACAGCCGGGAGGATGGGCGCCCCACCCAAACGTGCGCTGATCCAGCCAGTAAGGACGAGACCGAGCACCACGGCCGCAGCCGTGTTGAGCATGGGAATACCGGAAGGAATCAGAATCATCAAGAACGGCAGCAACGCACCGATCGTGAACGCGACAAACGACGAGAAGGCCGCAACCCAGGGACTCGTGTATTCCTCCGGATCGATGCCAAGTTCGACCTCGGCATGAGCGGCTAGCGCGTCGTGCGCGGTGAGCTCTACGGCGACCTGCTGTGCCAGTTCGGGCGAGAGCCCTCGTTGACGATAGAGGTCGGCCAGCTCGGCGAGTTCCTCCTCTGGCATCTCCTCGAGCTCACGAATCTCTTTCGCGATCAGCGCCTTCTCGGTGTCGCGCTGCGTGCTCACCGAGACATACTCGCCGCCCGCCATCGAGAACGCACCTGCCACGAGCGCAGCCAGACCCGCCGTTGCAATCGCCGCCACGTTGCCTGGAGCCGCCGCGGCCACACCGACGACCACACCGGCCACGGAGACAATGCCGTCGTTGGCACCCAGGACGCCGGCTCGCAGCCAGTTGAGTCGTTGCCCGATCGCGGCGTTATGCGGTTCGTGGAGGTGGGCATACGCCGCTTCGACATCCGAGTTTTCAGGTTTCATTCCAGCCACCATTCCGGTCTATTCGGCGAGCTCCGACCCGATCTCTGAACCCCAGAGCCTCCGCGGAGCACGTCCATTATCTACCCGTCGGGGCACGATGCCCACTCCCTTGAGATGACTCTGCGTGTCACCACCGGGTTGCACTGTGTGGGGCGCTGATCGCGCTTGGCCTTACGATTGCGCGACGGATCCGTGACACCTAGGATTTCGAGAGTGAGTACGGACTCTGCAGTGAGCGTTCAAGAGGCCCTCGAGGCCGTACGCCAGGCCCCGACACTGTTGGCGGGGCTGGAACGAATCGAGTCGCTGACGATGGCCGCACAGGCAGCGGGGCCGAAGGCCGCGCCGCCGCTGAGCGCGGCGATCGACGATGCGGATGACCAGCTGACGGCGATCGCCGCCGTGCACGCGGCGGCCGCAGCAGGGCCGGCCTCGGCAGCAGAACTCGTTCTACCCCTCCTCGAGTCGGGCCCGGCGTTCCTGCGCGAGCACGCCGCGTGGGCGCTGGCAGCCTCGCCGCGTCTCCCCCAGGCCGTGACGACACTGGAGTCGCTGGCCGCTGACGGCGGATTCACCGGCACGCTGGCCGAAGCGACCCTGGAGGCCTGGGGAGACCTGCGAGTCGAGGCCGCCGAACCACGGGCGCCACGCCACTCCCACCCGGAGCGTGTCACCGACAGCGACGGCGCTACCGGCCTGACCGTCGCCCAGCTCTTCCTGCACGCCGACATCGACGGCAGCCTCCTGTATGCCGGACAGGGAGACACCGGCGGCATTGCGACGTTGCTTGTGCATCTGGGTGACGCGCTCCTGGCCGAGCAAGCGGTCGGCCGAGTGCTCACCCTGTCCCGCGGTCGTCCGGGCTCCGACCTGCAGCGGGACGACTTGGACCGGCCCGGCCATCACTACTTGACCGTGCCGCTTCCCGGTCCGATCCTGCACGCCCCAGACGCCTGGCCCCTGCGCCTTCCGGTCCGCAATGGTCTGCGCCGGATCCTCAGCGCGGCGGGGCGAATCGACGTCCTGCACCTGCGGATGGCTGACGTCGGATCCTGGGCCGCGGCCGAGGTCGCGCGCGAGCTCGGCATCCCGACAGTCCTCACCCTGGCCCCCGATCCGCATGCCCTGATCGCCGCGCGCGAAGCATCCGGCGCCCTCAGCCGCGCCAACTTCGGGGCTGCCGACTTCGCCGAACACCTGACGTTCCGGGTCCGGCTGCTGCGCGATCTGGCCCGCCAGGCGGCCCATCTGGTGGTGTTTCCGCGGCCTGACCTGGCGAGCGACCTTCGCGATTTGCTGCACCTCGACCCGGACGACATCGCAAGTGGGGTCAGCGTCGTGCCCGAGGGGATCGACCTGGCACCCCTGGAGCGTGCGGCGCGGGACGTCCCGGACGACATGCGTGGTATCGCCGTCCCCGCTGGCACCGCCGACGCCCTGATGTCGTTGGACGCCGTCCTTGCGGCGCTGCCGGCGGAGCGCCGCGGGCTGCCGCTGGTGATCACCGTCGGTCGGCTGCACCGCGTCAAGGGCATGGCGACCCTGGTGCAGGCCTGGGCTGACGACCCCGCGCTGGCCGACCGATGCAACCTCCTCGTCGTCGGCGGGGACCTGACCAACCCGACCGACGACGAGGCCGACCAGCTCACTCGGATTGATGCCGTGATCCCGCGTGCCGAAGGACCGTCGCGCGGCCTGCTGCTCGCCGGTCACCGCCCCAACGGGACGGTCGCGGTGTGGCTCGCGGCGATCCGGCACGGCCGACCGGGATATGCCGCCCCCGGCGGTATCTACGTGTCGGCGAGCCTCAAGGAAGAGTTCGGGATCGCCATCCTGGAGGCGATGGCATCCGGCCTCGTGGTCGTCGCGCCGGTCGAGGGCGGCCCGGCGACGTACGTGGACGACAGGGTGACGGGCTTCCTGGTCGACACGGCTTCCCCGCCCGCGCTGGCTGGGGCGATAGCGTCCGCGCTCGACCTGGCTTCCGCCCCCGGTGCGGACCAGCGCGCCGAACAAGCCAGGCGCCTGGTGACCGAACGGTTCAGCATCCAGACGATGGCCTCGGCCCTCGCCACCATCTACAGCGAGGTCACTCATGACACTTCTCGTAATCAGTCCTGATTACGCCTCCCATATCTACCCCATGGCGACGCTGGCCACTGCCTGGCGGGATGCCGGCGAGCGGGTCGTCGTGGCGACCGGGCCGGCGACGGATGCGATCGTCCGTCGATTCGGCTTCGAGCGCGAGCACCTGCAGCTAGGCCGCGGGTCGAACCCTGGCGTGATCCGCGCAGAGGACCAGCCGCGCGGGGAGGACGAGTCGCTTCGCGGCTTCTTCGAGGCGACCCGGCGCGGGGCCGTCGAAACACTCACGGTCCAGGCCGCCGCCCGAGGCGACGACCTGCTGTGGGACCCCCTCACCGTCGCCCGCGAGGTGCAACGCGTGGTCGACCACGTGCGGCCCGACCAGATCATCGTCGATCACCTCGCCTTCAGTGCCAGGCTCGCTTTGAGCGCAGCGGGTGTGCCCCACGGTGACGTGGTGCTCGGGCATCCGTCGGCACTCACCGTGGGGAACGAGGTGTACGGCCACCCGCCCGCGTGGCCGCGCTGCATGCAGCCAGACGCCGCGGCGCTCGCCGACCTGCATCGGCTCTGCGAACAGGTGCGCGACACGTTTACCGCCCAGTGGAACCAAGCCCTGGCAGCCCTCAACCCGGCGGCCCCCGCCAGCGCGGACGCCTTCGCGGAGACCGGCGACGTGCTGCTGTTCAACTACCCCGACGAGCTGCACCCACCCGAACGGACTGCCCTGCTGGGCCGCCACGCGTTCCTCGGCTCCGCTGTCCGGACAGAGGAACCCGATGCCGAGGTGGAAGCCTGGCTGGCGGCCAGCGATGTGCCGGTCGCGTATGTGAGCCTCGGCAGCTTCCTGTCGGTGCGTTCGGATCTGCTCGCCCGCATCGCCGAAGCGCTGCGCCGACTCGACGTACGAGTCGCCTTCGCATGCGGCTCCACACCGGCGCACGAGCTGGGCCCCGTCCCGGAATCCTGGCTGGTCCGCGAGGTCCTGCCGCAGGTGACGCTACTCGATCACGCGGTGTTAGCGGTCTCCCACGGCGGCAACAACAGCATCACCGAGTCACTGACCGCCGGCGTTCCGTTGCTCCTCCTGCCGCTATCGACCGACCAGTTCGCGGGTGCGGCCGCGCTCGAGGAGGCCGGATTCGGGGAAGCGCTCGACCCCAATACGGCCACCCCGGAGGAGCTGGCGGCCGCGGCATCCCGGTTGCTCAGCCTCGAGCCAGACGCCCGAGCCCGGCTCACGGCGCTGGCCGACCGGCTGACCGCGACGCCGGGCGCCCAGCGTGCCCGAGCGGCGATGCTGGCCCCAGACGGCCCTCCAAACACCAAGCAAGGCGGCGCACGATGAGCACGACCACCCATCCGGTCGACGAGATTCCGGCCGCCCCTAAGCTGCTGGCGCTAGGCCTGCAGCACGTGTTGGTGATGTACGCGGGCGCGATCGCCGTGCCGCTCATCGTGGGACGGGCGCTGGCGCTCTCACCGGAGGACGTCGCTTTCCTCATCTCGGCCGACCTGTTTGTCTGCGGAATCGTCACGATCCTGCAGTCGTTCGGTGCCACCCAGTGGTTCGGGATCCGGCTCCCGGTGATGATGGGCGTCACCTTCGCGGCAGTCGGCCCGATGGTGGCGATCGCTACCGGCAACCCCGGTCAGGAGGGCGCGCGGCAACTGTTCGGCGCGGTGATAGCCGCCGGCGTGTTCGCGGTCCTAATCGCGCCCCTGATGGGTCGCCTTCTGCGCTTCTTCCCACTATTGGTGACCGGAACGATCATCCTAGTGATCGGTGTGTCGCTGATGCGGATCGGCATCAACTGGATCTTCGGCAACCCCGTCGGCCCGACCGCCCCATCCGTCGTCGACCCCGACCACACGGCCTGGCTGACGGAAGTGGGCGAGGCAGCTTCCACGCCCGGCAGCACCATCCCGCCGCTGCCACCCGACCTCGTCGCGGCCCCGACCGTACCCAATCCGGCCTACGCCTCGCTCGGCAACCTCGCTATCTCGGCCGCCGTCCTGGTCGCCATCGTGCTCATCGCTCGCTTCGGCAAGGGCTTCCTGGTCAACGTTTCGGTGCTGCTCGGCATCGTGGTCGGCGGCATCATCGCAGCGCTGGCCGGCAAGATCTCCTTTGCCAAGGTCGCCGAGGCTGATTGGTTCGCGCTGGTCATGCCCTTCCACTTCGGGACGCCGCTGTTCGACCCGATCATGGTGGCCACCATGTGCCTGGTCATGGTGGTGGTGCTAATCGAGTCGACCGGCATGTTCCTCGCCCTCGGCGAGATCACCGAGCGGCCTATCACCAAGAAGTCGCTCTCGGCGGGGCTGCGCGCCGACGGGCTCGGCACCATCCTCGGCGGGGTGTTCAACACCTTCCCCTACACGTCTTTCAGCCAGAACGTGGGGCTGGTCGGCGTGACCGGGGTACGCAGCCGATTCGTCTGCGTAGCCGGTGGCGTCATCCTGATCATTCTCGGGCTGGTCCCGAAGATGGGCGCGCTCGTCGAGTCCCTCCCCACGGCTGTCCTCGGCGGCGCCGGCCTCGCGATGTTCGGGATGGTCGCTGGCACCGGGATACGGATCCTCTCCGGCGTCGACTTCGCGGCGAACCGCAACAACCTGCTCGTCGTCGCGGTCTCGTTGGGCATTGGCATGATCCCCCTGGTCGCACCCAACTTCAGCCAGTGGATGCCAGAGCAACTTCGCCCCCTGATCGACTCCGGGATCCTGCTCGCTGCCTTCTCGGCGGTTGCCCTCAACGCCATCTTCAACGGGTCGAAGCGGGCGGACCAGCCGTTGTCGGTGGAAGGCACGTGGGCTGACCCCTCTTTCTAGGTCCATTCGTTATGTGAGTCCAACACCCCGCGATCATGGGGAGAATGGATCACACGATGAGCAAGCAAAGAAAACGTCACACCCCGGAGCAAATCGTCCGGAAACTGGGGCAAGCCGACCGGCTCCTTGGCGAGGGCAATACCGTCGCCGATGCCTGCCGCGAGCTCGGCGTCACGGAGCAAACCTATTTTCGGTGGCGAAACCAGTACGGCGGCATGAAAGCCGAAGACGCGAAACGGTTGAAAGAACTCGAGAAGCAGAATGCGACCTTGAAACGGTTGCTCGCTGAGGCTGAGCTCGAGAAGGCCGCGCTCAAGGAGTTGGCTGAGGGAAACTTTTAGGCCCGGGTAGACGGCGTGCCGCGATCGCGCACCTGATTCGCACCCTGCAGATCAGTGAGCGTAGGGCGTGCCGTCTGGCCGGGCTTTCCCGCTCCGCCTGGCGGCGGCCACTCAAAGGTGATACTCCAGCAGATCCCGACCGGGCGCTTCGCGACTGGCTGCGGATGTTTGCGAAGAATCACCCGAGGTGGGGGTACCGTCGCGCGTATCACGATGCCCGCGGCGAGGGCTGGGACGTGAACCACAAGAAGGTGCAGCGTTTATGGCGTGAAGAAGGGCTCCGCGTGCCACAGAAGCGCAGGCGCAAGCGCATCGGGGCTTCAACTATCGAAGCGCCTGCCGCGACTGCGCCGGGCGTTGTCTGGGCGGTCGATTTCCAGTTCGATGTCGATGAGCGCGGCAAAGCGATCAAGATCTGCTCGATCGTAGACGAACACACCCGCGAATGTTTGGGCGGTCTCGTGGAGCGGTCGATCACCGCCGAGCGATTCATCCGGCATCTCGAGGAACTCGTCGCCGTACACGGGGCACCAATGGTGCTGCGCAGTGACAACGGGCCGGAGTTCATCTCCGACGCCGTAGCAGAGTGGGCAGGCACAAGAACCGGATTGTCGTACATTCCACCGGGCCAGCCCTGGCGCAACGGATATGTAGAGTCGTTCAACTCGAGGCTCCGTGACGAGTGCTTGAACATCAACAGTTTCTACTCGCTGCTTCATGCTCGGGTCGTGATCAGCGACTGGAAACACGAGTACAACCATGAGCGTCGGCATTCCTCGCTCGGATACCGGTCGCCGGTCGAGTACGCTCGATCTTGCACCCACCAGTTAGAAGAAATCGACTCGCATACTGAGCGGACCTAACAACGGGGGCGGCCCACACGACCCGCTAGCCAGCGGCCAGGCACAGGCTTCCGTGCCCTTGCATCACCAAGGCTTCCGAATTTCCAACCAACGAAAAAATCGCGGAAACCCTTGAGTTTCCGCGATTTTTTTGTCGGGCTGACAGGATTTGAACCTGCGACCCCTTGAAAAATCCTTGATCAGAGCGGGTCTCTCCGGAAATCTCGGATTGTCTCGGGTTCCCTAGTGTGGACTGGGAAATAGGCGTTCCGCCTGCTCCGAGTGTACCCGGTTGGTGGCCGTTGGCCACGGATGAATTTGTCGGGTTATTGGTGCGTTCACGTCGACATAACACTTCCCATGAGCCACAACCGACTATCAGGCTTTCTTCGAGCCCGCCAATGCCAGCTCACCATAAAGCTCCTGGATTCGGAGTGACCGGGCGTCGTCACGCAGAGCCTGTTGCAATCGACCTTTTGACACACCGAGACGAGAGCCAACCCATGCCCGAACTACTTGTACTGCTTGAAGGTAAGCAAGTAGACCCTCATTTACGTCAGGCCGGGCGCGGTCAGCGTGCTTGACCCCGATGTAAGTTCTTCGAAGCAAGTCAGGGAAACCGGCCCCAGAGAAAGGGAGCACATCTTCTACTGCAGCGGTTACGACAGCAACGAGCTCGGCATATGATCTTTTTGACGCCTGCGTTCTACTAATTCCGGCCTCCACCAGGAGGTCGTAACCCAGCATCTCGAACCCGATGCCAATTTGGGCAATATGAGCCTCCAAGGACGCACCATCCAAGTCAAGAACCCCAATTAATAGCGAGAGACCGCGCTCGAATTTCGTCACGAGCTGGAGCCAACGACCCACACCCTTGCCTCCAACGTCCGTGAAGTTGAAGAGGAAGTCGTTTTGCCTCAGCTTGGTCGGCGGTCCCACCGTCATACCAGTTCGCTGGGTGAGTACCGGAAGCCATATATCTCCGTGCCGCTTACCGTCCAGTGTACGTACACCGTCAGTTGCTCTCGTCACCTCATGGCTGGCAAACTTCAGCTCCCTCCAGGCGACTAAGCGCAATAGGTTCCGTATTGAGAAGTGCACCCGAAGATGATCGTCCCAGTCGACGCCTCGCTTCACATTGGTTTGGACCTGAAGGCGCTCGCTGATCGTTATCTCGTCAGGAGCCGTTCCTGGCCCATATCGCCAGTTCGCTCGGAACTCCGCGTTTAGTCGACGGGCTACAGGGATGTTCGGAGGGGATTCCAACCTAAGGTCAACAGCCTTGACTCGACCGGCCTCTAGCTCCGGTTCAGTGCTGAGCGACCGGAGGCCCACCCAAGTGCCCAGCCCCTCGATCTCCGAGCGAAGTCCGTTGATTTGCTCGTAAGTTGGCCCGGACATCGCCCCGAGGATCGTGTAATCGAAGCGAAGACGCCCTTCGCCAATACCCGTTCCTCCCATGACACGTTTCGAGCCGGACACACGACTTCCTACTAGACCAACTTTGCCAGCGGAGTCGTAGAAGCTTAACGAACTCGGCGGATTGTAGCGTCTTTTTGTTCGATCCGGGTCGTCGCCAAACATGATGCCGGAGGAAAACCAGTAAGAGTAAATATCATCGTGCCCGTCAAGAAACGGAATGGTTAGCTGTACCCCAAGTTCGTCTCGCTCAAGTTTTGCGGCGACCCGAGGAGTCTCTTGGAGTCCGTCAATCATTAGGCCGATCCTCGACTGACCGATTTCAAGGGTGTTGTTTTTGGCTGTCATCGTTGAACTACCGCTTGCTCTGCTCGGCGGAGAGCTACTACTCGGCGTGAACGCATGACTTGGCCTGTTCCCGGTTGTCCCATTGTCCTGTGCTTTCGCCCCGTACCTGCTCTCAGCTTGGTTCTCGACTTCCCAATAGCGCTCTACTTGCCCTCGGCGCTGAGCGCAGCAGCGACAGCCTCGAATTCTGCGAGTGCCGCCGAAAGGTCGTCGACGATCTCTTGCGCAATCACTTCAGGTGCGGGAAGCGAATCGAGGTCCTCGAGCGAGTCGTCTCGAAGCCAAGTGATATCGAGATTCACCTTGTCGCGCGCGATGAGTTCCTCATAGTCGAATGGCTTCCACCGTTCAGATTCCGATCGCTCGTCATGAGGCAGACCAGGCTTGCAGGCCGCGACGAACTCGTCGAGGTGTGCCCGGCGCAGCGGGTTCTGTTTCAGGGTGAAGTGCTGGTTGGTGCGCAGGTCGTAGACCCACAGCTTTCGCGTCCACGGTGTCTCGCTCGCTGGCTTCTTGTCGAAGAACAAGACATTGGCTTTCACACCTTGCGCGTAGAAGATTCCCGTGGGAAGGCGCAGGATCGTGTGTAGGTCGAAATCGGAAAGAAGCTTGCGGCGCAGCACCTCACCCGCACCGCCCTCGAAGAGCACGTTGTCGGGGAGCACGACGGCTGCGCGGCCGTTGATCTCGAGGATCGTCATGATGTGCTGCACAAAGTTGAGCTGTTTGTTCGACGTGGTAGTGACAAAGTCGGCGCGCTCGATTTCGGTGTCTTCTTTCGACTCCCGCCCGTCGGCACCGATCATCGTCATGGATGACTTGCGGCCGAACGGCGGGTTCGATAGCACCACTGAGTAGCGCTTGCCCGGGTCAGAGATGAGCGCGTCGCGCACATCGATCGGCGATTCGCCCTCGGCTGTGCCGATGCCATGCAGCAGCAAGTTCATGGCCGCGAGCCGTGCGGTGCCATCAACCAGTTCGGTGCCGTGCGCGAAACCGTCACGCAAATGTTCGCGCTGCGTCGGCGTGAGGTCTGCGGCGTGCTGCGAGGCGTAGTCGTGTGCAACGAGCAGAAAGCCCCCGGTGCCGCAAGCCGGGTCCACCACAGTGTCGTCCGGGGTGGGCTTGATTACGTCGACGATCGCGTGAATGAGATCACGCGGAGTGAAGTACTGCCCCGCCCCAGATCCTTTGTCGGATGCCCCCTTGGCGAGCAGCTGCTCGTAGGCATCACCCTTCAGGTCGGTACCCGTAGCAGACCACTGCTCTTTGTTGATCAGGTCGACAATAAGCCGCTTCAGTTTCGCGGGGTCTTGAATGCGGTTCTGCGCCTTGCGGAAAATCACGCCAAGGGTACCGGGGTACCCCGCAAGGCCCTCAAGGATGCACGTGTATTCGTGTTCGAGCGCAGTTCCCTCTGCGTCGAGCAATTTCTGCCATGAGTACTCCGCGGGCACGATCTGCTGCGGCATGAGCGTTCGCGTGGCACGCTCATGAGCCATCTTCAAGAAGAGCAGGTAGGTGAGTTGTTCAATGTAGTCGAGTACACCGACACCATCGTCTCGCAACAGATTGCGAAATGAGTCGAGCTTATCGACTAGCCTGCGGGAGTCAGTCATGTTGCCCTTCTTGACCACAGTGGATCATTGTTCCATTCAGCAGGAAAGTCCATCTCTTTGACGCTTCGGCCAGCAATGGGCAGAAACGAGTCCTCGATGAGATCTGCCACTTTGGTGAGCCAGGTGGTCCCGGGCGACGTCGTCTCGAGCAGTGCCCCCATCACAGTGAGCGCACCGAAGACACGTTCGCTCTGCCCAACGGGCAGCCCCGACATCCTGGCGTCGGTCCGCAAACCCGCCGTTCCAACGGGGGTAAACGTTTGATTCCACAGGCGGGCGTGGTGTGCACTCGTGTTTCGGATCACAGCGAGATGTTCGAACCAACGCACGAGCGGATGAAGCTTCACCGCTTTTTGAGCCTGATTCTTGGAGAGTGCCGTCACATCTACTTCAACACCCATAGCTTCGGCAATTGACCATTGCATCTTTGACGGCAATGCTTCGTAGAGTTTGGACACATCGGCAAAGTCAAGCACTTCGGTGAGCACCCAGATCGGCAGCGACCCGTCGTACTTCGCGTCATGGTGCTTGATGGCTTCGCTGCGTTTTCTTGCACGTTCGACCCGCCGCATGGTCGTTTGCAGCCAAAGGTCATGAGCAAATGTCGGGCGAAAATTGCTCGGGTCTAGGTACGACAGTGGATCAATTGCGCCCAGCGATTCGTTGAGGTGCGCACGGAGCGAGACCTCGATGCGCTCGACGGCGTCGTGCACGAGAGTGCGAAGCTTGCGGTCGAATTCGTATAGCGCAGCGACATCTGCGAACGCGGTACCTGCTACGAATCTGTCGGCGCGGAGCCCGTGCCGGAGTTCCCGGTATGGATACCAGTAGCCACTCAGCCGGTAGTACCCGACGTTCTCCAGCCACTGCTGAGCGAAAGCACGATCGATCGACATGCCTCGACGCTCCAGCATCGCGATTCGTTCGTAGAGATCTGTGTATGGCTTGATCTCACTCATGTGACCTCCGAAAAGAGATCCAGCCCACACCAGAACGAGTCTGGGCGGGCTGAACGATTGAACTCAGCTTATCACCCCTACGTCGCATCGTCGACACCTCGGCTCTCCCACTGATCGAACGTGCCTTCCGGTGAGACCCACTCCCTTCGGCCGTTGCAGGACCGGCCGAGCGCGACAGCGCCAGCTGTTGAGGGCGAGCCGAACACGATATCGCGAGTCGTGCGGCCGACACCATTTTCAATGATGATCGACCCGTCTGCGATGAGCCCTTGATGTTGCGCCCGGTAGCTGTCGTAGGCGCGGCGGCTCGTATCGGCCTTGCCGACGCCCACCCACTCAGCGATGACGTGGGAGCCTTCGAGCATGATGAACTCGCCATCAACCTGCTGTGCGCGGGCGTCAACTCCTCGTTTCGGCATCACGAGAGAGAAGATCGGAGACTCAGAAGCGGCGGGGGCGACTGCGTTCGTGCGCTCGGCGCGCATTCGAATTGCGTTGACGCCCAGCACCGGCAAAACAATTTGCAGCTGCCCGATAAAGTACTCCATGTCGGAAACATCTGCCTCGGGCAGGTTTGGGCGTGGCGGGTTCGTGCCGTTCTCGAGAGTGACACGACCTGCCTTTGTCGCCAGTTCGATCAGACGTGATTCGAGGTATCTCACGTGTGACTTGGTGAGGTTCGTGTCTTTGGAAGTGACAACAACTGCCTGGTTCCAGAACTCTTTGTCTTTGGCGTGGCTTCGCAGCCTCGTCGCAACCGTGTCGGCCTCACCGATGTAGCAGCGAGTATCACCGATGGCGTCCTCGTCGTCTCCGAGCAGCAGGTAGATACCCGTTCGCTCCACCTCTTCACGGCTCAGAAGTTCGGCGAGATCTGACCGGCGCGCCGAGACGACACTGCCCGTCCAGTTCGTGATTTCAGCGGTTGTCAGGCCGCCGGGGGTGCCGTCAACGAGAAAGAGCTTGACCTGCTTGCCGTTCATGCGCCGATCATCTCACTGACCGCAGACATTTCAGGCGACGACCCCGTCAGCCGCCCCGAGAACGCCGCCGAAAGCAGCGAGCGGCGGAGGGAAGCGGAGCGGCGGAGGGCGCGTTGAAGCACATCATTCAAGCGAGAGGCCTCCTGCCGAATTTCACGCGTTTCGGAGATAATTCTCCTTTGCGTATCAATATCAGGCAGATGAAAACTGATCTGCTTCAAGCTTCTCCCGGCAATTCCAACCTGACCTGCGCTCGTTCTTCGCGCTTGGCGAATCTGTGCTCGAGTTTCACCGGAAGAACAGGCGAGTGCAACATATTCCGGGAGAGCGTTCCGGTTTTCAATTCTCAAACGAATGAGCTTGTCCGGATACGTCAAGAATGGTGCCGAACCTGGTACAACTGCACACGCGCCAACGTACTCAGCATTCCCGTTGTAGCGCGTGAAGAGCAAGTCTCCCGGGGACGCCCTGCCGTCCAACTTCTCAACCGCTTGCTCAGCCATTCCCGTATATCTCAGATCTTCGAGGTCGAGAGTCATGGGGCGCACTGCTCCAATGCGAAGAATTGGTGCACCGTTTGGAGCGACTCCGGGCCTGGACACATAGATGCCATTCTTGAGCGCCCCAATCTCTCCGAGGCGAGTCTCCTCACCTTGAACGCGTGACAATTGCTCCGTCGCAGCTTTCCACCAGAGAGCCTCCGCACGCCTGGCTGAATGTTCAAGGAGCTCATCCGCGGCATCGAGCCGGGAGAGGTGGTCTTCGAGGATCGTGACGATGCGGCGCTGCTCCTCCAGCGGAGGCAGTGGAAGCGGTGTGGACGTCAGATCATCCCGTTTCAAGTTGTTGATGTTCGTTCCGCGTGCCGCTTCACTCCACCTAGCCCGAAGCTTCGGTGACTGCAGGAAAAACGCCAAAAATCTCGAGTCGACAAGCTGATTTGGGCGAATCGTCGCGCAAAAGGCGCCAAATGTGCCACGCCAATCTTCAGTGAGACGTGCGCTCTTCCCAACGACGTTCAACGACCCACTTGAGGAAGCCAACACGATGTCACCCTTTACAAGGATTTGGTGAGCTCGTACTTGGTCTTCAGGCACATATACAAGGCCCTCCCGAAGATTCAGACCCGAACCAATATTTGTCGCTCTTAAGAGCGGAATAGCGCCAGGAAACGTGCTGTCACTCGCTTGGTCCTTCTTGTATGTGACTCCACGAAGGATCTCTGCAACCTCACCAAGCGTCGTGTATTCCCACGTCACGCTGCCAACTCCCGGTTGAGCTCCTCAATCAATGCGCCGGCCCGATCGCCGAGGTCACGGAGGGCTCCGTCGATGCCGCCACGCTCGTCGAAGGGGGCGTTTTCGAGGTCGGCGGGCTCTATTCCCGCAGAAGATGACACGATGCGCATCATTCGATCCAACCACCATCGCTGCGTCTCGGTGAATTCAACACCATTGACTTGTTGCCGCGCCAACCAGTTCTCGTAGCGCGACTCAACCTGCTCGGCATAGGGCACGAGCGCATCGTCAACCCCAGCCTCCAGCCGCAGCAACGAAATCAGATCCGTCGCTGTGTGCCGATTCCTGTTTTCGGGGCGACCCTGGTACTCAACCTCAAGTGACAGATAGGCGTTCCAGATGATGTCAACCGTCCAGTTGTATGGCGGTCGGGCGATTCGCTCGGCGAGCTCCTTCACCTGGTCGAAGCGAATGCCCCGCCCCTTCGCCTCAAACATCAACTCGATCGCGCTGATTTCGCTTCGGTGCTCAGCAAGGTATTCGCGCCACGAAGCGACCGTGTTCTTCGCCTTGTCAGGATCGACCACACCATAGGCCGCGAGCACCTGGTCGCGGCTCACTTCGTCGATGACCTGATCCTTCGCACGTCGCAACTCGATGATGCGGGCCCGCAATTCGGGGTTTGATGCGAGTGGTTCGATAGCCGCATCAAGCAGATCTTGCACTACGTCGCCCGGTTCGCGATCGGGCTGCGCCACAACCGTTGCCGCCTGCACTTCGGGATCCACCGCGTCAACCAGCGCGCGCACCACCGCATGCATCGAAGTGTGCGCCACCTCGTCGAGCTCTACACGTTCGGCCGGGGTGAGCTGCCGGTCAAGCGCCGCGAGGCGGCTTGCGAGTGTCGCGGTCTCGTCTTCGGTGAGGGTGAGCGACGCAGTCTTATCGAGCAGCTTCTTCAAGCTGATCGACTTGTCACGGTTCAGTGGCGGCTCGACAAAATCGTGCTCGGTCACTCCCACTGCGTCAACGATCACAAACCGGGTTTTCGTTTCCGCATCTTCGGTCACGGCCTGAAAATCTGCGGGCTCGATCGTGCGCGCGCCACGGCCCTTCATCTGCTCGAAGTACTGCCCACTGCGCACATCGCGCATGAAGAACACGCACTCCAGCGGCTTCACGTCGGTGCCGGTCGCGATCATGTCGACCGTCACCGCGACGCGCAGCACCGGGCTCGTGCGAAACGCCTTGAGATGCCCCTTCGGGTCTTTCGCGGAATAGGTAATCTTCGCAGCAAAGTCATTGCCTTTGCTGAACACCTCGCGCACCGTCTGCACGATCTCTTCCGCGTGGTTGTCGTCTTTCGCGAAGATCAGCGTCTTCGGTACCGTGCGTCGCCCGGGGAAGATCTCGGTGAAGAGCCGGTCGCGGAAAGTCTCGAGCACCAGCCTGATCTGATGCTTCGCCGTCACTGCACGGTCGAGCTGGCCCGGCGTGTAGTCGAGGTCTGCCTCAAGTCGGATGAGCTTCTGCTCGCGAGTGCTGCGATCCACCATCGGCACGTAGGTGCCCGCTTCGATGGTGGATCCACCCTCGGTGATTTCGGTTCTGATGCGATAGATGTCGAAGTCGACGTTCACCCCGTCTGCGACCGACTGCTGGTAGGTGTACTCAGAAACCAGGTTCTGCTGGAAGAACCCAAACGTTTGCTTGTTCGGCGTCGCTGTGAGCCCCACTATATGAGCGTCAAAATACTCGAGCACCCCACGCCAGACGCCATAGATCGAACGGTGCGCCTCGTCCACAATCAACAGGTCAAACGACTCGGGCGGCAGGTCGGGGTTGTAGGCCACTGTCACCGGCTCGTCAGGGGCGAAATCGTCGAGGCTCGGGTCGTCGCCCTCGGGCACTTCCTCGTTCTTGATCGCTTTGAAGACCCTCTGGATCGTCGAGATTGCGACCTTCGTCGAGTCGGGCATGCCGCCGCGCGTGAGCTTGGTGACGTTATACAGCTCGGTGAAGCGGCGGCCATCGTCAGGGGTACGATAGTTCTGAAACTCACCCATGGTCTGGTCGGCAAGGTTGTTGCGGTCGACCAAGAACAGCACACGTTTGAAACCGCCCCATTTGAGCAGCCGATGCGTCTCGGTCACTGCCATGAATGTCTTGCCCGCACCGGTCGCCATCTGCACGAGGGAGCGACCGTACTGCTGCTCTGCCAGGCTGCGTTCGACGCCCTTCACCCCATCGATCTGCGCGGGGCGCAGCGGCGCCTCATCGAGCAGCGGCATGCTCTGCACCTTGCCCCGCCAGGTCGGCGCCTCGCCCGGGCGATCGGATGCTGCTCGAACCGCCTCAGTGAGTGTCTCGGGCCTCGGGAAGTGGAAGATGCGGCGTGCGCGCGGTGCGGGATCGAATCCATTCGTGAAATGGGTCTCGGTGCCGGATGCTTCGAAGACGAACGGAAGGCGTCCCTCCGGGTCGAGGGCCTTGCGACGCACATCATCTGGTAGCCCGGTGGCGTACATCGCCGATTGCCACTCCACCCCAGACAAGGGCGTACCCATTGGCTTCGCCTCGATTACTCCCACGACAACTTTGTCGACGTAGAGCAGGTAGTCGACGCGGCCGTGGCCTGGCTTCATGATGACCTCGCGAACAGCGATGCCGCGCTGCGGGGCGAACAGGTTGAGACCTTTGCGGTCCTGCACGGCCCAACCCGCGTCAACGAGCTGCCGGTCGATCATTACCCGAGCTCGCTGCTCCGCCGCCAGGCGATCGTCTTCGTTCTCAGCCATCTCATAGATTCTATCTTCATGGCGTGCGTCAACAGATAGAGCGTTCTGCGATTGTCAGGACCACGCCTCTGGCAGATCGAGGATTCGATCACCAGATCCTCGATCTGCCAGAGGCGTGGCGCTTGACCAAGTGAGACGACAAGGTACCTTGGCCGCGCCAGTGACGGGGCAATGCGCATTTTGGGAATGCGTGCGCACCTACCTCATGAAGACTCTGCAGAGTGCAGAAGGAGGCGTTGGCGTGTTTGAACAGCGATGGGAACTCGTGGCGGTCGCGGTTCCCCCTGCTGCTGCTGCAAGCGCCCACCTTCGAACTTGCCGGAAATTGAGGTCATGCCGATTCGGCAGGACCGTGAAACCAGAAGTCGTCGAATAATTCGTCGGTGAATCGAGACTCGACTGCTCCTGGAAGAGAACCCGGGCGGTTGTGGAATCAGGGGCGCGAGCCCATCCCTGACATTCCGATCGTCACCCCTCTTTACCAAAGGCGCGGTCGAGCATCGCTGCGGTGCGCGGGTCGACCATCTCGTTGCGACGGATGTAGTGCTGGATCGTGATCTTCGGGTCGGTGTGCCCGAGCAGCTCAGCCGCGAGATCGACCCCGGCCTCGTTGCTGATCGCGGTTGCGACTGTGCGCCGGAACATGTGCGGCGTCACACCCTCGATGCCCGCGAGATCGAGCACGTGCCGTAGTTGCCTGCGCACGTTATTGGTGGTAACCGGCGTGCCCTCGCGGCTGCAAAACAGAAACGCATCAAGCGATGCATCATCCAGCCGCGCGAGCCGTCTCCGCACCGCTTCGGCGGTGAATGACGGGATCGCCACCGTGCGTCGCGACTTCGCCGTCTTCGGGTGATCCTGTCGCATCGTGGGTTCACCACGATGACTGACGATTGTGCCGGTGATGCGGATCGACGGGGTCGCGCTCGCCACGTCAATGTCGCGCCTCCGGATCGCGAGCGCTTCTCCAATGCGAGCCGAGGTGCCGAGCATCACCTCGGCGATCGCCCCGAGCTGCCCGTCTGGTTTCGGGCCCGACGGGGAGCGCCCGGCCTCCCAATATGTGATCGCCGCACGGATCGCATTCACCTCGGCAGGTGTCAACGCGTTCGGTGTCGACGGCGGTTTGCGTAACCGGGAGACGTGATCCATTGGGTTGCGTGGCAACACCTCGTGTCGCACCGCGAGCTCGAACGCCAGCCGCAGCGCCACCCTGGCTTGCTTCGCGCGGTTGTAGCTCTGCTTCGCGAGCTGCATCAAGAAGCGGTCACAGCGGGCGACGCCGATCTCGCGCAGAGTGAGGTCCTTGAAAACGGGCAGCGCCAGAGTGCGCATGTTGCGCTCGTACAGTTGCCGGGTGGTCTTCGAGAGGCGGCCTTCAAGGTCGAGATCTTCGAGCCAGTACGCAACAAGATCGGGGAATGTGCTGTCAGGACTGAGCCCGATGCCTGACTGCTGGAACAGGCTGCGCTCGGCCAGTCTTGCTTTCAGTGCTTGTTCGGCAGCGCGCTTGGTGTCGCCGGTGGCCTGCACGAGTCGCGATTTACCATCCCAGTCGCGATATCTGGCGCGGGCGGTGACGCGGCCGTTCGGCGCGGTCTGGAAGCCGACGTCACCGAAAGTGCCAATAGTGAGACGTGGGCGGCTCATCGCGTCACCTCACCGCTCAGGACCCTGCCGTGTCGGTCTCGCGCTGCCGCTCGACCCAGGCACGCACATCGCCGACTGCGAACTTCAGGTGTTTGCCGAAGCGGTACGCGGGCGGGCCGAGGCCGCGAGTGCGCCAGTCGTAGATCGTCGAGACCGGCACACCAAGGTAGGCGGCCAGCTCGCCAATGTCGATCAGAGGCTCCAGCCCCCAGGGAGTGTCGGAAGGGTGGTGAGAGGTGTCCATGCTCACGAGGTGCGCACCTGCACCACAGAACGACCGTGAAGGATCCGCTTGATCCTGCACCAACACGCTGGAGTCGCGGGAGGAGTGCGCGAAGGAGCCACGAAAAGACAGCGCTCGGCGTGTCAAAGTGATGGGTTTGTGATGACCGGATCAAATCTCACCTACGAAAAAATCGCGGAAACCGTTGAGTTTCCGCGATTTTTTGGTCGGGCTGACAGGATTTGAACCTGCGACCCCTTGACCCCCAGGCGTCCAAACGGTTCAAATCTCGCCAAAAACCGCGTAATTCCGCGGATCAGATCATGCAGAGCACGTCACGAAATGCATGATTTGCATGATTCTGGTCCCCTTCTGGTCCCCCTCCGTAGATCACCAGAGCAGGAGTTCCGGCAGAAGCTGGACGGAGACCGATCCCCACCCCGCAGTGATACTTGCACGCCACTGCGGGGTCGGAACAAGAAGTCATCAGGCGGCAGCCGGCGCGAGAACGGGCCCGATCCGCCACCCCCGCACTGAAAGTCCGGAGACGAAGTCTCACTCTTCGCGGCACACATCGCACATGAACTTTACGTCGTGCTCACGGAATCCTGGAATGTTGTCATGCTCCTCGAGAAGCAACCCTGCCCGACATGGGCAGAGCCTCGCTGTTCCCAGCAACATGCGGTCAGTCTTCGAGTGCGAAGTCCAGCACGTCATCGGCAATGCCAACCGCAGGCCGCGGGTCTTCAAGAACCACATCGATCGGGATCACGGATCCGCCCTCGATGTTGAGCTGGACGACAACCCTAACCTCGACCTCCGCGCTGGCCTCGAGGTAGTGGTCGTTGAGTTCCCCGATAATGCTTACCTCGCCGTCGCCAGAGTGCCAGTCCCCTCGGTAGAGCCCCCCTTCGAGGGTCACGACAGCTACTGCGGTTGCGATGATCACGTCAGGCGACGCAGGGTCCTCCTTGAAGGAGAACTCCGTCGTCTGGTCGATGCCCACGATGGCGGCGTCCTCAATAGCTGGCACGCTGAACTTCACGAACGAGGGGTAGCCGTAGTCGCCGCCGTAGATCAGCTGCTCGGAAACGCTCTCGTTCATGAGGTCGTAGAGAGCGTCCGTCGCCGCCTTGACCAGGTCGACCTTCGCCACGGGAGAACGCATCTGCTTCAGCTCGTTCACGGCCACGTCGATGGGATTCATTGACGGCCTTGATGCTGAGGATTTCGGTTCGGGAGCCTCCTCCACCGGGGACGACGCGGGTACCTGCGCTTCCACGATGGCGATCGCCTCAACGATACTTCGCGACCAGGAGATGCGATTCCGCGCGATCGCGAGTCGATCAACGTCGTCCATCAAATCCTGATGAAGGGACTTCTTATCCTCGGCCCGGAAGCCGTTGTCGAACGTCACGAACAGAACCTTGTCGTCGAGCTCAGCGCCGACTAGGAGTTCAATAACGCTCTCCTAAATCAGCACATCGCGGAACCCGAGGGACTTCTTCGACTTCCCCTGTTCGATCTCGAGGAACGGGCGGCGTCGACCCAAATCTCGGAGCAGAAGATCCGACGTCGGCACCTTCGGCACCGGCGCTGCATGGACGCCGTCGCGTGCCAACACTGCATGGAACGTGCTGTCGATGTTAGCTTCGATGCGGTCATGGGCTGCGCTGAGATCGTTGGCTGTCTGGGTGACATCACTGCCGGCCGCGCGCATCTGCTGGACACTGGCTGCTGCATCCTCGTGAGCGCCCCTAGCCGACTCCACGCGCTGACGCCGCAACTCGTCGATGACGACCTGCGGATACACGATCTCGCACGCACCGGCGGCGGCTAGGTCGACCAGCTTCGGCGCCGCATCGCGGGTCATCCACGGGTCTCGGAACAACGCATTGGTGTCCAAGACGACGAAGAACATGCCCCCATCATGCCGTAAGCCCATCGACCGTGCATCATCAGACGACACGTTTCTGCCCTGGACGCTACAGGTCTCAGGGCAGGAGTTTCATCGGTACGCGGCCATCGATGACATGTGCTCACCACGGCGGCTGTCAGGGATGCCACCAACTGGGACTCGAGCGTCGCAGGCCTCGGCCCCAACCTCACCCGCCACAGACTCCGCCGCACCGGAGCGACCTGGGTGGCCGACGCGGGTGTCCCGCTGCACGTGCTTCAAGAGATTCTCGGGCACGCATCGATGGAAACCACGCGCGGGTATCTCCATCCCGATGATCGGTATTTGGCCTCTGCCGCGGAGCAAGCGAACGTGTTCCTCTCACCGTCCGGGCAGAAGCGCCAGAACACCCGCAGCACGTCGCCGACGCGACGCCTGCGAGAGGTCGAAACGATGCTCGGAGCGGTTCTGGTCCCCTTATGTTCCCCCCCAGGAATTCGAACCTCGCACCATGTCTGGTCTTACACGACGGCACGCAAAGCCAGACGACCTGCCGCACTCTTTGTGCTTCCGAGATCTTGGCGAAGGCTGACAAGTCGCTCGCGGACCTTCACATGCTCTTCACAGCACCCAACGACGCACGCTCTCAGGCATGAAGGCAACGGCTTACCCGCTGCCGACTCCCTCTCTACAGTGCGTCAGTTGTACGGGCCTCCATCCCGGTGTCCGATTGACGACTCTGCAGCCTCTCGCATGCCCGAGGCTCGCATGCATTTCATTCCGTGTCCGGGAGCGGGCCGCGGTCTTTCGGGCGGCGCCAACAAGGCTCCACCTGATCGTCCGCAATCCCTCCTGCCGGCGCCGGCAACTCCTGCTCCTGCAAAGTGACCGTGTAACTGTGCCAACCACTTGCAGCTTGGTATCTCGCTACTTTGACTAGCCAGCGACCTTGAATTCCGCCAACACGAGTAGCTTGGCCACGGAACCACACGTCTGAGATACCGTGCGGAAGATGGATGGGTTGAAGATCTTCGTCCGGCGTGCCTTCTCGATCCCCGGACAGTCTCCGAAAATATGATTCGTCCGAATGCCTGCGTGCAAACAAGAAAAGATGTCGCTCCCGCGCTGGCTGAGCGAGAAGCTTGTCAAAGTTCTCTGTTGCCCACTCTGTAGCCAGCATTTCAGCGCACACTTGCGAAATCTCGTTCAATCGCGGCGCATACGACCCCGTTTCAACGTGGGAGCTACCAGCCATCTTCGCTTGCGCCCGTTCGCGCATCAGCTGCGAGGCTGGCGGTGAGGTTACTTCCACTACGCAGTGCTGATCCTCGGAGGGAATGGGCTTCCAACGACCGTCGGGCATCTTTGCGCCGGCGCCGGCGTCTGCAAGCTCAATGTTTACCCCGAGGATGCGCTCCATTGCTAGGAATGCAATTTCCTCTTCACGCGTTGCATTTGCGAGGCTGGAGTTACTCATCGGGTCTACTCTGCCATCCTCTAGTCGCCAGTGTTCTGAGTCGATTCAAGACGCGCTTTGACGATACTCGGGTCGAAGTCGGGGACACCGATTCGTCCGCGAAAGTGACTGTTCTGAACGAGTAGCGCTTCGGAGAAAGGACTAACCAAGGAAGCTACGGGATGCATTTCCAAAAGCGATTCAGCCTCGACTGACTTCACGTTCTCAAGGTCAATTACGAGGTCTGGTATGTCGCGGAAGGCTGGCAGGTAGTGGAAACGACCTTGAGTGGCCTTCAATACATCCTTATGCAGCTCCTTCCACTTCCCGATTCCGTTGCCATTCGACTTTGATGCGACCCAAGCAGTGTACTTGGCGTGTTCCTCCAATGCCCCTGCATGCGCGACGAGAACAAACTCCGCCTTGTTCTGTTCGAGATCACATGCTGGGGTCAGCACAACCCACCAATCATCAGTGCCTTCACGAAGAACATCCCCGGGAGCCCTCGACTCAGATGCCGGCGGGTATACATACCTGTGACTAGGGTGAGCGGTAAAGGAGCGCTCTCGATCCTCGTCCAAGATTCTCGCCAGTCGACTGATCAACACCTGCGCGATTGTCGCGGAGTCTGCGCTATCGGTGTATTCGCCCCAGTGGGGGCCGAGCTCCGTCCACATGTGCTTCTTGAGAACCGAAGATACATGCTTCTCGATCCCTGTGATGGTTTCGAGCGCGTTGCTAGTGATGGCTGCTTCAACGGCGCCTGGCAACTGGTCCATGTCGTCCTTCTTGATCACGGCGACGAGTGGGAGCATCGACTCGTCTTCGACCTGATCAGGGAGAGCTGTCCAAAAGATAACCGGTGCGAATCGTGCTTCTTTGATTTCCTGAAACACCGTGTGACCGGCGACTGCGTCGGCCGGCGTTGGATTCGGCGTGTCGCGGCGGACATCGAGGACCACAACGTCACTGTGTCCGCTGCGAACCTTCTCAAGACCAGTATCGAAGTTTGTCTCGAAGGTTACCTCGACATTGATATCGGGGTTTTGTTCGAAGCCTTCGATGATCTCCCGCTGTGCGTCCGCTGCCAGCGCCGCGTTGTCCTCAACGATAAGAACCTGCCAGATCTTCTCTGTCATCAGACGCGCCTCCTGAATGTTGCCTCAAAGGTCGCCCCGCCGAGTTGTCCTTCTTGAACGAGTGCAAGTTCGCCGGCGTACACGTCCTCAACCATGTTTCCCACAATTGTCAGACCAAGCCCGACTCCGTCGGGTTTGCTGGAGAAGTATGGGTCGAAGATACGGTTGCGAAGGTCGTCGGGAACGCCAGGTCCCGAATCACTAACGATGAATGTCAGCGAGGAATCAGAATTGCTACGCGCATCCACCATCACCTTGCGTTCAACATCCTGCGGTTGTGTTGCAGTCCAGTAGATTGCGTTGTTGATGAGATTGACGAGAACAAGCAGAGCCTCTGCTTCATCTAGGTGGGTTGAGATGTCGGTGTCCCCAGTTATTAGCTGAACTCCCCGATCATCCGCTTCAACTTGCATTATGGATACTGCTTTTTCAATTAGGTCCTGTGTGTGCAACTGCTTTGGCCGACCACGCTTCCGCCCGCCAAATGGCTCAATTTGGTTGAAAAGAGAGGACAGCATTTCGGCTTGCTCGGCAGTTTGCTCCATAGCTTTCTGGGAAGCCGCAATCTTCTCATCCGTTGAGAGAGCGGGTTTCTTAAGATCACGCTCACCGAACCTTGCGATGTTCTTCAGACGTGTAACAACTGTCCGTCCGTCATGGAGGACGCGATCTATGAGAGACCCGAGGGTGGCAAGGCGGGAGTAACGAGAGAGCACCTGTTGGACTTCCGCGACACCCTCTTGAATATCTCGATTCTTGACGTCGATCAGGTCGAGTATTCGAGAGTCTCTTGGATACTGGGTGGAAAGCGCTTCTCGAATCTCGCCGAGATTGAACCGTTCAAACAGCCCACCCTTTTGTTCTGTTGGGGACTTCTCAGGACGACGCGCCTTGTAGCGGCGAGTTTCCAGTTCGGCCAACGCGGCTCGAACGAGGGTTTGCAGATCGGCGTATGCCGTTCCAGCGAGAAAACCTTCGCGGTTTGACTGGTCTTTGAGTCCTTGATTGGTGTCGGCTTCGATGAAGACGTGACCAACGATCTGGTTGTTAGATAGGCGCAGGGTCGGGCTCTGAACTCGCCTAAGGTCAAGTCCTAACCAGTCGTCGCCCTTCTCGCCGAATGGTAGGACCCGGAAGCCATCTCTGTAGATGCTAACCCCAGCAAGATCATCGAGCGCCTCGCGGAAGCCTTTGAGTTCTTTCGACGTTGAAGGTGTCGATTCCGCGCTCCTGGAGGCTAACGTACGCTGGATCGCGTCATTATCCCGATCCCATACATTGATCTCGAACTGGAACGGTCCCGCCTGAGGCCCACGCTTGTTGTTATTCCAGAGTGTCTTTATTCCAAGGTCTTCATCAATCGATGGATCTTGTTGCCTGAAATGGAGTTTCGCTGAACCGTTCGAGTCGACTGAACCTCGAAGCTGATAGTGAGGTACTCGAAGCTCAGCAGATGGGTCGATGGGGCCAGCGAAGGTCTGGAGGTCTTCTTGAACCTCTTCCAGTTCAAGGATGATCTGAAAGTCAGCCGGGGCCGATTCTGGTGCATTCGAGAGCCCCTGTGAGTCTTGCTCTATAGGCCGGGGGCGGATCAAACGGGTAAGTGCGGTACGGAGCTCTATGAAGTCTTGTTGCGTCCAGGTGTGGGTCAGTTTTTCAATCTGAAGCAAAGTGCCATGTCCCGATTTCCATGCATCAATGCCAGCTCCAGAGAAAGCTCTAACGGACCTACCCCCATCAGAGAACACATCAGCTGCATTTACTTCCCATGCAACTTCAATCTCGTCTAGGTATGCGTCTTCTCGGTCGAACTGCGTCCAGTCCATGAGAAGGCTGACCTCACTCGAACCTTCTCTACGAGTAATGAGCAGTAGTTCGCTACCCAATCGCGCAGCTGCCAGGCGCCCGATTCCCTTTTCGCCGAGCACGCGTCGGCCACCGCTACTCTTGGGCTTACGACGCTTGGTGTCGGTTGCGATATCGAGCCATGATCGTTGAAGGGTTTCGACATCCATGCCGTGACCGTCATCCCAGACCTCTATTCGCCCGGCACCTTCGTCCAGGGGACCATGAAAACGGATGAGGACAGTTGTCGCGTCGGCATCATATGAGTTCTTCACCAACTCAATCAGGGCGACTTTATCGCTACTGATGAGGTCATTGCCGAGCGTCCTGAGAAGACGCGCACGTGGCCGTAAGGCCCCTTTCCCATTCGGAGCAGCACGACTTGTAGAATTTGTTGTGCTCATGATGCGGCTTCCTGACCAAGCATAGAATTCGAGGTTACTTTGATGTGAGCACGTGCCTCTGAGACCGTGACCGCGCGCAACGCGCTCATTCGGAGAGCAGCTTCATCGCCGCTAGAAACGAGTTGGGCAAGCGCCACTTTGATGTCCGTGTGCAGACCCGTCTGCGCTTCAGGAAGGCCCATGAGAAGAGTGACTACCCTACTCACGTGTGCGTTGACAATTAGTTCGTTTCTTCCGCGCAGCAACGAAAACAGCTTGTGTTGCGTAGTGCTAAGAGAGGCAGCTGCAACAACGGTCCAGTCGACTGCCTCGTCGCCGCGTAAAGCCTCTCGGAGGTCTCGGAGAGCCACCTTCCGCGTCGGGCTCAGCGCTTTAACCTCGATATGTTGAAGCGACTTGGGAGTGAGTTCCATTGCCCTCTTCAACGGCTCCATAATTGCAGCGGCCCGTTCCCGGGGAAGCCGATGCACGTCGAGCAATGCAGCTACAGTCGCAGCAGCTGCCGTCATGTTGACCCCGGGGTAGAGCCACCAAGTCGCTTCTCGCGCAGTTCTTGCCCAAGCTGTGAGCCGGTCTCTCATCAGTGGCAGGGGCGCTACATCGCTTTTAGGGTTAGTTAGCGGAAGGATCGCCTCCGCAACGATTCGACCTAGCAACGGTGGGACAGCGTTCCCAATCTGCCTAAAAGCGTCGCTTCGCGTACCTGCAAACCTAAAGCTGTCAGGAAATGTCTGTATACGGGCCGCTTCCCGAACAGTCAGCGTCCGGTGTTCTGACGGATGGATATACCAGTAACCATCCTTTGCGATATGCGCTGTGATGGTGCGGCTTAGGTCGTCCCAATCAAGGCGCTTGTATTTGTCCGTGAACGTGTCAGAGCGATAGCGCTTGAGGCGGTCCGGTAGGTCCGAGTAAAGCGTCGTTGAAGTCATCAGCTCGAATGCTTCGCGATCGTCATCCCTAACCGGACGAGTCATATGATCGTGTATTATCCCGGGTGAAGAAGAGTCGCGTAGCGTCCTTGCGAGAACGCTGGTCGGTTCGCCGGAGTACGGGAGTTCTCGCGCACCCGTCGTTTCGTTCAACGCAGGGAGGTCTGCGATTGCATCTCGAACGGTTGGACGTTCTTCGCTGAGCGAAGGCCACACCGGAACCGCTCCGTCTCGGCGAGCCTGAAGGATAAACCGCTTGCGGTGCTGGGGAACCCCGTGTCGCCATGCGTCGAGGAGACGATAATCCACGGTGTAGCCGGCATCTTCTAGGAGAACCGCGATCTCTCGGATCACGGCTAGATCGTCACCGATCGCCATATCCGGTACGTTTTCCATCAGAACTGCTCGAGGTTTGAGTGCGAGCACTACGTCGATGAAGGCACGCCAAAGCTCCTTTCGAGCGTCTACAGCCTCGCGGACCCCATCTCTCACAAGGCTTCGAATTTTCGCCCGGCCGGCACGACTGAATGGCTGACATGGTGGTCCGCCTGAGACAAGATCGATCTCAAGCGGACGCAGCTTTTCAACCAGTTGGTCGACTTGCTCGGGGTCAGACATGTCAACTTCAAGTGCCTGTCCACGGAAGTTCGCACGATGGGTTTCGAGTGCGGCTTTGTCATGATCGACTGCGGCGACCACGGTCCACCCCGCAGCTTCAACGCCGGCGCCAAGTCCTCCTGCCCCAGAAAACAGGTCGATTGCGAGTGGGCGCCCTGACCTGCGTTCCGCGGCACACCAGTCGACGAAGTTCTCGTCATCCGCAGCCTCCACATGCCGAGGAAGGGCTAAGGGTGCGGAACGCTCCAGTTTCACGGCGTACGTTGCCATATAGCACCACCCCCTTCTGGACTCTCGTCGTTCACCTCCAGGAGAACACGATCAATGCCGATTCGGGGTAGGACACACCCCAAATCAATCTTACCGGGAGCCGAGTGCCATCCAGAAAGACTCCGCTGCTGAATAGCGGTCGCCTGTCCAAGCTTGACCACGCGCCTTGCGTCAGCGGCTTCGATCCATGTGCCGCCTGATCAGCTATCCGTTCGATTCTTCCTATGAACTGCTATCTTTCGCGCTCGGTCGCACAAGCAATGAATTACATTGACCGGCCCGATCCACAGGAGCTTCAACGCGTTCCATACGCACAGCAGAACGACCAGGTACAGCCATCCAGGCGCGCCGTTGTCGATGAGGTTCGTGCAGATGCTCGCGGCGAGCAAGTACGGCACGGCGAGGAGCATCGTGGGTAAGCCCCATTTGAGTCCTCGGCGGGTGCGGATGGCGTCGAGGAGGATGTTGGTGGGCATGTAGCGGCGCAGGAATGCGCGGGTGTGGATACTGAGGGTCCAGAGTTGGCGGATCATGACGGCAGTCCTCTTCTCAGGGGTCTGGCGACAAAGAACCTTGAAGGACTACCCGGAGGCCGTCATACCGTCACGCTCGGGGTGACGGCGACACACATTTGAAAGTCGCCTTACTTGTCCTTCCACTGTACGTCGCACGTCAGACATCGGGAAGAGCCCGCCGGCCTCGACTCAACGCACGAGTCCGGATCGGTCGCGTCCCTGCGACCGGCGTGCCTCTGGCTCTGACGTCTGCGTGACAATGTCGCGGAGTCGCGCCAGCGCCGCGGCTGCTCGTGCGGCATCGATCTTCTGCGCATCACTATCCGGGGCTGGGCCGAGGGGCGTCTTCGCGGTGATCCCGTAGCGGTCACGGTATGCGGCGACCGTGCACGCTTGGCGGTTCCATGGTGCGACTGCTCTCGGGTCGGTGGGTCGCTCCCCGAGCGCGACCGCCCAGTCTTGGTTCTCGCTGACGGCACGGTCGAGGATCGCGTCAGCACGTTTCTCTATGAGATCCCGGCGCTCGGTGAGAGCATCCTGCATCTCGGCGCTCATCTCACCAGTGGCTTCGGGGATCAAGCCCGCGATCAGCTGCGGCACCTTACGAGTTCGGCCTGAGCCTGCCGGTCGTACGGTGGCTCGTGCGAGGCGATGGTGAAGCACGGAGGCAATGTCGTCAGCGTCGCCAAACCCGCGAGCGGCCACCAGGCGCGGTATGAGGTCCTCGATGTTGTGGTGGTTCGCTTCCGCTCGGCGCATCTCGGCTGAGAGTGCCCCGAATGCTTCGGAGTGGATCGTGTCTTCTGCCTCGTCCGAGGTGAGGCCAGATTGGCGGATGAGGGCGGCGAATCGGTCGTGTTGGGCGGCTTGCGCGATCGTCTCGTACTCCGCCGCGAGCTGCGCCACCGAACCCCATGCCTCTTGTTCTGCGGTGATGGTCTCGTGCGCGGAAAGTTCCGCGCCGCCGTGCTGCAGTACCCCGTAAAGCACACTTTTCGCGGTCGCATCCGGATCATCCGCGGGGTGCGGTGTTGTGTGGCTATCGTCGGGGCGGTCGGTGGCGACGTAGACGAGGTTGGCGTGCCGTCCGCGGGTCATCGCAACGTAGAGGTTCTCGCGCGTGGTGGATGGGTCGGCGAGTACGTGCGAGGTGTCGGTCGTGATGCCTTGAGCGCGGTGGGCGGTGACGGCGTATCCGAGATCGACATGCTCGGTGACATAGGCGGCGGGCAGGATCGTCATGCCCCTGCTTCCTTGACGGCGGACCGTGAGTGATCCGTCATCTCTCACATCAGTGACGGTCCAGCGGTCACCGTTTCGCACCCACCCGCGCCCAGCGCCGAGGCGGCGGTCGTTCTTGCGCGTGATGATCACGTCCCCAATACCCGCGCGGGTGTCACCGTGGAGGGCGACTTCTCGGAGAGCGTTCACGGTGCCGTCGAGGATCAGGTCAGCCCGGGCACGCTGATTGAGCGCGTGCACCGACTCGTTGGAGTCCGCAATCAGCACCGCCGCAAGCCCATCCAGGGTGTCGGTGCGCCAGGCGGTGTAGGCGGCGTCGATCATCGCCTCGGTGGCACCACCTGTGATGCGGCCGTGTTCGGCGTAGGTGTCGATTGCTTCGGTGCGTCCGTGTCGGAGGTCGAGGGATGCGGTCTTCTCCCACTCGTTGACGAAGCGGTGCACGTCGACCAGTTCTGGGGCGTCGTCGCGGTCGTTGACGAGGAGGGAGAAGGCGCCGCTGGCGGTGACGGATTGCAGTTGCGCCCAGTCACCCACGAGCAGGACCTTCGTGCCGACCTGCGCGGCGTGCGCGGTAATGCGGTCGAGCGAGAGAGTGCCCGCGAGGGATGCTTCGTCGACGATCACGAGCTGGTTCTTGCGAAACGTCGCACCGGTCTCCTGGTGGGTTTGCCACCACTTCGCCGTGTTCTCTGCCCGGATGCCGAGATCATCAGACAGCACCTGCGCAGCGACCGCTGATGGGGCGAGCCCGATGACGCTGCCGCGCCCGTGCTCTCGTTCCCAGGCGGTGCGTAGTGCGCTCATCGCAGTGGTCTTCCCCGCGCCTGCGGGGCCAACCAGCACATCGACCGCCCGACCAGAGACAGCGACCTTCGCGAGCGCTGCGGATTGATCCTCGCCCAGGAGTCTGCCTTCACGGTCAGGACGGCGTGTGATCTTCTCGATCACCTCGACCGGCACCGTCGGTGCCGTGGTGGTGCGGGAGCGTTCGAGGAGCCTCGCCTCTGCGGCGAGGGTCTCTTCGGAGGTAAACACCGTTGATCCCACCGGCCGGAACCTGCTCGTGTCATCCGGCCTGCGGAACACTTCGGGGCACGATGCGAGCTCCGGTGGCGTGATCCGAAGGGATACTCGTTCGGCAGCGTCAACGACCATGCCCACGATCGCTTCGCGATCCTCGGTGCCGGCGAACCGGTACTGCATGGTTTGGCGTGCAGCTTCAGCGGTGAGGTTCCATTTGCGCCACGTCGCACGCTTCTCACCGACCGCCTCAACGACGCTACGCCCGAGCGAGTCGATCACGTCGAGCGGAATGTCGTCGGCGCGCAACAGCAAGGGAGCAGTGTTCGCGGTGATGGTGTTTGCCCAGCGGGTGGCGTCTTCACCGAGAAGGTGAGACGCACGCTCGCGCCACTCCCCGGTGAGATCCGCGAGAGAGCGTACTTGCTTCTCCGGTCTGGTTGAGAGCGTTGCTTGCGCCCGCAACCGAACGATCACCGCCGGCGATGGTCTGTGCCCATGCTCTGTGACGTATCGAGCGATGAGGCGATCCGTCTCAGCATCAATGTGACGGGCACGGGTTGAGAACTCAGCCACCAGTTCTTCCGGAACGCCGGTCACAGCCCATGCGGGGTTGCGGTCACGCCCCATCGGACGCGCTTCCCACTCGACTCCGAAGGCGCGAGTGAGGTGATCGGCGAACACTGCCTCGTGCAGTTCAGAGAGGGCAACGGTCGCGGCGTGCAGGGGCCGCCCGTCGAGGGAACGCCATTTGCCGTCGTGCACGGTCTGCACCTTGTTTGAAATCACGACATGCGTGTGCAGATGCGGGTCGCCTGCACGGGAGTCGTAGTGATCGAACGCGGTTGCGATCACCCCCGAGACCTCTGCCTGCGCAACCGCCCCGTTGCGTCCTGCGGCACCGACGCGGGTTGCAGCGAGTTCGCGTTCGATGAACGCAACCATCTCCGCAACCGCCGCATGGTGCGCGTCCGCAATCAGTGATTGCGTGCCCGCATCCGACACCGCCCACAGCACAGACGCGGACTTCGGAACCGAGAACGTGAAATCAAACCCCG
This sequence comes from Gulosibacter molinativorax, assembly GCF_003010915.2. NCBI lineage: Bacteria > Bacillati > Actinomycetota > Actinomycetes > Micrococcales > Microbacteriaceae > Gulosibacter > Gulosibacter molinativorax. Next base: position 479,420 of record NZ_CP028426.1, on the reverse strand, counting down.
CAACCGCCTTCCGCGTATCCCGTGCAGCTTCATCCGACTCGATTGCGGCGACCGCTTCCGCGCGCTCTGTCACGGGGAGCTTCGTATCGAGTTTCGCGGTACGCCGCTCGATGCGCTCCGCCGTCGTCGGGTACTTCCGATACGGGCGACCAAGGGCCTTCTTCGTCACCGGGTCGAAGCCCTGCCCGATAAGCAGTTGAAGCTGTTCCTCGGTGACCTCGTCGCCGACGGCGAGCGCGCCACCACCGAGAGCGGTGACCGCTGAACCGATCCAGCGCCCGGGCGGGGTGCCCTGTTCCGTGTAGTACCTCGTAAGCGGGGTCGAGAGTGTCCGGTCGCCGTCACCGGATGCGACGGTGCGCAGCAGGTACTTGTAGCCGTCACCGGCGGACATCACCCGCATCGAAACCGTCACCGCACACCGCCTCTTCCTATGGGCGAGGTGAGCATTCGATGCCTCGCGACGCATGCTTTCCGACGTCCGATTTTCGGGCGGCTGTTGGGCCTCGCTTGCAAGAGGCGTGACAACTCGTGCGAGCGAACCGCGAAGTACTGAGCGGCGACCGGTGGCGACGGCTGTCTGTGTGCGGGTCGGGTGCCTTGGCTGAGTGCCGAGCCGTGGGAGGCCGGTGCACCTGTTTGGTGACCAGCTCGGGGCAGCAGTACGGCTCCGGGATCACCGTTCCAGGAGGCTCACCCGTGGCAAACCAGCAGCCCCTCACAAGCCCGGCCGCGCCGCTGCGCGTTGGGTCACTGTTCTCCGGTTACGGCGGGCTCGACCTCGCCGTCGAAGAAGTCTTCAACGCCCGCACAATCTGGTTCTCCGAGATCAACGAACCCGTCGCCCGCGTCTTCTCCCACCACTGGCCCGATGCGCCGAACCTTGGCGACATCACCACTATCGACTGGAACACTGTGCCGCCGGTGGACATCCTCTGCGGCGGGTTCCCCTGCCAGGACGTATCGACGGTCGGGAAGAAGGCCGGTCTGAAACCCGGCACCCGCTCCGGCCTCTGGTCGCACATGGCGGCAGCGATCGATGCACTGCAACCCGAGTGGGTCGTGATCGAGAACGTCCGCGGGCTGCTATCCGCACCCGCGATCCGCGCAAACCTGGAAGGAGACGACGATGAGCAAGGCAACCCCGAGCACGCAATCCCCGACGATGCAACCCCTCGCAGTATGGAACCCGGGCCGTGGCATCTGGGAGAAACCGCAACTCGACCTCTTCGGGCAGCAGGAGCAGTTCTGGGAGACCTGGCCGACCTCAGGTATGACGCGCAATGGATCGGCCTACCCGCCTCCGCCATCGGCGCACCCCACCCCAGATACCGCATCTTCATCCTCGCCCACCGCGCTCTTCCGAACGCCGCTCGCGTCGGACGCTTCTCGGGGTGGGGAGAGTTTGCAACAGGTGAAGGCGCGCCGGGGCACGATCGCGCTGAGTCATCAAATCATCGACCTCGCCCTCCACGGGCCGAGCGGGTACCCGCGTGCCGAGGAACCCGAGAGCCTGTGGTCGTTGATCGGGCAGCTATTCGACGATGGGGACGATACGCCGAAGCCGTGACTCGATGGGAGCAGATCACTGGCCGTGCTGCACCGTCGCCCGCCCTTCTGGGCAACGACGTTGGACCGCGCCCCGCGCCAGCGTTCGTGGAATGGCTCATGGGCCTCGAGCTCGGTTGGGTTACAACGCCCATGCTAGAGCTCAGCGTGAACCAACAACTCGCGGCGCTGGGCAACGGTGTGGTTCCGCGCCAGGCGGCAATCGCACTGAGTCAGTTGCGCAGTTAGCTTGCCACCTCCCAATGAAGCGGTTCTCCTCTCCTGAAGGAGCCGGATCTCGACAGTTCTTGCTATCGTTCTGTTATCAGAACGAAGGGGTGCGCAATGGGCGATTCTCTCGCCGTACGGTTGCGGCACGCGCGCGCGGAGCGCGGCATGTCCCTCTCCGAGCTGGCGCGCCGGAGCGGGATAGGGAAGGGAACCGTTTCCGAGTTGGAGAACGGCTTGCGCGGCGCGCGATTGGACACGTTGTTCGCTCTGTCCACTGCGCTCGAGGTTCCGCTTGGCGCGCTGGTCCCCGATCGAGCGGGCGAGGCGCTGACCGCGGTGTCGGGCGCATCGGTCTCCGCGATCCCCCTTGGGACGTGGACCACTGACGCGGGAATGATTGAGGCTTACCGGGCGACCATCTCACCGCAGCGACAGCATTCCTCGCCGCACCATGCCGGCGTGGAGGAAACCGTCACCGTCGTCCGTGGGCGAGTCCACGCAGGTGTCGAAGGAGACGAACGCGAACTCGGACTCGGCGAGAGCATCCGCTACCCCGGTGAGCTGCCTCACACCTTCGCTGCTGTCGACGACGACGCCGAGGTGATCCTCCTCATGCACTATCCCCACCTGTAAAACCAGAAAGGTGCACATCATGACCATCGAGCAGCCGTTGCCAGAGCGCAGCCAGATCGTGCAGCAGCACCTCAACAAGGCCGGACTTGCCGGGCGGGTGCGCGAGCTGCCGGATTCCACTCGCACCGCGGCGGACGCCGCATCCGCGCTCGGTTGCGAGGTAGGTGCGATCGCGAGCAGCCTGCTCTTCCTCGCCGATGACGAACCGGTTCTGGTGATGACCAGCGGTCGGCATCGCGTCGACACCGACCAGCTTGCTCAGCGGCTCGGCGCGGCATCGGTGACGATGGCGCCCGCCAAGCTCGTCCGCGAGATCACCGGGCAAGCGATCGGTGGTGTCTCCCCCCGTCGGTCACCCGGCGCGGGTGCGGACCGTGATCGATGAAGCCCTTGAGGACTACGAGGTCATCTGGGCTGCGGGCGGAACGCCGCGCACCGTGTTCCCGCTCACCTTCGCCGACCTCGTCGCGATCACCGGCGGTACTCCGATCCGCGTCGCCGAAGACTGAGAACGCTCAAACGCTAGGGAAGGAGCGCAGGCTTCGGGCACGCCATCGCCCTTCGCTGTGGTCGACGGCGATGGGGTGCTCGAAGGTCTGACTAACGAGGTCGGTGGTGAGCGTATCGTGCACGGGACCTGCGGCCACGACGGTGCCATGGGCGAGCAGGAGGGCGTGGGTGGCTGCTTCGGGGATCTCTTCGAGATGGTGAGTGACGAGCACGGACGCGAGATCGGGATGGCTCGTGGAGAGCCGGTCGATCGTCTCCAGAAGCTGCTCTCTTGCGGCGACATCGAGTCCGGTCGAGGGCTCGTCGAGGAGCAGGAGCGCTGGGTCGCTCATCAGTGCGCGGGCGATGAGTGCCCGCCCCCGCTCACCTTGCGAGAGAGTCGGCCATCGCTCTTCGGCTTTCCCGTCGAGGCCGAGCAGGTCGATCAGCTCGGCGGCGCGGCGGCACTCGGCAGTGGTGGGCTGCCAGCGCATCATGAGCTCCGTGGTGCCGGTGACACCGGTGAGGACGACGTCGGTGATCGTGAGCGGGGATTCGAGCGGATGCCGCGGGTCGACGTGTCCGATGCGGCGACGCAGCGCGAGCAGTTCGACACGACCCACCCGATGGCCCAAAAGGTCTACGGTGCCAGCGGTGGGGAACGTGCGGGCACCGCAGAAACCGAGGACCGTGCTCTTGCCCGCCCCGTTCGGGCCGATCAGCACCCAGTGCTCCCCGGCATTCGGTAACGGCGAGCGCACCGGCAACGTCGACATCGCCACGCTCGCACTCAACCTGCATGCGCAGGGTATCGACCCGATGATCGACTTCTCCGACATCGACGAGATCCGCCGTACCGTCGAGTACTGCAACCGCATCGACGTTCACCCCCGACACCCCTATGTCGGCGATCTCGTGCACACCGCGTTCAGCGGGACCCACCAGGACGCCATCAAGAAGGGCTTCGCCGAGCACCGTGTCCGCGCTGCGGCCGAAGGACGCGAGGAGCAGGAGATCGCCTGGCGGGTCCCGTACCTGCCGATCGACCCCGCAGACATCGGCCGCAGCTATGACGCCGTCATCCGCGTGAACTCCCAGTCCGGCAAGGGCGGCATCGCCTACCTGCTGGAGACCGAGTACGGCATCGACCTGCCCCGCCGCCTCCAGATCGACCTCTCCCGCCACGTGCAGCAGCACACCGACACCACCGGCGATGAGGTCACCGCCGACGATATCTGGAACATCTTCGCCTCGGTGTACCTGCCTGAGAACCCCGTCGCCACCGTGCGTCTGGGCGCGCTGCGCGTTGACGAGGCCACCGCCAGAACCGACGTCACCGTCGTGGTCGCTGGCGTCGAACGCCGCTCCACGCACGACGGCACGGGCCCGGTCGAAGCCCTCGTCGACGCCCTCGACGCCCAGGGGATCACGGTGGAGATCCTCTCGTTGCATCAGAGCTCGATGCGGTCGGGTGCGGATGCCGAAGCCTTGACCCTCATCGAACACCGCACTCCCGACGGCTCCGCCTGGGCTGCCGGACGCGATCGTTCCACCCTCACTGCCACGCTCGATGCGGTCATCCGCGCCGCAAACGCCGTCGGCGCTGCGCGAGAGGTGGTGACACGGTGAAGACCGTCGCGCAGATCACCGAGCAAGTCGGCGACGATCGGGGCTCCATCACCGAGCTCCAACGCCCCATGCTCGCATGAACCGTGTCCGCCGCTGCGAGAATGGCGGGCGGAGCAGCGGGCGCCGCAGCTGGATGGTGCGCGTCGCAAACGGTGATCTGTGGTGTCGGTGGCACCGCTGATCGCTATAGAGTCGACGCGCACCCTCCCAACCAACCGAGTCGTGTTCCACGACGCCAAGATCATGCACGTCATGGATGGTGCGGTTGAGATCGAGACAACCGGTGGTGTACTCACTCTCACACCTGGCACCTCGCTTGCAGTCGGCGCAGGACGCTGGTGCCTGATGCGTCCACGCCCGCACGTGCGTACGTGGACGATGTACATCGACGAGGGTTTTCTACGCACGCAGATGGCGTTCCTCCTGCCCGATGCAACCCGTGTGCGACCAGGACTTCACCCGCATGAATGGGATGGCAGACCACTGTCACTCACTCCGGGAATCTCACGACTGCAGCTTCTCGAACCTCTCTGGCGCCAGATAAGCGTCCTTCGCGATGACGCTCCTGTCACAGAGGTAGTCCGCGCTCGTGCGGTGGAATTGTTCGCGCGATGGGTGAGCGTCATCGCACCCACCTTCCTCACACCGGAACTCGCGGAAGGCCTCGGCGAACCGGCGGAGTCAGTGCTGAGGCCGATTCAGGGACGGCTCACGGATACCGCGACTCTCGGCCATGTGGGGCGGGCTGTGTGGCTACTCAAAGAGCGGATGGATGAGCCATGGACGGTGGCATCACTGGCACAATCGGTGGCGGTGTCACGCGCACACCTGACGCGCCTGTTCGCTGCGCACACGGGCCTGTCACCGATCCGCTTTCTCACTGAGGTCAGGCTGACGGAGTTCACCCGGCTCATCGAGGAGACCGAGCTGTCGGTCACCCATGCCGCGCAGAAGGTCGGCTGGCCCGATCCGCGGATCGCATCGGCCTGGTTCAGCCGTCGTTTCGGGCTCACACCATTGCAGTACCGTCTCAACCCGCATCCACATCTCACCGACCGCGACCGCTGCGATCACTGTGCTGTCACCAAGTTCAGCGCGCATCCGACGCGCGGACTCGGCAAGTGACTCATGTTTCTCGTCCGGTGACGCGGAATGGGTCACTGCTGCTCGACGGTGAGGTGTCGGACAGGTAGACCGGATGAGACACGTCGGGTTCAGCGATGCACCTGACGGTCGCTCACAAACTTGTCCGTCGTCCGTCTCGATTGTCTTCTCTGAGTCCCTTCGCGCACCTTCTGGGCGCAGAGGTCACCCGCCGTGTGCGGAGCCTCGCGGAAGGAAGACGACGATGGCAACCACTGAGGAAGCGCGCGCTGCGCGGGATGCGAAGCTCGACGCACTGCACGAACAACTCACCGGCGCGGTGGAGTCGCTGGTGTCGGGTGAGGACTGGAAGCAGGCGTTGGAGTTCGCGGCGCGGTTTCGTGCCCGTTCGTTCAACAACACGCTGCTGATCTTCGTGCAGCATCAGGCTGCGTTCGAGGCGGGCCGGGTGCCGGAGCCGGTGCCGTCGTATGTGGCGGGCTTCAAGCAGTGGCAGGCACTCGGCCGGCAAGTCGAGAAGGGCCAGTCGGGGTACATGATCCTCGCCCCCGTCACCGGCCGGTTCGCGTCTGCGACGCCGAAGGTGACGGAGTCGTGGCGAAGGCTTGGCAGGTTCGAGAAACCGAAACCGGGTGAGGCGGCGCGGTCCCGCATGGTCGGTGTTCGTCCCGCCTATGTCTGGGATGTCTCGCAGACCGGGGGCGATCCGATCCCGGCCCCGCCGTCTCCACGGTTGCTGGAAGGTGACGCGCCAGATGGTCTCTGGGAGGGCATCGCCGCGCAGATCGAAGCGCAGGGCTTCACGGTGATGCGGGTGCCGCACGAGGGCATGATCCACGGTGCGAACGGCCTCACTGACTTTGGGGCGAAGACGGTGGCGGTGCGGGAGAACATGCCCGACGCCGCGCAAGTGAAGACTCTCGTGCACGAGCTCGCCCACGTCCTCCTCCACGGCCCCGACAACCCCGACGCAACCGGGCATCGCGGAGTCGGTGAGGTGGAGGCGGATTCGGTGGCGTTGATGCTTGCTGCCGCTCATGGCATGGACACCAGTGATTACACGGTGCCGTATGTGTCGGGGTGGGCGGCGACGGTGCCGGAGAAGTCCCCGGTCGAAGTCGTCCAAGCCACCGGCGAACGCGTCCGAAAGACTGCTGCCGCGATTCTCGATCAGCTCCCGACCGCGCAGATAGGCAACGGTGACCCTCCCGGGCTCACCCGCGACACCGCAGCGAAGAAGCAGTCCGCGCCGACAGTCGAGGCTGCCGCTGACTTGTCCGCCGAGGAGCCCCGCCGCCCGGTCGCGTCCTCGGCGAGGGGCCTGTGATGGGTGCCGTTGATCTGTTTTCTGAGGTCGGTCGGATGTCGCTCCCGGAGGCTGCGGCGAGGTTTGCGGCGGCGGGGGTGCCGGTGTTTCCGTGTGTGCCGGGTGAGAAGCGTCCGCTGGTGCGCCGCGGCTTCCACGACGCCACTGCCGACCCTGCGCAGGTATCGGAGTGGTGGCGGCGGTGGCCGGCGGCGAACATTGGCATCCCCACCGGTGTCGCCTCTGGGGTGGAGGCCGTCGATGTCGATGTGCACTCTACCGGCACCGGATTCCCGGCGTTCCGTGCTGCGCACCGTGAAGGCCTCGCCGCAGGGTGGGCGGCGCTGGTGCGCACGCCTTCCGGTGGGCTGCACGCCTACTACCCGGCAGACCCGGGACGGTCACAGTCGTCATGGCAGGCACCCGGAAGCCATGTCGATTTCCGTGGGGACGGCGGCTACATCATCGCCCCACCCTCCCGTGTGCTGCGTCCCGGCGGGGTGCGGGCCCCGTATCGGCTGATCGTCGCAGGCAACACCCCGGCCCCGGTTGATGCGGCACGGCTGCGCGACTTCCTTGACCCTCGCACTTCGATCCCGCTTGCCCGTGCGTCACGGTTTGAGCGGCGGGGTTTGGATGCGCAGGTGCTCGCGGGGTGGGTGGCGGAGCGTGGCGAGGGTGAGCGGAACCAGGGTCTGTTCTGGGCTGCCTGCCGTCTCGCCGAAGCCGGCACCCCACCCGATGCGACCCTCGAAGCACTCGGGCCAGCGGCAGAACACGCGGGGTTGGGTTCGCGAGAGATCATGGCGACGATCCGCTCCGCCTACCGCACCACCCACCCCGCACCCCGCGCTGTCGACACCGTGTCCAATGAGCGGCGTCTCGTGCGTGAATCACCAGGGCGGGTGCTCTCATGAACGTCGTCGAGGTTGGGCAGCAGAGAGGGCGCCGGTTGGCAGTGGTGACGGCGATCACGGGCACGGTGTTCATCGCCGCGGGGGCGTTCTGGCTATCGTTCACCGCTCTTGCTGATCTCGCGCGGCGGTCAGGGATTGATTCGGGGCAAGCATGGGCGTGGCCGCTGATCGTGGACGGCATCATCGTCGTCGCGACCGTCGCCGTCGTCGCCCTCGCCAGCCAGCACCGCCCGACATGGTACCCCTGGACGCTTCTTGCCGCGGGGGCGGTGGTGTCGGTGACAGCGAACGCGATCCACGCGATCATCGCCGCCGACACCGATGTCCCCAGCGTGCTTGCCGCGTCGGTCGCGGCGATCCCGCCGCTGGTGCTGTTGGCGATCACGCACCTCACGGTCATCCTCACCCGCCCCATCACGCCAGGCACGGAGGCAAGCGAGACAGTGCTGGACCTGGCGCCGGTCAGGCACGTTGAGGTGGGGGCGGATGATGCCGTGCCGGGGCTGGAAGGCGCACCGACGCCCACGCCACCGGTCGCGGTGGTGTCGGTGAGTGCGCGACGTGCGGAGGCGGCGCAGCTCAGGGAACTGGACGGCTGGTCGAACAAACAGATCGCCCGGCACCTGGGTGTGCACCCCTCGACCGTGGGGCGCTGGTTCGGCACTGAAACGAAAGGAGAGACATCATGATTGACGCTGTAGAAACCAGCCGGGCCGAAGTACCCGAGGTACGACCCGAGCCGGCTGAGGCGGCGGCAGAGCGTTCGGCGTTCGCTGTGCACCGGGACCCCTCACTCGCCACGACCGCTGCTGCTCCTGGTTCGCGTGTGGGACGTGGGATCGCGTGGGTACGGCCAACTGATCTGATCTCGTCGAGCACCGCCCGGATTTCCGGCCGCGGCATCAACTTCCAGGCAGAGCTCGCGCATCGTGCCCGCCGGGCACCAGGGCAGGCCTACCGTGCGACCCGCGACGGCGTGCGTGACATCCGAGATCGCCGTGCCCAACGGACAGCGCCCGATGAGGCGTCGGTGTTCGATGTGTTCGAGCCGCAGGACCGTCACCGCGCGTCGTCGTGGGTGCGTTCGTCTGGGATCGGGCTGGGGTGAGGATCTGTGTTCCGGAAAGCGGGTGGCCAGGCTGACGGGGATGAGGTGCGCACCTTCCTGTCAGGAGGTGCCACCATGCCACAACACCACAATCACGATCGGCGCGATCGACGGCGAGGTTTCGAAAACTCTGAACGACTCCGAGAACTCCTCACCCGCCTCGACAACGACGGGCCGGGCTCATGGCGCGGCGACCCGGAAGCGGCAGCGCTCATGCATCACGCCGCCCAGAAATACTCAGCCCTCGCCCGCAAGCACGGCCTCGACCCGTGGGAGGCAGCGACCGCAGCGTTCGAGGCGATGCGCACCGCAGCCGTCCGACGCGCCGATGACCCCTGGGCAGTCATCACCCGCGCCGTGCAGATCACCTGCATCGCAGAGAATCGCGCGAACGGGCTGCTGTGCTCCGTCCACCAAGCACGCCGGCCGAGGTACTCGAGTTTCCACGACGCCGAGCGCTTCTCTGATCGGGAGAACCCGCTCACTGACTACCACCCCGCGTTCCGCGCCGACCCCTTCACCGATGATGAGGACGACAGCGACGGCGAGACCGAAGATCCGGGGTCAACGGGTGTGGAGTCGGCGATTGAGGAGACCATTGCCCTGTTGTGCTGGAATGGGTGGGAACCAGAAATCGCCCGCGCAAGCATCGAGTGCATCACCGCACGCCTCGCCGAATCCGTCTCCCGCGCAGGCGCCTACGAGTCGCTGCGGCGAGATCGTCACGCCCGCGCCCTCCTCGACATCCCTGCACCGTCCTGGTATCGCTTACTGCGCATCATTCTCGGTTCCCCCGATGCGCACCTGGCGGGTACGAATGCGGGCCGAGGGGTACTGCTGCGGCTGCTGATCGGTGACTCCCTCCGCCACCTCATCGCAGATGCGGAGTTGGAGACGGCGATCAAGATTGCCGCTCCCGGCACGATGCGGGGCAGGCCATGAGTGGGCCGGGACATATCGAGTTGGGGCGAGCGGTCGATTCGATCTGGGCCGGCCGCCGCCACCGCGAAGACTACGGCGACCTCGACTCGCTCGTGGCGTCGATCATGCGGGATGGGTTGTTGCAGCCGATCACGATCACCCCAGACGGGATGCTGATCTGCGGCGCCCGACGCCTTACCGCGATCCGCCGGCTCGGGTGGAAGACCGTGAACGTGTGGGTGCGCTCCGGAATCTCCACCAGCCTCGGGCAGCTCCTCGCCGAGCAAGACGACAACCTGCTCCACAAGCCCCTCACCCGCACCGAAGAAGCCACCCTGTATGCGGAGCTGAAAGCGCTCATGGCCCAGGATGCGGAGGGACGTCAGGAAGCGTCACGGTTCACCTCGAAACAAGAAAATCCCAGGTCAAAAGGTGGGGCCACCGTGGCCCCACCGTCATCAACGAGCGCTGGGAAGACCCGAGAGCAGGCAGCGCTCATGGTCACTGGCCGCAACTCGTACACCTCGTTGGAGCGCATCAACGAGTTGCAGCAGATCGCCGCCGATCTCTCCCAGCCCGAGGATGTCCGGGAACGGGCATCTCGTGAGCTTGAGCGGATTGACGCGGGTGAGTCGATCACCGGGGCACAGCATCGCATCCGCGCCGCGCAAGCACTCGCCGAACTCGACACCCTCGCCGAAGACTCCGCACAGCCAGCGGGTATCCGCGAGACCGCCGCGGCGGGTGCCGCACGCCTCCGGGAACTGGAAGAGACGGCACGGCCGGCGGACTTGCAGCGGCTGGCGGAGATCGCGGTCGAGCGCGCGAGAACTGCGACGAAGAAGCGCCCCAACCAGCTCGCCTCCGCACGGCTCCGCGCCGTGGAGGAGCCGCTACGGGAGTTTTTGCCGGTACGGTCGTTCGTCTACCTCTGGGATGAACTCTCCACCTGGGCCGACCGCTACGACCCCGACACCATCGGCCCCGCCCTCTCGAACGAGCAATGGCTCATGTTCGAGCACGCCGTCACCGCGACGATCGCGTTCCTGGATGCGGCGCGCGCTGCACGGAACGCGCGCCGCGACACCGCCTGACCTCTCTTTCTTCCGTTCCTCTCTGGGTGCGTGGGTGCACCTGTCTGGTGATCCGCACATTGTCGGGAAGGACACCAGGATGGACCCCACCGCTCGCCGCCGCCGCACCATGCTCATCGCCGCCATAGCCGGTGGCCTCATCCTGCTCCTCCTCGTAGGCATCGGCGTCTACGGCCTCATCCGCGGAACCCAAACCACCGAACCTGTGGATGTCGTAGCGACGGAGAGCCCAGCGGCGACGCACCCCACAGACACGTCCTCGGGGCCGGAGCAGGTGGTCACGATTGGCGAACCTGAGGAGTTCGCGGTCGCAGTGGCGGAGGCGCTGTTCACCTGGGATACCACCAACGGATACGGACCCGCGGACTACGCGCAGATGCTCGCCGATGTCACCGCCGACGAGGAAGCCGACGCCGCAGCCACCGATGTCCGCGCCTACCTGCCGACCCCGGAGGCGTGGGCGCAGTTGCGCACGCATCAAACGCGGCAGTGGCTCACCATCGACACGATCGAGATCCCGGCCGTGTGGGAGGACGCGGTCGCGCAGGCGGCGCCAGGGCAACTGCCCGACGGCGCGATCGCGTACACGGTCACCGGCACCCGTCACCGCACCGGCTACTGGGGCACCGAACCTGTCACCACGACGCATGCGGTGGCGTTCACCGTGTTCCTCACCTGCACACCCGAACACACCGCTGCACCGCCGCCTGCCGATCCGGTCACCGAGACCTGTGCGCTCTTGCGGCTCTCGCAGCTCGACACCCCGCTGCGGTGACCCGGTCATGCTCAAGAAACTCCTCGCCACCCTCGCCATCGCCGCGGTCTGCTTCGGCCCCGCGACCGCACTCCTGTCCGTTGCTGTTCTAGCGAATCCTGCGGTCGCCGCGTGCGCGCCGGGGTCGTTGATCGTGGGGCCGATCCCTGACTCGCTCACCGCAACGGCGAAGAACAGTGAGACGGTGACGCTGAATCGTCAGCAGCTCACCCACGCCGCGACGATCATCACTGTCGGTAGTCAAACCGATGGGGTGGGGCGTCCGGGTGTGGTGATTGCGTTGATGGCGGCGCTCACGGAGTCGCATCTGCGGATGCTCGCAAACACAGGCACCTACCCAGAATCGGCGAGCTACCCGAACGACGGCGACGCCTCAGACCACGACTCACTCGGCCTGTTTCAGATGCGCCCACAAGCCGGATGGGGCACCGTCGCTGAGCTCATGGACCCGAACTATCAAGCCCGTGCGTTCTACGGCGGACCCACCGGCCCCAACTACCCTTCACCGCGCGGCTTGTTGGACATTCCGGGGTGGCAGCAGCTCGACCCCGGCGAAGCAGCGCAGGCCGTCGAGGTGTCGGCGTACCCGGACAGGTATCAGAACTATCAGCCCGTCGCCGAAGCAATACTGGCCGCCCTCACCAAGCCCGCAGCATCAAACGGCGGCAGTGGCAACGGTGGTGAGGTTGTGGTGCCGGAGACGACCCGGGTGGTGTTCCCGTTGCCGGAGGGTATGTGGGTGCGGACGAGTCCGTTCGGCTGGCGCACCGACCCGATCACTTTCGAGCAGGCATTCCACTCCGGCAGCGACTTCGCCGCCGCAGACGGCACCCCGATCTACGCCGTCGCAGACGGGATCGTCACCCACGCCGGATACACCGGCAACTGGGGCGGGCTCATCATCGTCGAGCACACCGTCGGCGGGGAACGCATCGCGTCGTACTACGCACATATGTGGGAGTACGGCATCCACGTCACCGAAGACATGACCGTCACCGCCGGGCAACACATCGGCGATGTCGGCTCCTCCGGGAAATCCACCGGGCCCCACCTCCACCTTGAAATCCGCCCCGGCGGCACCGGGCAGCCCGCGATCGACGCCGACCAGTGGCTCACTGATCAGGGCGCGGAAGGCATCACCGGCGGCACCACCTCTCGCGCGTCGTGCACGCTGGGCGGGGGTGGGCGCTGATGGTGTTCCCCGACTTCGGCGGCGTCGGAGCAGCCGACGACCTCCGCAGCATCGTCGGCGCGCTACTGACGTTCGTGCTCATCATCGCCGTCCTCATGCTGATCGTCTCCGCGATCGTCTGGGCCATCGCCTCATCCACCAGCAACGCCCACACCGCCACCAAAGCCAGAACCGGAGCCTGGGTCGCCCTCGGCACCGCAGCCCTCGCCGGAGCCGGGGTCGCGTGGGTGAACTTCCTCCTCGGCGTCGGTGAGCATCTTTGATGACACGGCCTGGTGCCGGAACGATCTACTCGTGAATGGTCTCCAGATCAGAGCTACGGCACCACATGTCGCCGTTGCGTCTCCAGAGAGCGTCTGCGAGTGCATCGAGAACTGCTACGGGGAGATCGTCAAAGACCTCGGAGACGACGTCGTAGGCGTCGAGAATCTCCACGATCGCCACATACTGTTGGTCTTCTGAGTCCCACGGGAGGCCCGCGTCGTCAACCGTAATGTACGCGTTTGAGATCGTTTCGAGCATCTCGTCCAGTTTCAGGTCGAGTTCTTCAAGCAGCGATCCTGACCAGAATTCGTCGCCATCATGTCCGACGAACAGGGACCCTAGAGTCAGGTCGCTCTCCCAAAGGAGATCATTCCCTTCAGGCCAGACGATGAACGATATGTCTGAGAGTTCGAACCTGACGTCTCCGATCACACGCCATTCCCGTTCCCATCGCCAATCGTGAGGTCGATCGGAGCCTGTTGGACGCACCGGGTCGAGGAATGGCGTCAGCTTCCAGTAGGGATCATTCGCGTCACGCGGCCGTCGTTGCGGACCGAGGGACTGTGATAGAAGTTGATTCGCGGCATCCCACTGAGGCGAAGGATCGCTGAGGTACCAGACCGGTTGGGCACCATACCTTTCACGGAGCAGCTCTTTGTCGAAAACGACGCCCCATCTTCGACCTCGGCTGGTCATGCGACGCAATTCGGTCAGCGGCGTTTCCGTGAAGCACACTGCCTTCTGATTTCCGAGCAAGGCCTCAAGGTTCTTGGCGATCCCGAAGGGATTCCGCGCCTCGATTCGTCCCTGTGTCAGCGCACTTGCCAGGTCTTGGGGCGTTCGAGTCAGATGCACCAACCAGCGTGACAGATCGCGCGCACCCGCGTGCTGAGGCGTCCCTGTCGCGCTCGGAGGAATCAGTTCTGCCATTCCTTCAGATTACTCACGGGGTACCAGAGCGCACCTGGCTGGCAAGTCCGCCATCTCTGGCGCTTGTGAGCTGAAGGAGCATCCCTGTGATTGATATTGATCCGAACGGTACCGGGCTTCCCGGTATCGAGCAGTTGCGCATCATCGTCGGCGCGGTGATGACCGTCGGCCTGATCCTCTCCGTCCTCGCCCTGATCGTCTCGGCGATCGTGTGGGGCTTCGGCGCGAACTCCTCGAATCCGCATCTTGCGTCGCGCGGGAAGGTCGGGGTGCTCGTGTCCTGTGGGGCGGCGATCATCTGCGGCGCATCTGTGACGCTCATCAACTTCTTCTGGGGCGTCGGCCAAGCCGTCTAACCCCACCGCGCACGAGAGAAGGAGCGGACTGTGAGTGTGTGTGATGTGCCGGTCATCTCGGCCGTGTGCGACACCGTCGGCCAAGGCGCCGCCACGTTGATCGCGGCGCCGTTCGACTGGCTCGCCCAAGCCATGGGAGGCGCCGCCGCCTGGCTCTTCGAGGCTGTGTGGGCGGTGTTCGACACGACCACCCTCGTCGATGTCAACGACGAAGGTTACGTCGGGGTCTACAACATCCTGTTCGGGGTGGCGGTATTCGTGGTGCTGATCTTCTTCTGCCTGCAACTAATCACCGGCCTCATCCACCGCGACCCCACCGCCCTCACCCGAGCCGCTACGGGGGCTGCGAAGAGCATCCTCGGTTCCTTCGTCGCAATCGGCCTCACCGGGCTCCTGTTGGAGATCACGGACCAGCTCGCGGTCGGGATCGCGCAAGCCACCGGGAACACGATGGAATCCATCGGCGACCGCATCACGCTGCTTGCCGCAGGGTTCGCGGGGATCAACATCGCCGCGCCCGGTGTCGGGGCGATCGTCACGATCTTCCTCGCCGGCCTCGCCATTAGCGCGGCTGCGATCGTGTGGTTCTCGCTCCTGATCCGCAAAGCCCTCCTGCTCGTCGCGATCGTGTTCGCTCCCATCGCTCTCGCCGGTTTCTCCTGGGACGCCACCAAGGGATGGTTCGGGAAGTGGGCGACGTTCGTGATCGCCCTGATCCTGTCGAAGCTCGTGCTCGTGGTGATCTTCCTCGTCGCCATCACCCAAGTCTCCGCACCGATCGAACTCGATCTCGCGTCGATCAGTGATCCCATCGCTGGGGTCGTGTTGATGTTCATCGCCGCGTTCGCCCCCTACATGACGTACAAGTTCGTCAGCTTCGTCGGGTTCGATATGTACCACTCGATGAGCGCGGAACAAGAAGCGAAATCCGCTCTCAACCGCCCCGTCCCCGTGCCCTCGGCCCCGAAGGCCGACGGCGCCAAGAAGGTCCTCGACGGCGCCGGCGACAAGGGTGGGGGCGCGGCACCGTCTGGTGGTGGCACGTCACCAGCATCGACAGCGGCGCCCAGTGCTGGTGGTGGATCAGCGGCGAGCGGTGGTTCCGGCGCCGCCGCTGGTGCTGGCGCAGGGAGCGCGGGAGGTGGAGCTGGTGCGGCCGGTGCTGGGACAGGTGCTGGTGCAGCCGCTGCAGGGCCTGCGGCTGCGGTCGTGATCGGCGCGCAAGTCGCCAAAGCCGCCGCAACCGCGGGTCCGAAACTCGGCGGCGCTGTCGGTGGGGCTGCGGAAGGCCACGCGGCCGGTGCGGGTGAAACCGTCCAGCCGGCACCGTCTCCCGCACCGAACCACACGCCCACGGCACCGCCCACGTCGCCGTCTGTGCCACCGGCGAAGCAGACGCCACCACCGGCTCCGAAGCAGACGACCGGAAAGGACTAGCCGATGTCGAACCAGCAGAGCACGGTGGAGTTTGGGTTGCGGGCGGTGCAGTTCTCCCGCCTCACCCGCCGCGGTATCCTCCTCGGCCTCTCCCTCCCACAACTCATCGTCCTCGCCGTCGGAGTGCTCTCCATCGTCGGTGCCCTCTACGCCGGCGGCGGCATCCTCCTGACCTGGACCGCACCCATCTGGCTCCTCAGCGCAGCCCTCGCGTGGACGCCGGTCGGGGGCAGGAAGCTCATCGAGTGGGTGCCCGTCACCTTCCGGTGGGTCGCACGCACACAGGCACGGCAGACCGTGTTCCGGCGCAGGATCGTGAAACCCCGCCCCGCAGGCACCCTCGCACTCCCGGGCGATGCCGCCGCGCTCCGCGAGTGGGAAGACCCCGAGACGTGGGCGGCGATGATCCACGACCCCCACAATCAGACGCTCACGGCGATCATCGCGGTGTCGCATCCCGCGTTCGTGCTCCTCGACCCAAGCGAACAAGAACGCCGCGTCGCCACCTGGGGGCGCGTGCTCGCCACCACCTGCCGCTCCGGCAGGATCGCCCGCCTCCAAGTCTGCGAACGCACCCTCCCCGACGGAGGCTCCGGCCTCGTCGAGTGGTGGCGCAATCACGGCACCGATGACGGATCGTGGACCTCAACCGTGTACCGGGAACTCATCGACCGTGCAGGTCCCGCCGGGGAACGTCACGCGACAACGATCAGTCTCGCCCTCGACCTGCGCGCCGCAGCCCGGCAAGTGCGCACGAACGGTGGCGGGATAAAGGGTGCAGCGGCAGTGCTCCGGCAAGAGATGACGACGCTCGTGACTGCGCTACGCGCAGCGGAACTCTCCGTCGGCACCTGGCTAACCCCCAGCGAGGTAGCCGTCATCCTCCGCTCCGCCTACGACCCCGCCGCCGCCGCGCTCCTCGAACGTCACGGCGACATCGGCAGATCACTCGCGACAGCGGGGCCGGTCGCGGTGACAGAGTCGTGGGATCGGCTGCGGTCAGACTCCGCACACCACGCGGTGCTGTGGATCAGCGAGTGGCCGAGGTCTCAGGTGTATCCGGGGTTCCTCGCACCCGTACTGCTGTCGTCCGGTATCCAGCGGGCGTTTTCGCTGATCTGTACGCCGATCCGTTCGGATCAAGCGGCGAGGGACATCAGGAAGAAGAAGACCGAGCTGATCTCGGATGCGGCGCAACGCTCCAAGATGGGGCAGATCGAAGACGCCTCCCAAACCGCCGAATACGGCGATGTCCTCCAGCAAGAAGCCGACCTCACCGCAGGCCACGGCGTCCTCCGCTACACCGGCTTCATCAGCGTGTCCGCACCCACCCCGGACGAGCTCGACACGGCGGTCGCGGCGATCGAACAGGCCGCGATCCAAGCCTCCTGCGAGACCCGGCGTCTCGTGGGTCAGCAAGCTCGAGCCTTCACCGTCGCAGCGTTGCCGCTGTGCCGCACCGTCTGAGGAGTGAGTCATGCCTACGTTCAACAACCCGACCGCCAACGCGACGGAAGCCTCCGAAGCGCTCCGGGGGCTTGCGCACGCGACCCGCGTGTTCGAGGACCCTGGCGACACCTATGCGGTGCTCGGTGATCTGCTTGCTGGGGTGCGATCGCTGCGGCAGGTGGTCGATCAGCTCGCGACCGCGCACGTCACTCACCGAGTGCGTGCGCATGACGATGCCGGGGATCAGGCAGCCGGCGCGACGAACGCGCTGACCGCGACCGCAGAGCTGCAGCAAGCCGCCGCGCTGCTGGATGCGGTGCATGACCGGGTAGATGCGGCAATGGCCGCCTCCGGGCGGATCGCCTGGCACCCCGAACCCACAGAGACACCGTCGGTGCCGCGGTGGATGAGTGTCGTGTTCCTGCAAGGCCAGGACGCCGACGAAGTGCTGGCGATCATCGACCGTGACGGTACGGATGCGGCGATCGAGCATCTGGCCGGGTTCGACATGGGCGAGGAAACCACGCAAGCCGCACTCATCAACGGATACGTCTACGACACCATCCCCACCGGCTCGCTCGACCGCACCACCACCGCAGGCAGTTACGCGCTGACGTACAACCACGACCACGGGCACGTCTCCCTGCTCCGCGCCCACCCGGAAAGACGAGAGCCGGATGCTGGGGCCCCTTCTGCGCGGACGACGCCGACCCTTCCACGGGCGCGGCGCCAAGCGGCGGTGGTCGAGGAGGAAGACGACTGGTTCGCGCCATCGCAGTCATCCTCCGCGCTGCGGGGGCGGGCACTGTGAGGGAACGCCAGAAGCTCCATACTGCGGCGTTGGTCGAACCGGCCGGGGAACGCCGCAGACAGCGGAGGGCGCGCAAGCACGCGGCCGCGAAGATCGAGACCAGCGCCCGTCGCGCCGAGCAAGCGGCGGAGCGTGAACGTGTCGCGGTGGAGCGTGCCGAACGCCGCAACACCACCTATCTACCCGCCACCGGCGAACCGGGGCCGGCGGCGTTGCGGACGCCAGGCAGGTTTCGGTTGCCGCGGCATCAGGACACGTCCGCGACGCTCGCGGGCGCGTACCCGTTCCTCGCCGAAGGCGGCCTCGGCGCCGACGGCGTGTTCATCGGGCAAGACCTCTACTCCGGCGGCTCCTTCGTCTACGACCCCTGGACCCTCTACGCCCGCGGCCTCATCACCGCCCCGAACATCGTTCTCGCCGGGATCGTCGGCTCCGGCAAGTCCTCACTCGCGAAGTCCCTCTACACGAGGTCGATCCCGTTCGGGCGCCGCGTGTACGTGCCCGGTGACCCGAAGGGTGAGCATACGGCGGTCGCCGAAGCCGTGGGTGGGCGGGCGATCGTTCTCGGGCACGGGCTCCGTAACCGTCTCAACCCGCTCGATGAAGGACACCGCCCCGGCGGTGTCTCGGATGCGGAATGGGCGGCGCAAGTCGCGTCCCGCCGCCGAGAACTGATCGGGGCTCTCGCGGAGACGGTGCTGGATCGGGTGCTCTCCCCGTTGGAGCACACAGCGATCGACCTCGCTCTCCAAGACGCTGTCCGCTCCTCGGAGGTGCCGATCCTCCCCATGGTCGTCGACCGCATCCTCGCCCCCGACCCGACAACCGATACGGATGGTCGCCTCGCGGAGGACGGCCGGCTCGTCGGTCACGCCCTCCGCCGCCTGGTCGCTGGCGATCTTGCAGGGTTGTTCGATGGGCCGTCGACGGTACGGTTCGACCCGTCACTGCCGATGGTCAGCCTGGACCTGTCGCGGGTGGCGGAGAACTCGACGTTGATCTCGGTGCTGATGACCTGCTCAAGTGCGTGGATGGAGTCGGCGCTGATGGACCCGAATGGTGGGCACCGGTGGGTGATCTATGACGAAGCCTGGCGACTCATGGCCTACCCGGCATTGCTCCGTCGGATGGATGCGCAGTGGCGGCTGGCAAGGCATTACGGGATCGCGAACATGCTGATCTTCCACAAGCTCACCGACCTCGACAACGTCGGCGACTCCGGCTCCGCCATGCGAGCCCTCGCCAACAGCCTGCTGGCGAATGCGGAGACACGGATCATCTACCGACAAGAACCCGACCAACTCGGAACCACCGCCGCAGCCCTCGGCCTCACCGGCACCGAACAGAAACTCCTCCCAGGGCTCGGCACCGGGCAGGGGCTGTGGCGGATCAAAGAACGCTCCTTCGTCGTGCAACATCAACTCCACCCGGCAGAGCTTGCCGCGTTCGACACGACCGCGCGAATGAAGGGCGAAACCCGCAAGTTCACGATTCCTGAAGGCTAAATCGCCGGAAGATGCGGGTTCAGGCCATGGTTTCTGAGGTGTGGGGTTGCATGTTCCGCGAACATGCAACCCCACCGGTGAACACTTGGGCCGGGCGTGCATCTGCCGCAGGCTTATACGTCGCGGAGGCGCGCGATGAGTTCGTCGGCGGCGTCCAGTTGTTTCGCGAGTTTCTCGCGACGCTCCTCTGCGTCGGTCACGAACGTATCCAGCGCTGCGCGCGCGGCGCTGTCTGACGGATCATCCGCCAGTGCGTCAGCAGCGGCGAGGACTTCGCCCATCTGGTCGAGGGAGAACCCGAGCGGCTTCATCTGGCGGATCAGGAGGAGCCGCTCGACGTCGGCGTCGGTGTAGAGGCGGAACCCGCCACTGGTGCGGTCGCTCGGGGAGACGAGCCCGATCTCGTCGTAGTGGCGGAGGGTGCGCAGCGACAGGCTGGTGCGCTCAGCGACCTCGCCGATATGGATCGTTCCTGCCATCGGGTACTCCTCTGCCTCGATTTGGCACCCAACCCTCACGTAACGGTAGAGTTGGATTTGGCGGGCTCCGACCTCGACCGCCGTCACCCTATTTTCCCGCACCTCTCTGGGAGGCAGAATGAGCGCGCCCGCACGCGACAAGGAACGCTACTGGCCTCGGCCGACCGTGATGGATGTGTTCCGTTCGCCGAAGCTGTTGACGAAGGAAGTCCTCGCGGGTATGGTGGTCGGCCTCGCGCTCATCCCGGAGGCCATCGCGTTCGCGATCGCCGCAGGCGTGCCGGCCGAGGTGGGCTTGTTCTCCTCGATCGTGATGGCAATCTCGATCGCGTTCCTCGGTGGGCGGCCCGCGATGATTACCGCGGCGACCGCAGCGATCGCGCTCGTCATCCGGCCGGTCGCCGACGAGTACGGCCTCGACTACCTCATCGCGACCGTGATCCTCGGCGGCATCTTCCAGATCGTTCTCGGCCTGCTCGGGGTCGGCAAGCTCATGCGGTTCATCCCGCGCAGCGTGATGGTCGGGTTCGTCAACGCCCTCGCGATCCTCATCGCTGTCGCCCAATTGGAGCATTTCACCGGCGCGTCCTGGCTGATGTACCCGATGATCATCGTCAGCATCCTGATCCTATGGCTCTTCCCGAAGCTCACGAAGGCTGTGCCCGCGCCTCTGGTGGTCGTGATCGTGATGACCCTCGCGGTGTGGCTGCTGAACCTCGATGTGAAGACCGTCGGCGGTCTCGGCGAACTGCCCGGCGGCCCGCCGATGCCGTTCTTCCCCGATGTACCGCTCACCTTCGAGACACTGCAAATCATTGCCCCGTATGCCCTCGGCATGGCCGCGGTGGGGCTCATGGAGTCACTGATGACCGCGAAGCTCGTGGACGACATCACCGACACGCACTCGAACAAGACCCGCGAGGCGATGGGGCAAGGCGGCGCGAACATCCTCTCTGGCCTCTTCGGTGGCATGGGTGGCTGCGCGATGATCGGGCAGACCATGATCAACGTGCGCGCCTCCGGCGCCCGCACCCGCGTCTCCACGTTCGCCGCCGGCGTGTTCCTCCTGATCCTGGTGTGGTTCCTCGGCCCAATAATGAACCTGATCCCCATCGGGGCGCTGGTGGCGATCATGTTCATGGTCGCGTTCCTCACCTTCGACTGGCACTCCATCGCACCCTCCACGCTGAAGCGGATGCCCAAGAGCGAGACGATCGTGATGCTCGTCACCGTCATCCCGGTGCTCATCACCCACAACCTCTCCGTCGGGGTCATCATCGGCGTGTTCGTCGCCGCGATCCTGTTCGTGCGCCGCGTCGCCCACTTCACCACCGTCACCCGCACCTTCAGCGCTAACGAAGACACGGCGCACTATGAGGTCGATGGCGAGCTGTTCTTCGCGTCCTCGAACGACCTGACCACCCAGTTCGAGTACGCCGACGACCCGAAGCGTGTCGTGATCGACATGTCGAAGTCGCACGTGTGGGACGCCTCGACCGTCGCAGCGCTCGATGGAATCGAGCAGAAGTACCGCGAACACGACATCGAGGTCGAGATCATCGGCTTGAACGAGGCGAGCGGAACCTTCCACGCACGATTGAGCGGGAACCTGCCCTCACACTGACCCGACTGCGTGCTCGGCTCATGCAAGGCTCATCGGCCGTCCGCCGCGCTGGACGGGAGGGCCAGCGACTACTCCTGCCCTCCCGTTCAAAGTTACGACATCGCGGCGCTGAGCTCGCTGGCGAGGCGCAGGACGCGTTCGGCGATCTGATCCCGGATCGCCCGCGTGCGGTCGCCGCCGCCGACGTCGGATGCAGCCTGGTCTTCGAAGGTCCAGGTCTCGATCGTTCCGGCCATGCCGTCGACCGGGGCGACCTTCGCCTCGTCGCCGAGCACGATGACCCGATCCACGCTGCGGAGGATCTCGGGATCGATGGGCTTCGGATACTCGCCCTCCATCGACGCACCGACCTCGACGATCGCTTCCTCGGCGAGGGCACTAAGCGTATCGCCCGGCGCAGTACCGGCCGAATAGACGGTGATGGCGTCGCCGGCGTGCTGCCGCATGAGCGCGGCGGCCATCTGCGATTTGCCGCCGTTCTTCTTGCAGACGAACAGCACCGACGCGCTCATGCGCTGGCCGCCTCGGTGCTCGCGGGCTCGAGGGAGGCGATGAGTTCCTGAATGCGGCGTTTGATGTCGTCGCGGATCGGACGGACAGCGTCGATGCCCTGGCCCGCGGGGTCATCGAGCTTCCAATCCTCGTAGCGCTTGCCGGGGAAGAACGGGCAGGCGTCGCCGCAGCCCATCGTGATGACGACATCGGAGTCCTGCACGGCGTCGGTGGTGAGGATCTTCGGTGCCTCGCCGCGGATGTCGACGCCCTCTTCGAGCATCGCCTCGACGGCGACGGGATTGATTTGGTCCGCGGGGATCGAGCCTGCCGAACGGACCTCGATGCGGTCGCCCGCGAGGTGGCGGAGGTAGCCTGCGGCCATCTGGGAACGGCCGGCGTTGTGGACGCAGACGAACAGGACGGTGGGAGTAGACATGAGGGTTCTCGTTTCCGATCGGGTCGGTCAGGTGAGGGTGGTGGCGAGGATGCCGCCTGCGGCTCCGATGATCACGACGATCCAGGGCGGGAGCTTCCACGCGACGAGCAGCACGAAGCAGACCAGCGCGAGTGCGAAGGCGTGCGGGGTGAGGATCGCGGTGGTGAACACGGGTGTGTAGAGGGCGGCGGCGAGGATGCCGACGACGGCCGCGTTCGCGCCCCGCATGATGGCCTGCACCCGCTCGTGGTGCTGCAGGCGGTTCCAGAACGGCAGCACGCCGATGAGGAGGAGGAAGCCGGGCAGGAAGATCCCGGCCAGCGCGATGCCCGCCCCCGCCGCCCCGCCCGGGCCGACGTCGGCGGCGCCGCCGAGGAAAGCGGCGAGGGTGAACAGCGGGCCGGGCACGGCCTGGGCTGCACCGTATCCGGCGAGGAAGTCCGCGTTCGTGACCCAGCCGGGATCGACGACGCCGGATTGCAGGAGCGGGAGCACGACGTGCCCGCCGCCGAATACGAGCGCTCCGGCCCGCGCGAACGCATCGAACAGGGCGACGCTGTCGTTGCCGGTGACGGCGGCGAGGATCGGCATCCCGGCCAGGATTGCGACGAACAGGGTGAGCGCGGCGATCCCCGCGGCCCGGGTCACCGGGAACCGCACCGCTGTCGCCGTGTTCGCGGCGGGTGCGCGGCAGACGAAGTATCCGGCGATCCCGCCGAGGACGATCGCCATGATTTGGCCGAGCGATCCGGCCAGCAGCAGCGCGGCGAGGGCTGCGACGGCTGCGATCGCGGCGCGCTGCCGGTCCGGGGTGAGTGTCTTCGCCATGCCGAGGACGGCCTGCGCGACGATCGCGACCGCCACGATCTTCAGCCCGGCGAGGATGCCTTCCCCGATGGTGCCGGTGAACAGGGCGGCGCCGGAGGCGAAGGCGAGCATGAGGGCCGCGGACGGGAGCGTGAAGGCGATGAATGCGGCCAGCGCGCCCCGGTATCCGGCGCGGTGCAGGCCGATGCCGAACCCGACCTGGCTCGAGGCCGGGCCGGGAAGGAACTGGCACAGCGCGACCAGGTCGGCGTAGGCGCGGTCGTCCATCCAGCGTCGGCGTTCCACGATCTCGGTGCGGAAGTAGCCCAGGTGCGCGATCGGCCCGCCGAACGAGGTCACCCCGAGGCGCAGGAACACCCGGAACACTTCCCACGCCGACCCGCGCACCGGCGCACGTCGCGTCTCGCTTGTCATGCGCCGTCACCGTCGACGGGAACGCACAGCTCGGCGAGCAGGCCACGGACGCGGGCCTCGATGTCAGCGGCGATCGCCGCAACGCCGTCTTCGGAGGCGAGGGCGGGGTCACCGACCGTCCAGTCTTCATAGCGAACTCCGGGGATGATCGGGCATACGTCCCCGCAGCCCATCGTGACCACGACGTCCGCGGCGCGGACGGCGTCGTCGGTGAGCGGCTTCGGGAACGCGGCCGCGGCGTCCTGCTCGCCTTCGATGTCGGCGAGGATCGAGCGCACGTGCGGGTGCACCTCGGCCGCTGGCGTCGACCCGGCCGACCGGGCAACAACCGCACCGCCGGAGAGCTGATTGACGAGGGCGGCGGCGAGCTGAGAACGGCCCGCGTTTGCGACGCACACGAACAGCACCTGCGGCATCCCCGTTTCGCGATCCCGTGTGAGGTCGGCGAGACGCTGACGGGCGAAACGTTCGGTGAGCGGGATCATATGCTGGGTGAGCTTCGCCGAGCGGACGAGACCCGCGAACGACTCGCGCACGATCGTGACGACGAGGTTGCGGTTCAGGTGCGTCATCTCGTCGGCGAGCTCGGCGGCGAGGTGCTCGACCTTCGCGTCGAGGGCGGCCAGTGCCGTCGCGCGGTCTTCCTGCTCGGCCTGCGCGTCGGCGATCGCGGCGGGCGCGAACGCGTCCAGCAGCGCGGTCACGGCCTGCTTCCGCGCCGGCAGGATGCTGTAGTACACCCAGGTGCCGCGCCGCTCGGAGGCCAGCAGCCCGGTGTCCTTGAGCTTCTTCAAGTGATGCGAGACGGTGGGCTGGGAGACGTCGGCGAGCTCGGCGAGGTCGCACACGCAGGCCTCGCCGCGCGGGTCCGTCGCGATCGCCGACAGCATCCGCAGCCGGAACGGATCTGCCAGCGCCTTGAGCGTTGAAGCGACAGCATCGGCGGCGTCTTCGCCGATGACGTGCGTCGGGGTCGGTGTGCAGAGCTCGGTGGTGGTCATGATGCCCTCGATTTGGTGACGGCGGGAACCGCATACGGGTCGGTGTGGAACCACGTGCGGGCGGCCCAGAGCGAGACATAGACCAGACCCACGAGCACGGGCACCTCGATGAGCGGTCCGACGACGCCTGCGAGGGCCTGACCGCTGGTCGCGCCGAAGGTGCCGATCGCGACGGCGATGGCGAGCTCGAAGTTGTTGCCTGCCGCCGTGAACGCGAGGGTCGTCGAGCGGGCGTAGTTGAGGCCGATGCCCTTCCCGAGCAGGAGGCCTGCGAACCACATGATCGCGAAGTACGCCAACAGCGGCAGCGCGATCCGGGCGACGTCCCACGGCTGCGACGTGATCGCCTCACCCTGCAGCGCGAATAGCAGCACGATCGTGAACAGGAGGCCGTAGAGCGCGAACGGGCCGATAAAGGGGATGAACTTCGCCTCGTACCAGTCGCGGCCCTTCGCCTTCTCACCGAAGAAGCGAGTGAGGAACCCAGCCGCGAGCGGGACGCCAAGGAATACGAGCACGTTGATCGCGATCTGCCCGATCGAGACATCCAGGCCTTGGGAGTCGAGGCCGAGCCAGCCCGGCAGCACGGTGAGGTAGAACCAGCCGAGCAGCGAGAACGCGACGACCTGGAACACGGAGTTGATGAACACCAGCACCGCGGTCGCTTCACGGTCGCCGCAAGCGAGGTCGTTCCAGATCACCACCATCGCGATGCAACGCGCGAGCCCCACGATGATGAGACCGGTGCGGTACTCGGGCAGATCGGGCAGGAAGAGCCACGCGAGGGCGAACATCACGGCAGGCCCTGCGATCCAGTTCAGGATCAGCGATGAGACGAGGAGCTTTTTGTCTCCCGTGACAGCGGCGACCTTGTCGTAGCGGACCTTCACCAGCACCGGATACATCATCACCAGCAGTCCGAGACCGATCGGCACCGAGATACCACCGACCTCCATATGCGCGAGCAGGTCGGACAGTGCGGGGATGAAGCGGCCGAGGAGGAGGCCCGCGACCATGGCGAGCCCGATCCACAGCGGCAGCCACCGGTCAAGGGTGGACAGCTTCGCCGGCATCGCGCGGGTCTGGGTTGCGGTGCTCATACGATCAGCTCGTCAATCTTGCCCGCGATGATCGGCTTCGGGTGTGCGCCGATGAGCACGTCGACGCGCTCACCGCCCCGGTAGAACCCGAGAGTCGGGATCGACGTGACATCAGCAGCCATCGCGGTCTGCGGGTTGGCGTCCGCGTCGAGCTTCACGATCTTCACGCGGCCGTCGTACTCGCCGGCGAGATCGTCGAGGATCGGTGCGATCGCCTTGCACGGCCCGCACCAGGTCGCCCAGATTTCGACCACGACGGGGATGTCGGACTGCAGCACCTCGGCCTCGAACGTGGCGTCGGTGACGGTGATGGTCGCGCTCATGCGGACACCTCCAGAAGTTCGGTCACGGTCTCGTCGGCAGGCAGGCCGGCGAGGAAATGCTGCGCGTCAAGGGCCGCGGCACAGCCCGTGCCCGATGCCGTGATCGCCTGCCGGTAACGGCGGTCGACGAGATCACCCGCGGCGAACACGCCAGGCAGGTTCGTCGCGGTCGACGGATGGTCGACGAGCACGTAGCCGTCGTCGTCGAGATCGACCTGCCCGGTCAGCAGCTCCGAGCGCGGGTCGTGCCCGATCGCAACGAACACGCCAGAGATCGGAAGGGCACGCTCGTCACCGGTGACGGTGTCGCGCAGGCGGAGCGCTTCGACGGCGTTCTCACCGACGAGCTCGGCGACTTCACTGTTCCAGGCGACCTCGATCTTCGGATCGGCGCGCACCCGCTCGGCCATGATCTTCGACGCCCGGAAGTCATCACGCCGGTGCACGATCGTGACCTTCGACGCGAAGCGCGTGAGGAACAGTGCCTCTTCCATCGCGGAGTCCCCGCCGCCGACGACGGCGATCTCCTTCTCGCGGAAGAAGAAGCCATCGCAGGTCGCGCACCATGACAGGCCGTGACCGGAGAGCCGAGCTTCCTCGGCGAGGCCGAGCTTGCGGTAAGCGGAACCGGTGGTGAGGATCACGCTACGCGCCTCGAACGTTTCGCCCGAGCCGGTCTCGATCGTCTTGACCTCGCCTGCGAGGTCGAGCCGGGTCGCGTCGTCGTAGACGATACGCGCCCCGAAGCGCTCGGCCTGCGCACGCATCGCGTCCATCAGGTCCGGGCCCTGCACCCCGTCGGTGAAGCCCGGGAAGTTCTCGACCTCGGTGGTCGTCATGAGCGAACCGCCGGCGGTCACCGAGCCAGCGACCACGACGGGAGAAAGCCCCGCCCTGGCCGCGTAGACCGCGGCCGTATACCCCGCCGGACCAGACCCGACGATCACCATCTGTTGCATCGACATGTCTCTATATTGACATTCATCGAACCAAGCGGCAAGTCGGGTAGGTGCGTTCGGGAGGTTGTTCGCCGAGTGTTCACCCGGCGGAGTCGCCGCCGTCATCTACAGGACGGTCGACTCGGGCGGGATGCGCATAGCGGAGGGCGGTGTCGATGCCGATGCCGAACAGGTCGCAGATGCGTCGCACATCGCCGCCGGTCTGTTCGACCTCGTAGAGGATGCGGTCAGTGCGCAGCGCCTGCGCGGTGACTCCGGCCTTCTTCCAGGGGAAGTTCCGGCCCGGTGGCGACAGGCGCGGCGCGGTCTGGATCGTGACGAGCAGGTACGGGTTCTTCGTCTCGGGCCAACGCGTGGCGCGATGGTCGAGCCAGGCGGCCAGGCGCACCCGCACGGGTTCGGCGAGCGGGATCGTACGGCCGTCGGGCATGCGGAGTCTGCCGTCGATGATATCGGTGAGCTGGACGTGCTGCACCTGTTGCGTGGTGAGGGCGTGGAAAGCGACGAGGGCGACGGCCAGAGCGATTGCGGGGTCAGGGCTGGTGAGCGCGTCACGGATCGCGGACTTCTCCATCGGGAGCGGGATCGTGCGTTTGGGGCCGCGCAGCGGAATCGGTTTCGTCGGGTCGGCGAAGACGATCTTGCGGCCGCGCAGGATCGTGAACAGGGTGCGGAAGCCGAGCATCATCGTGTGCTGGCGGCTCGGATCATCCGGGAGCGCGTCGAGGATGTCTTCAGTGCTGATCCCGGTCAGGCTGGTGCGGCCTTCCTCGACCCAGCGGGTGATCGCGGGGAGGATGCCGTACATCTGCCCTTTCACGGTCATCGTGTCGCGGGGTTGACGGCGCGGCGTGGTCTTCGATCCGTCGGCCATGATGTCGCGCCAGAGTTCGAGCTGGGAGCGCATCGGCTCGGGCAGATGCCTGGTCTTACGGGCGAAGAGCTGCTCGAACGTCGGCACTCGGTCGTCGATGAGGAGGTCGGCGTCGCCCAGGACTTCGATCGTGGAGCGGATGTTGCCGTCATCGTCGTAGCGGCGCATCGCGAGAATGTCGGAAGCACAGAAGTGCAGATTCGCGCCGGGGAACACGAGCTGGAGAATCTTCAACGTGCGCCGCACCTGGTTCGTCTGCCGTTTGCTCCACGCATACTCGGCGGCGCGGGCGTACAGGAAGTGATCGGTGCGGGAGGTGATGTCGCGCAGCCGGATCTCGTTCGAGCGCTGCCGCACCCGTTCCGGGTCGGGATCCAGATCGAACAGCACCGGCTGGGTGCTCTCGGCGACCGGCGGCGGCGCGGCGACGAGCCGGATCGCTTGGCGCAGGCTCATCGCCATCGGCCGGTGCTTCTCGGCAGGCCTGCGGGGATCGTTCATCACGGCGAAGAACAGTTGCGCCCCGAACTTTCGCGGTGCGTCGAGGTCGAGCGGTTCGCCGAGTACTTGCAGCATCCGGGCGGTCTCCAGGCAGAGGCGGCAGTAGCCCTGCTCACCGATGGTGACGTCGCGATGGCACGAGACGCATTCGCCTTGCGGGTAGTGCTTGAACCACCAGCGGCACTTCGGGCACCGCCAGTTGCGATTCCGGTAGACGCCCCAGGCCAGGCAATCACGGCAGGACCCCATGAAGCCGGGACTTCCCGGATGGCAATGCGCGCACAATCCTTGGCTGTAGTACTCGCTCGATCCGCATCTGCGGCATAGCGGCGGAGCGAAGGGGCCGCCGGGGATGCAGTCGTAGCAGTAGTCGACGCGAGGCTGGAGCCACGCGGCCGGTTTCACGCCGCACCCCGTGCAGGGCAGCGGCGGGCTCAGCGGCCCGTTCGGACCGCGTGCCGGACTCATAGCGGCGGGGCGGGCCGGTCATCCTTCGCGCCCAACCGTGGCGTCACTCGCGGTGTCGAACCGTTGGCCTCGCTGTGCTGCTCGAGCCTTCGCGTGCGCGCGCTGACCTTTTCCGGTTCGGGCACGAGGAGGTCTGTCGGCTGGCAGTCCAGGACGAGGCAGATCACGTCGAGATCATCGAGGCGGATCGTCGTCGGAGTGCCCGTCCACAGCCCCGACATCTTGCCCTGGCTCATCTCCAACCCAGCGGCGGCGAGCATGCGCCGCAACTCCGCAGACTTCCAGATGCCGCGCTCAGCGGCCTGGACTCTCAGGTTCCACTTCATCAGTCACGCCATCCCTTCGAATCGTTCCTCAACGCTCTTGTTCGCGTGCGCCCACGCATCCTCGATGTGCTGGCTCGAGACGTGGATGTACTGCGTCGTCGTCGACAGCCACTGATGCCCGAGCAGTTCTTGGAGGGCTTTCAAGTCCATACCCGCCAGATACAGCGACGACGCGCAATAGTGCCGCAGCACGTGCGGAGTCAGATCACCCGACCACGCAGGCAGAAACCGCTCGGTCGCACGCACCAGCCCGCGCCGGAGCACATCGTCGCTGGCCCTCCCCGTGCGGCCGAGCTCATGATCGAACCGTTCCGACGGGATCAGCGGCGCATCCGGGTCATCCCAATCCGGGCCGAACCTGTGCCGCACGTCGCCGAGCCACCAATCCATGAGCTTGTCGGCACCGTTGATCGCGGGAACCAGGCGCTGCTTCGAGCCGCGCCCGCGCGAGCCTTTCCCAAATCGGACATGCAGTTTCCCGAGCGTGCCGAGATCGGGCCGCCAGTCGCGAAGATCGAGTTTCGTGCTCTCCGTGATCCGCAGCCCGACTCGCCGCCACAACGACGCCGCGAAGTAGTTCCGCGCCGCCGGGAGAAATCGCCGCTCATCCTGCAACGAAGCCGCCCAGCCGCCGAAGAGTCGGTCGACCTCCGCGTCCGAGGGCGGGACGCGGACTTTGCCGAGCGACGAACCCGATTGCCGGTTGTACTCATCGATGGGCTGCTCGATCACCCACCCGGTAAGCGCGTTGATGTCGGCCTGATACCGGCTGATCGCAAAGTCGAAGAACTGGGCGATCACGCCCGCTTTGCCCGCACGCGTCGAAGCCGCAAGACCCGCTCGGCGAAGCCCGGCAAGAAACGCGTCCGCGTCGGCGGGCTTGACCTGCCACAGCGGGATATTCACGTGCGAACGGAGCTCGAAGATCGCTGTACGTGAGTGCGAGATGTAAGCGTCGCTGAGCCCAGCTGCGGCCATCGCGAGCGCGTACTGGTCGATGATCTCCTGCTCGAAGTCCGCAGCATCTTCCTCGGACCGCCACCCGCGAGCGGTCCCGATACTCCGAACGACAGCGAGGTTCATCAGCCCGCTACTTCAGCAATCCTGACCATGCATCAAGAATACGCCCGAATCGTCAGGAATCGTGATGGTTTGTCAGGAATCTTGATCCGGCGTGGCTTCGTTGCTACAGCGGGCAGGACGCACCTGAACCACACGGAAGCAACTCACGAAGACGCGGGAATAGAGACAAAAAACCTAGATGTTCCGGTGAATATTGACGGTTTTGGCGGGAACTTCCGCCCGTGCCGTCGTTTTGGTGTGGGTGCGGGTGGATGTTCGAGGAACTGCCTCCTCTGCGACTGTACCGCGCCCGCCGGTGCGGGTGTCGTGAGGGCTCCGCGGGGGCGGGAGTGCCGCTGCTGGGTCGCGGGTGCATGGTTCGCCATCATCGACAAAAGTTCAGTGCTTACTGTATAGTTCAGTACATGCTGACTATTGCTTCGCGTCTTGATGTCATGAACCGGCTGGGTCGGGCGATGGCGGATCCGACGCGTTCCCGGATCCTGATGACCCTGCTGGACGGGCCGAGCTACCCGGCGGTGCTCTCGCGTGAGCTGGAGTTGACGCGGTCGAACGTGTCGAACCATCTGACGTGCCTGCGGGATTGCGGGATCGTGGTCGCCGAGCCGGAGGGTCGGCAGACGCGCTACGAGATCGCCGACCCGCACCTCGCGGCGGCGCTCACGGCGCTGGTGGACGTGACGCTGGCCGTGGACGAGCACGCGCCGTGCATGGACGCCGAGTGCACGGTGCCGGGCTGCTGTGGGACGGGAGCGGGCGCGTGAGCGCGGCGTGCGGCTGCGACGAGCCGGAGACCCGGGTCGGCGAGGAGGCCGAGGAGGAGCGGGAGCGTCCGTGGTGGCGTGACCGCGGGATCATGGTCCCGGTGCTCTCCGGCGTAGCGTTCGGTACGGGCCTGGTCCTGGAATGGACGGGTGCGGAGATCCCGGCGCTGGTGGCGTTCTGGATCGGCCTGCTGCTGGGTGCGTCGACGTTCACGCCCGGCGCGATCCGCAAGCTGTTCACGGGCAAGCTGGGCATCGGGCTGCTGATGACGATCAGCGCGGTCGGCGCGGTCATCCTCGGCTACGTCGAGGAGGCCGCGGCGCTGGCGTTCCTGTACTCCATCGCCGAAGCGCTGGAGGACAAGGCCATGGACCGCGCCCGCGGCGGGCTGCGGGCGCTGCTCAAGCTGGTCCCGGAGACCGCGACCATCCGGCAGGACGGCGCGCCCGTGGAGGTCGCCGCGAAGGATCTGGCCGTTGGTCAGCTGATGCTCGTGCGTCCGGGTGAGCGGATCGCGACCGACGGGATCGTCCGGACGGGCCGGTCGAGCCTGGACACCTCGGCGATCACCGGGGAGTCGATCCCGGTGGAGGTCGAGCCCGGCGACGCGGTGTCGGCCGGGGCGATCAACACCGCCGGTGCCCTGGAGGTCGAGACGACCGCAGCGGGCACCGACAACTCGCTGACCACGATCGTGGAGCTGGTGGAGCAGGCGCAGGCCGAGAAGGGCGACCGCGCCCGCCTGGCCGACCGCATCGCCCGCCCGCTCGTGCCCGGCGTGCTGATCCTCGCCGCCCTCGTCGCGGTCATCGGCTCGCTGCTGGGCGACCCGGAGCTGTGGATCACCCGCGCCCTCGTGGTGCTCGTCGCCGCGTCGCCGTGCGCGCTGGCGATCTCCGTCCCGCTGACCGTCGTCGCCGCGATCGGCTCAGCGAGCAGGTTCGGCGTGATCATCAAGTCCGGTGCCGTGTTCGAACGGTTCGGCGTGATCCGCCACGTCGCCGTCGACAAGACCGGCACCCTCACACGCAACGAGCCCGCCGTCACCGCCATCCTCACCGCCGACGGGGTGGACGAGGCGCAGGCCCTGGCCTGGGCGGCATCCCTGGAGCAGCACAGCACCCACCCGCTGGCCGCCGCGATCACCGCCGCCTCACCCGGAGCCCCCGCCGCCCTGGACGTCACCGAGCAGGCCGGGCACGGCATCGAAGGCACCCTCGACGGGGCCCAGGTCACCGTCGGCAGCCCCCGCTGGCTGGACGCCGGGACGCTCAAGGACCAGGTCGCCGGCTTGGAGGAGCAGGGCATGACCGTCGTCATCGTGCACCGCGACGGACTCCCGGTCGCCGCGATCGGGGTCCGCGACGAGCTGCGCCCCGAAGTCCCCGAGGTCGTGCGCACCCTCGCGACCCAGGGTGTCGGGGCGACCATGCTCACCGGCGACAACGCCCGCACCGCCCGCGCGCTGGCCGCGCAGGCCGGGATCGAGGACGTGCGCGCCGAGCTGCGCCCGGAGGACAAGGCCGCCGCGATCAGCGAGCTGGGCAGGCACGGCTCGGTCGCGATGATCGGTGACGGCATCAACGACGCCCCTGCACTGGCCGCCTCGGATATCGGCATCGCGATGGGCGCGACAGGTTCCGATGCCGCGATCGAGTCCGCCGACGTCGCGTTCACCGGTCACGACCTGCGCCTCCTGCCGCGCGCGTTCGCTCACGCCCGCCGCGGCAGGCACATCATGAACCAGAACATCATCCTGTCGCTCATGATCATCGTCGTGCTGCTCCCGCTCGCCCTGTTCGGTGTCCTGGGTCTGGCCGCGGTGGTGCTGGTGCACGAGATCGCTGAGGTGATCGTCATCCTCAACGGGCTCCGCGCCGCCCGCACGAGCCGCGCCACCGCAGATCTGTGACGGATCGGCCACCGTTGCACCTGGCTCCTGAC
Source organism: Gulosibacter molinativorax (assembly GCF_003010915.2). NCBI lineage: Bacteria > Bacillati > Actinomycetota > Actinomycetes > Micrococcales > Microbacteriaceae > Gulosibacter > Gulosibacter molinativorax. The sequence goes on along the minus strand of NZ_CP028426.1, from coordinate 446,101 downwards.
CGTCCGCGAGAGCACGACCCTGGGGCCGGAATCGACCCGGCGCGGCGGCGTCACCCTGGCTGGTCGCTGGTGGTGAGGTCGGGGTGTGCGAGGGTGTCGATGTAGCGGTCGGTGCCGGCGATGCTGAGGCCGAAGAGGTCGCTGATCGCGCGGGCGTCGCCGCGGGTGGCGTGGGCTTCGGCGAGGATGCGGTCTTCGCGGAGGGCCTGCGGGCGGATGCCGGCCTGCTGCCAGGGGTAGGTTCGGTTCGCGGCCATCATCCTGGGCGCCGCCAGGGCGTCGTCTACGAGACGCTGCAGATGTCGCAGCTGCGTGCGTACCGCACGGGCGGCACGATCCACATCATCATCAACAATCAGGTGGGCTTCACCACGCTGCCGCTCGATTCGCGCTCGGGTGTGTATTCGTCCGAGATCGGCAAGGTCGTGCAGGCCCCGATCTTCCACGTGAACGGCGACGACCCAGAATCGGTGGTGCGGGTCGCGAAGCTGGCCTACGAGTTCCGCCAGCGCTTCCACATCGACGTCATCATCGACCTCGTCTGCTACCGCCGCCGCGGTCACAACGAGGGCGACGATCCCTCGATGACGCAGCCGCTCATGACTGACCTCATCGAGGCGAAGCGATCCACCCGCCGTCTCTACACGAGCGCTCTGGTGGGCCGCGGTGATATCACCGAGGAAGAGTACGAGAAGGCCAAGCAAGACTTCCAGGATCGCCTCGAGGTCGCCTTCCAGGAGACGCACGCCGCGCAGACCGGGTCGATTCCGATCGTGGGCTCCGGCGGCATCGGTGAAGTCGCCGAGGTGGGCGGCCCCGGGCCGGCACCGCTGGAGACCGCGGTGGATCGCGCCGTGATCGAGCGCATCGGTGACGCCTTCGGCAACAAGCCCGAGGGCTTCACGGTGCATCAGAAGCTGCAGCAGCTGCTCAACAAGCGGGTCGAGATGAGCCGTGAGGGCGGGATCGACTGGGGCTTCGGCGAGCTGCTGGCGCTCGGTTCGCTGCTGATGGAGGGCACCGCGGTGCGCTTCGTAGGCCAGGATGCCCGCCGCGGCACCTTCGCGCAGCGGCACGCGGTGTTCCACGACCGGGCCAACGGCCAGGAGTGGATCCCGCTGCTCAACCTCTCCGACGATCAGGCTCGGTTCTGGATCTACGACTCGCTGCTCTCCGAGTACGCGGCGCTCGCCTTCGAGTACGGCTACTCGCTGCAGCGGGAAGACGCGCTCGTGCTGTGGGAGGCCCAGTTCGGTGACTTCGCCAACACGGCGCAGGCGGTGATCGACGAATACATCGCCGCGGCCGAGCAGAAGTGGGGTCAGCGCTCCTCGGTGGTCATGCTGCTCCCCCACGGCTACGAGGGTCAGGGGCCGGATCACTCCTCGGCGCGCATCGAGCGATACCTGCAGCTCTGCGCCGAAGACAACATGATCGTCGCCCGCCCCTCGACGCCGGCGAACTACTTCCACCTGTTGCGGCGTCAGGCCTACGCGCGTCCCCGCAAGCCGCTCATCGTATTCACGCCGAAGCAGATGCTGCGCCTGCGCGGCGCGGCCTCCGCCGTCGAAGATTTCACCACCGGCACCTTCCAGCCCGTGCTCGACGATCCCACGATCGAGAACCACGCGGCGGTGGAGCGGGTGGTGCTCGTCTCGGGCAAGGTCTACTACGATCTGCGCGCCGCGCTCGAGAAGCGACCCGACCCGCGGGTGGCGCTGGTGCGGGTGGAGCAGTTCTACCCGGTGCCGAACGTACAGCTGGGCCGCGTGCTCACCCAGTACCCCGGCGCTGAGCTGGTGTGGGTGCAGGACGAGCCCGAGAACCAGGGCGCGTGGCCGTTCATCTCGCTTGAGCTCTCGAAGCATCTGGCGAACGATCGTATCCGCGTGGTCTCCCGCCCCGCTTCTGCGGCCCCGTCGACGGGTTCGGCGAAGGTGCACGCCGTCGAGCAGGAGCGCCTCATCGCGCGCGCGCTCCGCTTCGACGACGAATCCTGATCGGGGGCACGGGCGCAGAAACCCCCGCTGGGGCAAACCCCTCAGCACGGCGAGAGCGATCCCGGCGGCCCGAGTGTCGGCGGGATCGCCCAGCGGATCGCTGCGGCGATCTCTATGGGCGTGCTCACCGTAGGCGAGCGCCTGCCCGTCGAGGCTGAGCTCGCCACGCAGTTCGGGGTTGCGGTCGCGACGCTGCGGAAGGCGCTCGCCGAACTGCGCGCGCACGGCATTGTCGAGACCCGACGGGGCCGCAACGGCGGCACCTTTGTGGTGCAGGCACCGTTTCCGTCACCGCAGGAGCTGCGGTCGTCGTTGGCGCGCACGAGTCTGGTGGCGTTGCGCGACTTCTTCGATGAGCACGCGGCGATCTCCGGGATGGCGGCGCGTCTGGCTGCTGAGCGCACGCAGCCGGGGATGCGAACGAGGCTCGCGGAGTTCGCATTCGAGGCTCGGGAGGGGCGCAACGGTCGTGAGCGTTCACTGGCCGACAGCCGTTTCCACTTCGAGATCGCGGTGCTCAGCCATTCGCGCCGGCTGCTGTCGGGTGAGCAGCGGCTGCACTCGGAGCTGGCTCCGTTCTTGTGGTGCGATGCGATCTGCCGCGCTTCGGTGCAGCAGGCTTTCGCGGAGCATCTCGCGATCGCGATGGCGATCGAGCAGCAGCAGGCCGATGAGGCCGAACGGCTCGCCGTGGAGCACGTCAGGGGAAACATGCAGCTCATCGTTGATGGCAAGCTGGCGCTCGACGCTTCGGAGGAGCTGTCGTGACCGCGGCGGAGCTTTCGGCGGCGATCGCCGGGGTTGACGGCTGGTTGCATGACCGCTTCGCCCACCTTGAGAAGCTGTCGCATGATTTTACGGCGCTGCTGACGCTCGATGAGGCGGGCCGGCTCGACCTGGGTGAGACGGTGCGGCGTCGGCTGCGTGGGCTTGCCGTGCGTTATCTCGCCGACAATGCTGTTGTCGATGGCTGCGGGCTGATTTTTGCGCGTTCGGTGCTGAGCTTCGAGCGTGGTCATCTGGAGTGGTGGGTGCGCGAGGATGAGACGCGCTTTGCCCGTTACTCGTTCGGTGTGGTGCCCGGTGCCGACCGCTACTACGACTACGAACACCATGAGTGGTTTATCAGGGCGTTCCACGAGGGCACCCCGGCGCTGGTGGGGCCCTATATCGACTATCTGGGTGTTGAGGCCTACGTGCTGACGCTGACGGTGCCGGCAAGTGTTGGCGGCGTGCGGGTGGGCGCGATCGGCAATGACATTCAGGTGGCTGATCTTGAGACCGAGCTGCTGCCGCTGTTGCAGCGCAGCGGCACCGAGATGGCGCTTGTGGGCCGTCACGGCAATGTGCTGGTGGGCAACTCGTCGCGGCTGCTCTCTGGGGTGTTTGTGCCTGAGACGGGCGGTGGCTTCGATGGCTTGACCCGCAAGCGGATCGGCCCCGAGGGTGCCGACGTGCACCTGATCTACCGCGCCGAGGCCTAGAACTCGCGCGTCGAGCCGGCCTCTCCATTTCGTGCCTCACCGAGTCGGCTCAAATGTATCGAGCCGGCCTGCTATTCGCGTGAATTGCAGGCCGGCTCGGCACAAAGGGACCGACTCAACGGGAGCGCGTGGGCCGGGGCGCGGCGCGGGGGGCGGCGCGGGGGGCGGATCAGGCGCTGCGCTGGGCGAGCTCGGCGAAGCGATCGGCGATCGGCAGCCAGACGGCGCCGAGCCGGGGTTCGGCCGCGCGCACGTCGCCCACAAGCACGGCCTCCTCGAGGCCGAGGTCGTCGATGCTCTGACGATCCTCGTCCACCCAGTCCTGCGCGGTGCCTCCGAGCGCCTCGGGATGAAACTGCACTCCCCACGCCGCAGCTCCGATGCGGAACGCCTGATTGCGGCAGGCGGGGCTCGACGCGAGCAGCTGGGCGCCTTCTGGGAGGCTGTCGGCTTCAAGCCAGTGCCACTGCACGGCCGGCACCGAGGTGCCTGCGAGGTCTCCGAAGAGCGGATCGCCGGCAGCCGAAGCGGCGAAGCCGACATCGAGCAGCCCCACTTCTGGGCCCGCCGGCATGGTGCGCACGTGGCCGCCGGTGGCGGTGGCGAGCAGCTGCGCGCCGAGGCAGATGCCGAGGGTCGGCACTCCCTGTTCGACGCCGTCTCGCAGCAGTTTGCGGGTGGCAGGCAGCCAGGGTGCCTGCTCGTCTTCGGTGGGGCCCATGGCCCCACCGAGCACGATCAGCGCGTCATAGCCGTCGAGCGTTTCGGGCACGGGGGCGCCGGCGTCGGGCCCCACGGTCTCGAGGTTCAAGCCGTGTTCGATGAGCCGATCCGATAGCTGTCCCAGCCCCGCGTTCTGCTGATGTTCGATCACCAGCACTCGTGCACTGCGCATTCCGTTTCCCTTCTGTTCTCAACCGCCTGCTTCTGATCCGCCGCCACCTGCCGAGCGAGATCTCCGCTCCGCAGCACGCGGCACCGCGACCCCGGGGCGGGCGACCCGGCTGCCGGTGCCGCCGTCATGCGTCTCGCCCCATTCTCGCCCGTGCCTCCTCGATGAGCCAGGCGAAGAGCGCGTGCTGGCGCTCGTCCGCCGCGGCGTTGTCCTCCGGGTGCCACTGCACGGCGATGAGCGGCGCGTCGGGGTGCTCAATTGCTTCGACCACGCCGTCGGGTGCGCGCCCGGTGACGCGCAGCCCCTCCCCGACGCGGTCGATCGCCTGGTGGTGGTACGACGACACGGGCAGGCTTGAGGCGCCGATCGCTGCGGCGAGCGCTGAGTCTGCTTCGAGTTCGACGTCGTGCACTGAGTTGCGGTGGGGGCTGTCGGCTTCAACGTCTTGCACGAGCGTGCCGCCGTATTCGATGTTCAGCAGTTGGAAGCCACGGCAGATCGCGAGCACGGGCACCCCGATCCGGATCGCCGCGGCCAGCATGCCGGCTTCGAAGTCGTCCTGCTCGGCGAAGTCGGCGGGCGAGACGGCGGCGACGGGCTCCTGCCCGTAACGGCGCGGGTCGATGTCCGATCCGCCCGGCACGAGCAGCGCATCGAGGCCGCGCAGCCGTTCCTCCGGCGGCAGCGCGCTTTCGGCGAACAGGGTGAGCGGTTCGCCGCCCGCCCGGATCACGGAACGCAGCACCGCCGCGGCGACCGCGCTGCCGTCGAAGCGCAGGCCGTGGATCTGGTTCGACCACATCCCCGTCACTCCGATGCGCGGCATCCGATCGCCGCGGAGGGCCGCCATTACGCCTCGCCTACTAGCGGAAAGTCGAGCAGCGGCATCCACTTGCGCCAGACCGCTTCGAGCGAGCCGTCGGCGATGACATCCTCGATGGCGCGGTCGATCTCCTGGCGCAGCGCGTCGTTGCCGGGTGCGACGCCGATCCCCCAGCGATTGCCGGTCTGCACGGTGAAGGCCTCGACGAAGTCGGGGTCTTCTTGGCCGAGCGGGATCATCACGACGTCGTCGTCGACGAAGCCGTCGATCTCGCCTGATCGTGTGGCCTCGATCATGTCGCTGAAGACGTCGTCGCTCGCGCCGAAGCTGACGAGTTCGACGCCGGAGAAGGTCTCGGCGAGCTTCATGTTGGTGGAGCCTGCGATCGCACCGATCTTGTAGCCTGCCAGCTGCTCAGGTGAGCGGGCGGGATCGTCGGCGCGCACGATGAGGGTTTCATTGAACACGGCGTAGGGCTTGGTGAAGTCGACCTGCGCTGCGCGTTCGGGGGTGATGCCTTGGCCGCACCAGACGGCGTCGGCGTCGCCGCGGCGCACGGCGGGAATCATCTCTTCCCAGGGCACCATCACCCATTCGATGTCGGCAGATCCTCCGGCGAGCCGCGACATGACGAGGGCGGCCGCTTCGGGTTCGTAGCCGCCTCGGGTGCGGCCGTCGGTGCTCTTGGAGGAGAGCGGCAGCGCCTCTGAGTCGATGCAGGCGAGCTTGATGGTTCGGTTGTCGGTGGTCACGGAATTGCCTCCCAGTACTGATCGAATTCCCACTGCGTGATGATGCCGCAGTAGCGCGCCCATTCGTCGCGCTTGAGCTGCAAGAAGATGCGGGTGAGCTCTTCGGGCATGGCGCCCATGAGGTACTCGTCGGCCTCGAACGATTCGATGGCCATGCCGAGGGTGTTCGGCACTGCGCCGCCCTGCGCGGCTTCGCTGAGCTGGCCCGGGTCGCCCGGGTCAATCTGCGCTTCGAGACCGTACTCGATGGCGGCGAGCAGGTAGAGGTGCGACAGGTAAGGGTTCACGCTCGCATCGGGCAGGCGGTACTCCATGCGACCGTTCGCGGAGATGCGGATCGCGACGCCGCGCGTGTCAAGACCCCAGTCGGCCCCTGAGGGTGCGAACTGGCCCGCATCCCAGTAGCGCTTGTAGGAGTTGACCGTGGAGGCCATCACGAGCATCGAGCCGGGCGTGTGCAGCAGCAGGCCGCCGATCGCGTGGCGCGCAGTCTGCGTGGCGTGCAGTTCGACGCGGCCGTCTTCGATGACATTCTCTGCGGGGCCGTCTTCCGAGACGCGCCACAGGCTGAGGTTGTGGTGGCAGCCATTGCCCATCTTGCCGTTGTAGGGCTTGGCCATGAAGCTCGCTTCGAGGCCGAGTTCGCGTGCCACCTGCTTGCAGATCTGGCGGTAGGTGGTCATGCGCTCGGCGGTGAGGTCGGCGCGGTCGTAGTCCCAGTTGAGTTCGATCTGGCCGTCGTCTTCGTAGTCGCCCTGGATCATGGTGAAGTCGAGCGCCTGGCCGTAGCTGATGACCTTCTTGTAGACGGGGCGCATCTTCTCGAGGTTCTCGACCTGATAGGCGGGGCTCTGATCCTGCTTGCTGATGGGTTCGATACCGGGGCCGATCCAGGTCATCTCGGGTTCGAGGCCGCTGCGCAGTTCGAGGCCGGTGCGCTCGGTGAAGCCGCGGTGCGCGGCCTTGAAGAGGGCACGGGTATCGAGCGCGACGAGCCGGCCGCCGCCTTCGCCGAGGTGGGGCGGATCGTAGGCGGTGCAGAAGATGCGGCCGACCTCGGTATCCCAGGGCAGCACCTGGAAGGTCTCGGGTTCGGGGAGGCCCCAGAACTCGTGCGCATCGACGCCGCCGCCGATCAGTTCGCCCTCGCGGCTGGTCTGCAGATCGGTGAGGGCGGTGCGGTGGAAAGCGATGCCCTTCTTCAGCATGCGCTCGTAGAGTTCAGCGGGCACCACCTTGGCAACGGTGCGGCTGCCAAGGGTGGGCAGCATGTAGTAGATGTATTTGACGCCGGACTCGCGGATGCGGTCGCCGAGCGCCTGCACGGTCTCGGGTCGCAGGTTCGCCGCCTGGTGCCGCGAGAATGCGGTGTCGTCGGCGAGGATCTCCCGCAGGGCGGCGCCGAAGCGCCCTCCTGTTGTGAGGTCGGACATGTGGTTCCTTTCGTCTTTGCAAGGTCTGTCTGGTGCGGATCGGGTGCCCCGGCCGCGTTCATGAGAGCGGATCAGGTGCCCGGGCCGCGATGCGGGCGTTGCCGCTGCGGGGCGCGCGGTGTCAGCGCACCGTGAAGGTGATCGGCAGGCGCACGGGGCCGTGGTTGCCGGAGTCGGGTAGCCACTCGTCGCCGCCGGGGCAGGAGATGTCGGTGAAGGCCTGGGCGAGCAGCGGCAGGGCGACGCTCATGTCGGCGCGGGCGATGTAGTGGCCGAGGCAGTGGTGCACACCGCCGCCGAAGGTGTGGTGCTGCTTGCGGCGTTCGGATCCGGGCTCGCTGCCGGCGTTGAGGTCGATGTCGGGGTCGGGGAAGGCCTCGGGATCGGTGCCGCTCGACATGGTGAAGAGGTGCACAGTGGTGCCCTTTTCGATTTCGAGGCCGTGGAACTCGAAGTCTTCGTTGGCTTCGCGGGTGACCCAGCGGGTGGTGGGGTTGACGCGCAGGCCTTCTTCGAGGGCGGGCTTGGCGTACTTCGCGGGATCCTGGGCGAGCAGTTCCCACTGCTCGGGGTTGCGCATGAAGGTCTGCAGCAGCAGGCCGATCTGGTTGCGCGTGGTGTCCATGCCGCCGAACAGCATGACCACGAGGGCGTTGCGCAGTTCGGCGTCGCTGAGCTTGTCGTCGGCCTGCGAGAACTGCACGAGGCGCGAGACGACGTCATCGCCGGGCTGTTCGCGTCGTTCGTCGATGAGCCGGCCCACGAAGTCGTAGAGTTCCTGTACGGCCTCGTCGACGCGGTCGATGTCTTCTTTAATGGTCACGCTGAGCGCGTAGCCGACGGTGTTGGCGCGTGAGGCGATGAAGGGCCAGTGGTCGTGGTCGAGGCCCATCATGGCGCAGAGTGCACGGGTGGCGAAGGGCTCGGAGAAGTCGGCGACGAATTCGACCTGCTCGCCGCGGGCGTGCTTCTGCTTCATGCCGTCGATGAGCTCGTTCGCAATCTCAGCGAACTCGGGTTCGAGCTTGCGCGCGACGCTGGGCGAGAAGGCGGGGTTGAGCAGGCGGCGGATGCGGTGGTGCTCTTCTCCTTCGAGCACGAGCAGATTCTTCGCCCACCACTCATAGAAGATGCCGGAGTGCACACCGTGGTGGTCGGGCCACTTCGCGCTGCCCTGGTTGAGGCTCGGGTGCTTCAGCAACTCGGTGACCTCCTTGTAGCGCAGCACACCGTAGCCGTAGTTGGTCTTCGCGTACCAACTGCGTTCGCGGGCGTCTCGCACCGCTTCCGAGTTCATGGCGAACTCGGGCGAGGCGATGTCGAGATACGGGACGTCAGCCTGGATCGTCTCTCCGGTCATCCGTACTCCTTTGTCGAATTCTGATCCGCTCAGTTTCACGAGCGGCCGGTGGTAAATAAGTTACCTGTGAATGTTTTATTCCGCAAGCCCGTCGGTGGAATCTGTGGGCCAATTGGGGAATATCAGGAAAAATCATTCACTCAACACATCTTTAGCGCTACACTGATGGCATCGACCGGATTGCAACGAAGCACCGGATCGTGGCACTGTGCCAAAACTCCCCCTGCCGCACCGCACCGCAAAGGAGCTGCGATGTCGTCATCCACGACCCCGAAGATCGCCGTGATCGGCAGCGGCCCCGCGGGCTGCTATCTCGCTCAGTCGCTGCTTCGCGCCGTGCCGGGCTGCGAACTCACCATCTTCGACCGCCTCGCGTCGCCCTTCGGGCTGGTGCGCTACGGCGTCGCCGCCGATCACCAGCACACCAAGGCCATCACGCGGCAGTTCGACAGGCTCTTTCAACACGAGGCGGTGCGCTTCGCCGGCGGCATCGAGGTAGGTCGCGACGTCTCCCTCGCGCAGCTGCGCGAACTGTTCGACGCGGTCGTGATCGCGACCGGCCTCACCGCCGACCGCGAGCTCGGCATCCCGGGGGCCGAGCTGCCGGGCGTCATCGGCGCGGGTGCCATCACGCGCACCCTCAACGCCCATCCCGATGCGGCCGCGCCGCTGCCCGCGCTGGGCTCCGATGTGGTGATCATCGGCGGCGGCAACGTGGCGCTCGATGTGCTGCGCTTCCTGGTGAAGGATCGCGCCGCCTACGAGGGCAGCGACGTCGCCGATGAGGCGCTCGACGCCTACCTTGCAGCCCCCGCCGAGCGCGTCACCCTTGTCAGCCGCTCCGCCGCCCCTGATTCGAAGGGCGACCCGCAGATGCTGAAAGAACTCGCGGCACTCCCCCGCGCCGTCTACTCTTCACCCGATCCCATCGAGGCAGGCAATGCCGGCGAGGCGCTCGACAGAGCTGCGGCTGGGCGCGTTGCCGCGATCCGCGAACTGATTGCAGCGGATCGCCCCCGCAGCACCGGGCCCGAAGTGACGCTGCGTTTCGGCTTGACCCCGCTGCGGGTGCTCGGCGAGCACCGTGTCGAGGGCGTCGAGTTCGCAGCCGGCGACGAGGTGATCGTGGTGCCCGCAAGCTCTGTGGTCACGGCGATCGGTTTCGCGGCGCACCCCGACCACGCCTTTGCGGCTCTCACCGCCGCGGGCGCGGAGACCGGCCGCGTCGAGCCCGGCCTCTATCGCACCGGCTGGGCAAAGCGGGGACCGCGCGGTGCAATCCCCGAGAACCGCGCGTGCGCGAAGGCCGTCTCCGACGAGATCGTGGCAGACCTGGCGGACGGCTCGCTGTCGGCCTCGCCGTCTACACTCGGCTTCGACGGGCTCGCCGCGGAGGTGCGCGATCGCGCCATCGGCTACGAGCAGTGGCTCAGGCTCGATGAGCACGAGCGCTCCCTCGCCGCCTCCGACCGGGTCAGACGCAAGCTTCCCGACCACGACCGCATGATCGACATCGCCCGCGGGGCGTAGACCACCGAGCCCCTGGCTCGACCCCCGACCACCGAGCACAACGCTCCTTCTGAGAGGAAACCAGCTGTGAAGTTCACGGTTCTCTACGGCACCGAATCCGGCAACTCCGAGCTCATCGCCGAGGATCTCGGCGCGAAGCTGCGCGAGACCCACGACGATGTGGAGGTCTTCGACCTGCAGAACTTCGACCCGGCAGAGCTCACCCCCGAGCGCTTCACCATCGTGGTGTGCTCCACGCACGGCGAGGGAGATCTACCCAACACGGCGATCCCGTTCGCCGAGGCCTTCGATGCTGCGCTGCCCGATCTCACCGGTGTGCGCTACGCCATGTTCGGGCTCGGCGACACCTTCTATGAAGAGACGTACAGCCAGGGCAGCGAGCACATCGACCGCCGCTTCGCGCAGCAGGGCGCCGAACGGGTGGGTGACTACGGCCGCCACGACGCCTCTTCATGGGACATGGGCAGCGATGTCGCGCTCGAGTGGCTGCCCGGCGTGCTCGAAGCGGCCTCCGCCACGGTGTAGCCGACCCGGGCGACCGTTGGCTTTCGGCCTCAGGGTCCCCGCCTCCTGCACACGCCTTCGCAGGGGTGCACTATTCACTCATAGTGCACCCCTGCGAAGGCATGTTGGCCACAACGGAAGCCGCACCGCCGAACGCGCTCAGGCGGCCCGACGCACGAGCTCGCCGAAGATCAGCGCCCGATCCGCCGCATCCGCATCCGGTTCCTCAGGATGCCACTGCACCCCGAGCACCCAAGCCGCTTCGCGATGCTGCGTCGCCTCCACGATGCCGTCGTGCGCGTGTGCCGTCGCCCGCAGCGCGGGCGCGACCTCCGCGACGGCCTGGTGGTGGCCGTTGCGCACGACGGCGCGCGAACGCCCCAGAATGCGCGCGATCTCTGAGCCGGGTTCGAGTATGACCTCTTCGTCGATGAAGAGCTCCTCACCGGGACCGCCCTTATGCATCGGCCAGTTGCCGATGTCAGGAATCAAGGTGCCTCCGAACGCCACATTGAGCAACTGCGAGCCGCGGCAGATCGCAAGCGTCGGCAGATCACGATCCACCGCGTCGCGGATCAACCCGATGCAGTAATCGTCGGCGCGACGATCCACACCGTACAGATTCGCCGGCGGCGGGCCGCCGTGGCCGTAACAATCGAGATCGACATCTCCGCCACCGAGGAACACCACCCCGTCAGCACCGCCCAGCACCTCCTCCGCTGACGCCAGACGCGCGCCGGCCGAATCGACGAGCCGCGGCCTGCCGCCCGCCGCGCGCACCGCGTCGAACGCGATCCGCGTGAACTCGTCCTGCAGCCTGTGCGACAGGGCATCCATCCCTGGGAAGGTGAGTGACACCACCATCGGGATCAGCGGGCCATCCGGATCCTCCTCACCCACGGCGAGGAAGGGGGTCGGGTCGACGACGAGGTCGGTCATCGGGGTCCTTTCTAGTGAGAGACGGGAGTCCCGCCGCCCTGCCCCGACTTCTGTGGGGCAGGGCGGCGGGACTCCCGTCGTGTGTTGCGAGGCGAATCGGGATCAGACCGTGGTGCGGATCGGCCCGCTCGCGTCACCGGCGGGCGCGTCGCCCTTGGCGTACGCCTTCGAGGCCAGCATGTAGATCCAGCCGAAGCCGACAACGCCGACGGTCGTCATGATGAGCAGGTAGTCCTCGCCCCAGCCGCCGCCCGTGGGACGCGGCCAGAGGATATTGACAACCGCAGCCAACCCCCACACGAGCGCGAGAATGTTGACCGGGTACGCCCAAGCACCGAGCCGGAACTTGCCCGCCGGCTGCCAGCCGAGGATGCGGGCTCGCAGCGCCGCGAAGACCACCATCTGGAAGCCGATGTAGATGCCCACGGTGCCGAAGCTCACCATCGCCGTCAGGGCGTCCTCGAGCAGCAGCGAGAGCAGCAAGATCATGGCCGGGAAGAAAGCCGCGGTGAGCAGCGAGTTCGTCGGTACGTGGCGGCGCTCGTTGAACTTCGACAGGAAGTTCGACGCCGGCAGGAAGTGGTCGCGGCTCATCGAGTAGACAAGACGGGTCGCAGCGGCCTGCAGGCTGGTGATGCATGACACGAACGCGATCACGATGACCGCCATCGCGACCGGGTAGACCGGGCCGAAAGCCTGCTGCAGCAGATCCGCGATCGGGTCGGCGACCTCGCCGTCGGCGACCGCCATGAAGTTCGGAACCGCGAGCGTCAGGGAGAAGGTGAGCAGGATCGTCGCGAAACCGCCGATGTAGAGCGTCATACGCATCGCCCGGGGCACCACAGAGCTCGGGTTCTTGATCTCCTCGGCCACGTCACCATTGGCTTCGAAGCCGTAGTAGGCGTACATACCGATCAGCGCTGCAGCCGCGAACGCCCCGAGGTAGCCACCGGGGGCGTCGAGACCGATCCCCATGTTGTCGAAGAAGATCGAGAAGTCCCACTGGCGACCGAAGAGCAGCAGGTAGCCGCCGATCACGAGCGCGCCGATCATCTCGGCGATGAGGCCGACAGTCGCAGCCCAGCTCAGCACCTTCGTGCCCGAGAAGTTGAGCAGCGTCGCCACCACGAGCGTGCCCAGCGCAATCGCCACCGTCGTGCCGGCGCTCACCTCAGCACCGAACACCGCACCCACGAAGGGAGCCGCGCCGTAGGCGACCGCGGCGATCGTGCCGACGAGCGCGACCACGTAGATCCAGCCGTTCATCCACGCCCACTTGCGACCCCACAAGCGCCGCGACCACGGGTAAACGCCACCCGAGACGGGATAGTTCGAAACAACCTCGCCGAACACCAGCGCAACGAGGAACTGACCGACGAGGGCAATCACCACAGCCCACGCCATGGGAGGCCCGGCGGTGCCGAGCGAGATCGCGAACATCGAGTAGACGCCGGCGATCGGTGACAAGTAGGTGAAACCGAGCGAGACGTTGCCCCAGAAGGTCATGTCTCGTTTGAAGGTGGTGTCGTAGGAATAGCCGAGGGACGCGAGATGAGCCGCGTCCTCGTCGTGCTCCACGACGGTTGTATTGTCTGACATGGTCGCAAGTACTCCCTTGTACGTCTGCTGGTAGTGGCGCACCCGCCGTCGCCAACGGGATCGCCAAATACAAACTACATGTAGATGATTTTGAATCGCAAGCGATGCGCGGCAACGAAATCGATATCGCAACACATTGGAAACAAATTCATGCACAGATGCATGAATTTATCGAGCAGATGTCGCCGAGACGACAAAGGCCGGGATCTCACGACCCCGGCCCCTGCCCGCACAACAGTTCAGAGCATCACGTAAAACTTCTCAAGCGCCTCGGTAATCTCCCACGTTCCCTTCCAACCGACAGGAAACGACGCCACATCGCCGGGGCCGAGTTCGACGGGCTCGCCACCCTGCTCGGTCACCACCATTCGACCTCGCAGCACATGGATCACCTCACCCATATCGGCGAAGTCCCACTCCGAGACACCCGGGTCGCAGCGCCAGAAACCGGTGTGCACGCCCTTCTCGGAATCCGAAGTGAACTCCTCAAGCCAGGTCTGCGTGGGGCCCGTCGTCGAGGTGCCCAACGGAGCGCCCAGCGGCCCAGCATCGGCGATGCGCTCGAAAACCTCGGTCACGGAAACGTGTTGCGTCATTGCAATCTCCATCGTTGGATGTTCGTCAAACGGTGGGCAGCTGCGCCCGCCAACTAAACCTTAGCGTGATAGATGATTTATGCGGAAGGGGCGGATCGCGATCCGCCGCCCCACCCTCTCGCCACCCCACCCCCTCGCCCCCTCGTCCCCCTCGCGCCATCTTCCCGCACCGATCGAGGTTCAAACACCCCGATCCCCGAGAAATCTGTGCATGAACGTCGATCGGTTCGCGAACGGTGAGGGACGACCCCACGGTCCCGCAACCCGGCACCCCGTCACCGCGCCGACCGAGACACAGCCCTCACGCGCCAGGTAAACTGGCACGCTAGCGGCCTGCTTGCCTGCTTTGAGGTGGCGCCGCGAGATTCAAGGAGCAACCACATGACTACTTGGCGCATGCCCATCGAGGGACACGAGCAGGAGCGGCTCTGGCTCGCGTGGCCGACCAGCGGCTACACCCTCGGCGAAACCGAGGCCGAGGTCGAAGAAGCCCGCACCACCTGGGCAGCCGTCGCGAACGCCGCCAGCGAGTTCGAAGCCGTCACCGTCGTCGTCAACCCGGGCGACGAAGACATCGCAGCGAAGTACCTCTCGGCGCAGATCGACCGCATCACCGCGCCCCTCAACGATGCTTGGATGCGCGATATCGGGCCCAGCTTCGTCATCGGTGACGACGGCCGACTCGGTGCCGTGAACTACATCTTCAACGGCTGGGGCGGCCAGGACTGGGCCCAGTGGGACAAAGACCAGCACATCGGCCGCATCGTCGCAGAAGCCGCCGGCGCCGAACTCATCAACTCCGAGATGACGAACGAAGGCGGCGGCATCCAGGTCGACGGCACCGGCCGCGTCATCCTCACCAAGACCGTGCAGCTCGATCCGGGCCGCAACCCCGGATGGACGCAGGAGCAGGTCGAAGCCGAACTCGCACGCACCATCGGCACCACCAGCGCCATGTGGCTGCCCCGCGGCCTCACCCGCGACCACGACACCTTCGGCACTCGCGGGCACTCCGACATCCTCGCCGCATTCGCAACGCCCGAGGTGCTGCTCATGCACCGCCAGGACGCCGAATCGCACCCCGATCACGTCATCGCAAAGACCAACCGCGCCGTGGCCGAGGAGTACCGCACCGACACCTCCGCAGGCTTCGAGATCATCGACATGCCCGCACCTGAGACGCTGCGCGACGAAGAAGGCTTCGTCGACTACAGCTACATCAACCACGTCGTGCTCAACGGCGCGGTGCTCGCCTGCGCCTTCGGCGATCCCGCAGACGATCGCGCCCTCGCCACACTGCGCGAGGTCTACCCGGGTCGCACCGTGGTCGGCATCGACGCCCGCCCGCTCTTCGCGCGCGGCGGTGGCATTCACTGCATCACGCAGCAGCAGCCCAAGGTCGCCTAAGCAGCCTGCACTCCGCGCTCACCGCACTTTTGACCCTGTTCCGCAGCGAAGACTCCATCACCACCGACGTCCTCGCGTATCAGCTCCTCGTCGTCATCGTCGCCCTGGTCGGAGGGATCTGGCCGGCCCTGTTCGCCGCGGTGCTGTCCGGGATCACCCTGGATTTTCTGTTCATCGAGCCGCTCTACACGATCCACATCCACCAGCCCCACCACCTCCTCTCTCTCATCCTGTATGTGGTGATCGCGAGTCTGGTGAGCTTCATCGTCGACCGTGCCGCCCGCTACACCCGCGCCGCCCGCAGATCCGCCGCCGAATCCGAACTCATCCAGACCATCGCCGGCAGCGTCCTGCGCGCAGACAACGCGATCCAAGCGCTCATCGACCGCACCCGCGAAGCCTTCCAACTTCCCGGCGTCCGCCTCATGCGCGGCGAAGACGTGCTCGCCCGGTCGGGGGAACCGCTGCCCGACAATCACCACACCAGCATTCGCGTCACCGACGACACCACTCTGGAACTGCACGGCCCCGACCTTGCTGCGGCGGAACAACGCCTCCTCGCGGTCGTCACCGCCCAACTCACCGCCGCACTCGAACACCAGCACCTTACCCAGACGGCGCAGCAGATCGAACCGATCGCGGCATCGGATCGGGTACGCGGCGCCCTCCTCTCCGCTCTCAGCCATGATCTGCGCCGCCCCCTTGCAGCCGCAGCCGCGGCGGTCGGAGGGTTGAAGGCGGCGGGCCCCGACCTGGCGCTGACAGACAAGAAGGAACTCCTCGACACCGCCGATGAGAGCCTCGCAGCCCTCGCGGCTCTCGTCACCGACCTCCTCGACGTCAGCCGCCTACAAGCAGGGGTCCTGACGATCGCCGATATCCCCACCGACCCGGCAGAAACCATCGCTCCCGCCCTCGACGAACTCCACCTCGGCCCGACCGACGTCACCCTCAATCTCGCCCACGGCGACGCGCTCGCCCACGGCGACCCCGTACTCCTGCAACGAGTCCTGGTGAACCTCCTCGCCAACGCCCACCGCTACACCCCGGCCGGCACACCGATCCATGTCAGCACCAGCACCTTCGGTGACCGGCTCGAGATCCGCATCATCGACCGCGGCCCCGGCATACCGCCCGAGAAACTGGACGACATCTTCCTGCCCTTCCAACGCCTCGGCGACACCGACAACACCACCGGCCTCGGTCTCGGCCTGGCCCTCTCCCGCGGGTTCATCGAAGCAATGCACGGCACCCTCACGCCCGAGGACACCCCCGGTGGCGGGCTCACCATGGTCATCTCCCTCAACACCACCAGCACCAGCCAGGAGCAATCATGAGAATCCTGATCGCCGACGACGACCCGCAGATCCTCCGCGCCCTGCGCATCACCCTCACCGCCAAGGGCTACCAGATCTTCACCGCAGCAGACGGTGCCGAAGCTATCGCAGCCGCGATCGACCACCACCCCGACATCTTCCTCATCGACCTCGGCATGCCCAAACTCGACGGCATCGAAGTCATCCACGGCATCCGCGGCTGGTCGCAGGCACCCATCCTCGTCGTCTCCGGACGTGCCGGCGCCGCTGACAAAGTCGAAGCGCTCGACGCTGGCGCGGACGACTACATCACCAAGCCCTTCGCCGTCGAAGAACTCCTCGCCCGTATCCGCGCCCTTACCCGCAGAGTCCCCCCAGAAGACGCCACCCCCGTCGTCCACCTCGGTGCGGTAACCATCGACCTCGCCGCGCACAGCGTCACCCGCGATACTCCCGACGGGCAAAAGCAAATACGCCTTACCCCCACGGAATGGCAGTTCATCGACATCCTCATCCGCAACGCCGGGAAGCTCGTTACTCGCCAAACAATCCTCACCACCATCTGGGGCACCGAACACGCCGAAGACACTGGCTACCTCCGCCTCTATGTCTCCCAACTGCGACGCAAGCTCGAAGAAGACCCCACCAGTCCGGTGCATATCCTGACCGAGCCGGGTATGGGCTACCGTCTCGACGGCATGACCACCTGACCTTCGGAAACCCGACGCGACCTTGAGTATCCTCGACACCATCGGCATCATCGGTGAGCTGCTGTCCTGGATCGGTGCGATCATCGGCGTCCCTTTCGCCATCGCCGCCCTCATCATCCGCGCCATCGACGGGCCCCGCCTCACCACGAACGTCACCATCGTCGAGGACCTCGACCAGAGACCGATCGCGATGTGGAGCGTGCAGGACCGCACCTACACGCGCCCCCTGACAGCACGCGACGAGATCCGTGACCGCGAATCGACAAGCGTCACAGGTTTCGTATCAGAACGCGATCCAGAGAGACTTGAACTTCATAAGCGCTCCCACGCTGAGCGCTTATGCTGGACTCTCGCGATCACCATGCTCAGCACCGCAGTAGTAGGGTTCCTTGCGTCACTTCTACCGATGTTCTGGTGACAGACCCGACTCAACCTTCGATTCTGTGAGTCCAGTGCGAGGCCAGCGTTAGGGTTCTCGGCCCGCATCGTATGGGTACCGTTAGGGGTACTCGATTCTCGGCGGCGACTAGCCTTCGATTAGCGAGTGTGACGGTCGATGGTCGACAGGACGTATTCACGAGGCCCAACGGTGTGTCGTTGGCGCCGGTGGCCACGTTTTCGCCACTCCTCGCCCGAACCCAGGTCGCACACGCCCCGGTTGACCCGATCGCTTTTGACTGTCTCAAGTTCATCGTCGTTCGCGCGGGCAGAGCTCGACTGTTCAGTGAGTTTGGCGTGCACTTCGTCAGCATGGGTGACGTCGTGATTCTGGCCGCGAACACTCTCTGTGGCGCTGAGCCCGAGGGGTGGATTTCGACCACGACGCTCTACCTTGACCGAGACTATGTCATCGATCAAGTGTTCTGGCAGTACGCGTCCCGGTTCCATGAGCGGCTCGACGCCAGTCAGTTCCTTGACGCCCATTACGCAGAACCCACCCAGGTGGTCCGTATCGGTAGGCACAGGGCGGGACTGATGATGCCATGGCTCGATGAGTTGGTTGCATTGAGCGTAGACGGCATTCCTCCTGATCGGTTCTATCGAGCGCAATCGCTCGTCTCCGCCGTGTTCGACATTCTGGTTCCGTTCATTGTGGTTGCCAATGAAGGGACAGCTGGCGCGCGGCGAAGTGCATCGGCGCCCACCGTGCCACGTCATCGTCAATTCCGTCCGGTACGTCCAGAGGTTCTTGAGGTCGCGCAGGTCCTGCGTGCGGAGTTGGATCGGCACTGGACTGTGACTGAGCTCGCAGCCCGAGCGCACTTGTCCGTGTCTCAGTTGCGGCGGGTGTTCGTCGAGGCCTTTGGTAAGTCGCCGATCTCCTACTTGACGATGCTTCGTGCCGAGCGCATGGCTCACCTACTGCGTGTGGATAACGCGCCCATCTCTGAGATCGCAGCCCAGGTGGGCTGGGGGGATCCTGACTTCGCTGCACTTCAGTTCCGCCGGAGTATCGGCGTTTCCCCCAGCGAGTACCGCAGAATCAGCGAGGTTGTCCCGGCGCCCTTCAACCCTGAGTGAACGCGCGTCTTGCCGGGTGAAACGCTCATCTTTTTGCGCACGGATCACCAGGACTCTCCCGAATGAGCTAGACCGAGTTTGACCACGTCGGGTTCAGTGATGCACCTGGCGGTCGCTCACTTTCTGTCCGTCGTCCGTCTCGATTGCGTTTCCTGAGTCCCTTCGCGCACCTTCTGGTCGCAGAGGTCACCCGCCGTGTTGCGGGTACCTGCGGAAGGAGCACGACGATGGCGACCAGCGAAGAGGCGCGGGTGCGCGAGATGCGAAGCTCGATGCCCTCCATGAACAGCTCACCGGCGCGGTCGAGTCGTTGGTGTCGGGTGAGGACTGGAAGCAGGCGTTAGAGTTCGCGGCCCGGTTCCGTGCCCGTTCGTTCAATAACACGCTGCTGATCTTCGTGCAGCATCAGGCAGCGTTCGAGGCAGGCCGAGTGCCGGAGCCAGTGCCGTCGTATGTGGCGGGGTTCAAGCAGTGGCAGGCGCTCGGCCGGCAAGTGGAGAAGGGCCAGTCGGGGTACATGATCCTCGCGCCCGTCACGGGCCGTTTCGCGTCGTTCACGCCGAAGGTGGCGGAGTCGTGGCGAAGGCTTGGCCGGTTCGAGAAGCCGAAGCCGGGTGAGGCGGTGCGGTCCCGCATGGTCGGTGTTCGCCCCGCCTATGTGTGGGATGTTTCGCAGACCGCGGGTGATCCGATACCTGTCCCGCCGTCACCCCGGTTGCTCGAAGGCGAAGCACCCGATGGGCTCTGGAAGGGCATCGCCGCGCAAGTCGAGGCGCAGGGGTTCACGGTGTTGCGGGTGTCGCACGAGGGCATGATCCGTGGCGCGAACGGCCTCACCGATTTCGGTGCGCGGACGGTGGCGGTGCGGGAGAACATGCCCGAGGCGGCACAGGTGAAGACTCTCGTGCACGAGCTCGCCCACGTGCTCCTCCACGGACCAGACAACGCCGATGCGACCGGGCATCGCGGGATTGGTGAAGTGGAGGCGGACTCGGTCGCGTTGATGGTCGCCGCAGCTCACGGCATGGACACGAGTGACTACACGGTGCCGTATGTGTCGTGGTGGGCAGCGACGGTGCCGGAGAAGTCCCCGGTTGAAGTCGTCCAAGCCACCGGCGAACGAGTCCGAAAGAGTGCCGCTGCGATTCTCGATCAGCTCCCCACTGCGCAGATCGGCAACGGTGACCCTCCCGGCCTCAGTCGCGACACCGCAGCGAAGAAGCCACCCGAGACGGCGGTCGAGACGGCGGCTGATCCGTTGAGCGAGGAGCCGCGCCGCCCGGTCGCATCCTCAGCGAGGAGCCTCTGATGGGTGCCTTTGATCTGTTTTCCGAAGTCAGCCGGATGCCGCTCCCCGAAGCTGCGGCGCGGTTCGCGGCGGCGGGGGTTCCGGTGTTCCCGTGTGTGCCGGGTGAGAAGCGGCCGCTGGTGCGTCGCGGGTTCCACGACGCCACCAGCGATCCAGCCCAGGTTGCGGACTGGTGGTCGAGGTGGCCGGCGGCGAACATCGGGGTCCCCACCGGCACCCCGTCTGGAGTGGAGGTCGTCGATGTCGACGTCCACTCCACCGGCACCGGATTCCCCGCTTTCCGCACCGCACATCGTGAAGGCCTCGCTGCGGGGTGGGCGTCGCTGGTGCGCACGCCTTCCGGCGGGCTGCACGCGTACTATCCGGCAGACCCAGATCGGTCGCAGTCGTCGTGGCAAGCGGCACGGGCGCACGTCGATTTTCGGGGTGACGGCGGATACATCATCGCCCCGCCCTCCCGCGTGCTCCGCCCCGGCGGGGTACGGACCCCGTACCGGCTGATCGTCGCAGGCAACACCCCGGCACCGGTGGATGCAGCGCGGCTGCGCGACTTCCTCGACACCCGCACCCCGGTGCCGTTCGACCGTGCCCGTGCGTCACGGTTCGAGCCGCGGGGTTCGGATGCGAAGGTGCTTGCCGGTTGGGTGGCTGGGCGTGGCGAGGGTGAGCGGAACCGGGGCCTGTTCTGGGCTGCGTGTCGTCTCGCCGAAGCCGGCACCCCTCCCGATGCGACTCTCGAAGCCCTCGGGCCTGCGGCCGAACACGCGGGGCTGAGGTCACGGGAGATCATGGCGACGATCCGTTCCGCCTACCGCACCACCTACCCCATGCACCGTGCTGACGCAGAGCCCGTGGCGGATCGGCGGCATCTCGTGCGCGAATCACCGGGGCGGGTGCTCTCATGAACACTGCGGAGACGGTGATGCCGCGGGGCCGCCAGTTGGCAGTGGTCACGGCGATCACGGGCACGGTGTTCATCGCAGCGGGGGCGTTCTGGTTGTCGTTCACGGCGCTTGCTGATCTGGCTCGGCGGTCTGGGATTGATGCGCGGCAGGCGTGGGCGTGGCCGTTGATCGTGGACGGCATCATCGTCGTCGCGACCGTCGCCGTCGTCGCTCTCGCCAGCCAGCACCGACCTACTTGGTATCCCTGGACGTTGCTTGCTGCGGGGGCTGTGGTGTCGGTGACTGCGAATGCGATCCACGCGATCATCGCCGCCGACACCGACGTTCCCAGCGTCCTTGCCGCATCGGTCGCCGCGATCCCACCGCTCGTGCTGCTCGCAATCACTCATTTGACCGTCATGCTCACCCGCCCCGTCGCGCCGATCACGAAAGCAAACGAGACCGTGCCGGACCTGGCGCCGGTCGTGCGCGCTGTGGCGACAACAGGTGATGCCGTGCCGGGGCTGGAAGACGCACCGACGTCCAAGCCGCCGGTCCCGGTGGTGCCGGTAAGCGAGCGGCGGGAGGAGGCGGCGCAACTGCGGGAGGTGGAGGGGTGGTCGAACAAGCAGATCGCCCGGCACCTGGGCGTGCACCCGTCGACTGTGGGCCGCTGGTTCGGCGCTGAAGTGAAGGAGGAGACATCGTGAACGACGTTGCAGAGACGAACCGGACTGAGCCACTGG
Source organism: Gulosibacter molinativorax (assembly GCF_003010915.2). Taxonomy (NCBI): domain Bacteria; kingdom Bacillati; phylum Actinomycetota; class Actinomycetes; order Micrococcales; family Microbacteriaceae; genus Gulosibacter; species Gulosibacter molinativorax. The sequence continues at coordinate 424,293 of NZ_CP028426.1, read as the reverse complement.
ATGTTCGGCTGGAGTCGGTGGAGGGGTCAGAGGCGGAGCGTTCGGCGTTCGCTGTGCACCGCGACCCCTCGCTCACCACCAGCACTGGTCCTGGTTCGCGGGTGGGGCGTGGGATTGCGTGGGTACGCCCCACCGATCTGATCGCGTCGAGCACCGCCCGGATCGCTGGCCGCGGCATCAACTTCCAGACCGAACTCGCACACCGTGCCCGCCGTGCACCAGGCCACGCCTACCGAGCAACTCGTAACGGTGTTCGCAGCATCCGGGATCGCCGCGCTGAACGAACGGTTACCGATGAGGCGTCGGTGTTCGAGTCGTTCGATGTGTTCGAGCCGCAGGATCGGCCGCGCTCGTCGTCGTGGGTGCGGCCGGCCGGGATCGGGCTGGGGTGAACCGCCATGCGCAGAAGACGATGGCGCGACAGGGTCGGTGGGGAGCCGGCGCGCACCTGCCTGTCAGGAGGTGCCACCATGCCACAACATCACAACACAGGCCCCAACCGCCGCGGGCAGGGTTTCGAGAACTCAGAACGACTCCGCGAACTCCTCACCCGCCTGAACGACGATGGACCAGACGCCTGGCGAACAGACGCGGAAGCGGCAGCGCTCATGCGGCACGCCGCCCAGAAGTACGCGGCTCTCGCGCGCAAGCATGGGCTTGATCCGTGGGAGGCGGCGACGGCGGCGTTCGAGGCGATGCGCACCGCCGCCGTCCGCCGAGCCGATGACCCGTGGGCAGCCATCACCCGCGCCGTGCAGATCACCTGCATCGCAGAGAACCGCGCTAACGGGCTGCTCTGTTCGGTGCATCAGGCACGCCGGCCTCGGTACTCGAGTTTCCATGACGCCGAACGCTTCTCCGACCGCGAAAACCCTCTCACCGACTACCACCCCGCATTCCGCGCCGACCCCTTCACTGACGAAGAGGACGACGTTGACCACACGACCGAAAACACTGGGTCGACGGGTGTGGAGTCCGCGGTGGAGGACACCATCGCACTGTTGTGCTGGCATGGGTGGGAGCCAGAAGTGGCGCGGGCTGCGGTGGAGTGCATCTGCGCCCGCCTGGCGGAATCCGTCTCCCGCGCCGGGGCATATGAGTCGCTGCGGCGGGATCGTCACGCCCGCGCGCTCCTGGACATCCCTGCCCCGTCTTGGTATCGGCTGCTGCGGATCATCCTCGGTTCTCCCGACACGCACCTGGCCGGAACGAATGCGGGCCGCGGGTTGCTGTTGCGGCTCCTGATCGGTGAACCCCTCTGGCATCTCATGGATGACACCGAACTGGGGGCCGCGATCAAGGTCGCCGCCCCTGGCATCATGCGGGGCCGGCCATGAGCGAGCCGGGGCATATCGAGCTGGAGCGGGCCGTCCATTCGATCTGGTCCGGACGCCGCCACCGGGAAGACTTTGGCGACCTCTACCCGCTGGTGGAGTCGATCGCGCGCGAGGGACTCTTGCAGCCGATCACGATCACCCCGGACGGGATGCTGATCTGCGGCGCCCGCCGCCTTGCCGCCATCCGCAAACTCGGGTGGAAGACCGTGAATGTGTGGGTGCGCTCCGGCATCTCTACCACCCTCGGGCAGCTCCTCGCCGAACAGGACGACAACCTGCTCCACAAGCCCCTCACCCGCACGGAAGAAGCCACGCTCTACGCCGAGCTGAAAGCCCTCATGGCCGAGGACGCGGCAGGCCGACAGGAAGCGTCACGGTTCACCTCGAAACAAGAAAACTCCAGGTCAAACGGTGCCGCCACCGTGGCGGCACCGCAGAAAGGCGAAACCCGCCAGCAAGCCGCACTCATGGTGACCGGACGCAACGCCTACACCTCGCTGGAACGCATCAACGAGTTGCAGCAGATCGCCGCCGATCTCTCCCAGCCTGACGATGTCCGGGAACGGGCGTCCCACGAGCTTGACCGGATCGACGCAGGCGGGTCGATCACCGGGGCACAACAGCGTATCCGGGCAGCACAATGCCTGGCCGAGCTCGACACCCTCGCCGCCGATCCCGCACAGCCGGCAGGCATCCGCGATACTGCCGCGTCCGGCGCAGCACGCCTGCGGGAACTCGAACACACCGCCAGGCCCGCGGACTTGCAACGACTGGCTGAGATTGCGGTCGAGCGGGCGAAGACCGCGACGAAAAAGCGCCCCAACCAGCTCGCGTCCGCACGCCTCCACGCCGTCGAAGAACCAGGACGGGAGTTCCTGCCGGTGCGGTCGTTCGTCTATCTCTGGGACGAGCTCTCCACCTGGACGGAACGCTACGACCCCGAAGCTATCGGCCTCGCCCTCTCGAAGGAGCAGTGGGTCATGTTCGAGCAGGCCGTCGCCGCGACAGTCGCGTTCCTGGATCTCGCCCGCGCCGCACGGGACGCACACCGGCACACCGCCTGACTCGCCGAGTCGGTTCCGTCGCCTGAACGCCTGAGCGCACCTGTCTGGTGATCCGCACATGTCGGGAAGGACACCAGGATGGACCCCACTGCTCGCCGCCACCGCACATTCTTGATCGCCGCCATCGCAGGCGCCATCATCCTGCTCATCCTCGTCGGCGTCGGCGTCTACGGACTCATCCGCGGACCCCAGACCACCGAACTCGCAGACGTAGTCGCAACGGACAGCCCAGCAGCGACGCACCCCGCCGACACACCTACGGGTCCGGAGCCGGTAGTCACTGTTGGCGGGCCGGAGGAGTTCGCGGCCGCGGTCGCGGAGGCGCTGTTCACCTGGGATACCACCAGCGGATACGGACCCACGGACTATGCGCAGATGCTCGCCGATGTCACCGCTGATGAGGAAGCCGACGCCGCAGCCACCGACATGCGCGCCTACCTGCCCGCACCGGAGGCGTGGGCACAGTTGCGCACGCATCAGACGAAGCAGTGGCTCACTATCGACACGATCGAGATCCCGACCGTATGGGAGGACGCGGTCGTGCAGGCGGCGCCGGGACAACTGCCCGACGGCACGACCGCGTACACGATCACCGGCACCCGCCACCGCACCGGCTACTGGGGCACCGACCCCATCACCACCACGCACGACGTGGCGTTCACCGTGTTCCTCACCTGCACACCCGAACGAAACCCCGCACCAGCCCCTGCCGATCCGATCACCGAGACATGCGCGCTCTTGCGGCTCTCGCAGCTCGACACCCCGCTGCGGTGACCCGGTCATGCTCAAGAAACTCCTCGCCACCCTCGCCATCGCCGCGGTCTGCTTCGGCCCCGCGACCGCACTCCTGTCCGTTGCTGTTCTAGCGAATCCTGCGGTCGCCGCGTGCGCGCCGGGGTCGTTGATCGTGGGGCCGATCCCGGACTCGCTCACCGCAACGGCGAAGAACAGTGAGACGGTGACGCTGAATCGTCAGCAGCTCACCCACGCCGCGACGATCATCACTGTCGGTAGTCAAACCGATGGGGTGGGGCGTCCGGGTGTGGTGATTGCGTTGATGGCGGCGCTCACGGAGTCGCATCTACGGATGCTCGCCAACACCGGCACCTACCCCGAATCAGCGAACTACCCCAACGACGGCGACGCCTCCGACCACGACTCACTCGGCCTGTTCCAGATGCGCCCACAAGCCGGATGGGGCACCGTCGCTGAGCTCATGGACCCGAACTATCAAGCCCGTGCGTTCTACGGCGGACCCACCGGCCCCAACTACCCTTCACCGCGCGGCTTGTTGGACATTCCGGGCTGGCAGCAGCTCGACCCCGGCGAAGCAGCGCAGGCCGTCGAGGTGTCGGCGTACCCGGACAGGTATCAGAACTATCAGCCCGTCGCCGAAGCAATACTGGCCGCCCTCACCAAGCCCGCAGCATCAAACGGCGGCAGTGGCAACGGTGGTGAGGTTGTGGTGCCGGAGACGACCCGGGTGGTGTTCCCGTTGCCGGAGGGTATGTGGGTGCGGACGAGTCCGTTCGGCTGGCGCACCGACCCGATCACCTTCGAGCAGGCATTCCACTCCGGCAGCGACTTCGCCGCCGCAGACGGCACCCCGATCTACGCCGTCGCAGACGGGATCGTCACCCACGCCGGATACACCGGCAACTGGGGCGGGCTCATCATCGTCGAGCACACCGTCGGCGGGGAACGCATCGCGTCGTACTACGCACATATGTGGGAGTACGGCATCCACGTCACCGAAGACATGACCGTCACCGCCGGGCAACACATCGGCGATGTCGGCTCCTCCGGGAAATCCACCGGGCCCCACCTCCACCTTGAAATCCGCCCCGGCGGCACCGGGCAGCCCGCGATCGACGCCGACCAGTGGCTCACTGATCAGGGCGCGGAAGGCATCACCGGCGGCACCACCTCTCGCGCGTCGTGCACGCTGGGCGGGGGTGGGCGCTGATGGTGTTCCCCGACTTCGGCGGTGTCGGCGCCGACAGCGAACTTCGTGCGGTGATCGGTGCGCTGCTGATGTTCGTGCTCATAATCGCCGTACTCATGCTGGTCGTCTCCGCGATCATCTGGGCCATCGCCTCCTCTACCGGCAACGCCCACACCGCCACTAAAGCCAGAATCGGAGCGTGGGTCGCACTCGGCGCGGCAGCTCTCGCTGGTGCCGGAGTCGCGTGGGTGAACTTCCTCCTCGGCGTCGGCGAGAACCTGTAGACGCGGAACCGCGGGAAGTACTGAGGTCGCAGTATTCCTAGAACGGCAGCGCCGCTGAGGGTATGTCGGAAGATGCAGTTGATGGCTCGGGTTCAGCGTCTTCTTGCCACTCGGCCTTGATCGCGATGATGAGTTCTCGGTCAGAGCCAGCTCTTCCATCGCTTTCTTGAACGCCTTGGAACGCGTGCTTGCAGTTCCAGTGAATCCGCGCGAGACGAGTTGCGTAAAGACTCTCCGCCCAGATACTTCGCGTTCTTGTAAGTGACTCGGAAACCGCCTCGCGGCCCGACTTTGAATGTCGAATCAGTCATGGCGAGCCGCAGCCAGTCAGCCGAGACATACATGCCTTTGAGTGTCTGTCCGTCGAGTTTTCGTCCAGCGTCTCCGCGCACGAACTTGAACCAGAACGGGTATCGAAAGCTCGCCAGTCCGCAGCCATCTTCGGCAGTTCGCGACCTTTCGGCATGAGGTCGAGCTGCTTCTCTATCTCTTTCCTGCGCCGATAGACCCACTCGTAGGTGCCGTGTCCGTCGCCGCTGTCAGCTCGTTCGAGTCGCTTGTACTGGACGAAGGTGAAGGCATCGTGAACCTGGTCCCAGTAGAGGAGGTCGACGCCAAGTTCTTCTTCGATGGGCTTCTTGTTCACTGACATGACCAGGAGCTTCCGTTGGCCGTTTCGATCCTCGAAAACGGCGAGGCTTGCCGCTCGCTGGTCGGCGATGAGTTTGCCGTCAAAACGTTGAAGATCGAGTGGCAGTAGTTCCTCTTCCATGTCTCGCTCGTAGCCGGCGTTCAGTACCGTGTCGAGAAGCGTCTCTTTCTCCTCGACGCTGGGCGGCTCGCCAAAGGCATCTGCGGGCAACGGAACCTCCGCAATCTGTGATGCGAGCAGGACCGCATCTCGCGCTTCGACTCTCGACTGTTGTACTTCATCGTCGAACGTGCGCGGTTCTCTGAACACGGAGTCCAGCCAGGGGCCGACTGTCGGGTCGACTTGTCGGAGATGGTTCAACAAGGCCGTCGCTGTAGGGCCGTCGAGTCGGCGCGAATAGAAGTGTTGCGGCATTGCTGGCATTGAAACTGCTTGTTCTCGCAACTGCTCAAGTTCGAGTGGTGCGAGCAGTCGGAGGATTGGTGACAAGGTCGCACGCAGCGTGCCACTCGCAATGCCTGCGACACCGCGCGTGACGGCTAACCCGATCAGGTAGTCCCCGGTGCCGAGTTCTTCATCTCCTTCGCGGACGATAGCGCAGAGGGAGCCGACGGTCGGAGTGGATTCCTTATCGAAGGCTTCGCTGATCTTCTCAACGCTCAGGTAACTGATTCGGTTCGCGCCCTTCGCGTGCACGACGTACATCACCAGAGGCCTCGTTGTCTCGGTATTTCCCGTCATCTCCTCATTTTAGGAGAGCTCCTAGATTCGCCGTGGGCAAGTGGGTGCACCTGGCTGGCAAGTCCGCCTCCTTGGTGGCGGTGTGAGCTGAAGGAGCACCCTGTGATTGATATTGATCCGAACGGTACCGGGCTTCCGGGTATCGAGCAGTTGCGCATCATCGTCGGCGCGGTGATGACCGTCGGCCTGATCCTCTCCGTCCTCGCCCTGATCGTCTCCGCGATCGTGTGGGGATTCGGCGCGAACAGCAGCAACCCACATCTCGCGTCGCGCGGGAAGGTCGGGGTACTCGTGTCCTGTGGAGCGGCGATCATCTGCGGCGCATCGGTGACGCTCATCAACTTCTTCTGGGGCGTAGGCCAAGCCGTCTAGCCCCACCGCGTGAGGGAAGGAGGATGCGATGAGTGTGTGTGATGTGCCGGTCATCTCGGCCGTGTGCGACACCGTCGGCCAAGGCGCCGCCACGTTGATCGCGGCGCCGTTCGACTGGCTCGCCCAAGCCATGGGAGGCGCCGCCGCCTGGCTCTTCGAGGCTGTGTGGGCGGTGTTCGACACGACCACCCTCGTCGATGTCACCGACGAAGGTTACGTCGGGGTCTACAACATCCTGTTCGGGGTGGCGGTGTTCGTGGTGCTGATCTTCTTCTGCCTGCAACTGATCACCGGCCTCATCCACCGCGACCCCACCGCCCTCACCCGCGCCGCTACGGGGGCTGCGAAGAGCATCCTCGGTTCCTTCGTCGCCATCGGCCTCACCGGGCTCCTGTTGGAGATCACGGACCAGCTCGCGGTCGGGATCGCGCAAGCCACCGGGAACACGATGGAATCCATCGGCGACCGCATCACGCTGCTTGCCGCAGGGTTCGCGGGGATCAACATCGCCGCGCCCGGTGTCGGGGCGATCGTCACGATCTTCCTCGCCGGCCTCGCCATTAGCGCGGCTGCGATCGTGTGGTTCTCGCTCCTGATCCGCAAAGCCCTCCTGCTCGTCGCGATCGTGTTCGCTCCCATCGCTCTCGCCGGTTTCTCCTGGGACGCCACCAAGGGATGGTTCGGGAAGTGGGCGACGTTCGTGATCGCCCTGATCCTGTCGAAGCTCGTGCTCGTGGTGATCTTCCTCGTCGCCATCACCCAAGTCTCCGCACCGATCGAACTCGATCTCGCGTCGATCAGTGATCCCATCGCTGGGGTCGTGTTGATGTTCATCGCCGCGTTCGCCCCCTACATGACGTACAAGTTCGTCAGCTTCGTCGGGTTCGATATGTACCACTCGATGAGCGCGGAACAAGAAGCGAAATCCGCTCTCAACCGCCCCGTCCCCGTGCCCTCGGCCCCGAAGGCCGACGGCGCCAAGAAGGTCCTCGACGGCGCCGGCGACAAGGGTGGGGGCGCGGCACCGTCTGGTGGTGGCACGTCACCAGCATCGACAGCGGCGCCCAGTGCTGGTGGTGGATCAGCGGCGAGCGGTGGTTCCGGCGCCGCCGCTGGTGCTGGCGCAGGGAGCGCGGGAGGTGGAGCTGGTGCGGCCGGTGCTGGGACAGGTGCTGGTGCAGCCGCTGCAGGGCCTGCGGCTGCGGTCGTGATCGGCGCGCAAGTCGCCAAAGCCGCCGCAACCGCGGGTCCGAAACTCGGCGGCGCTGTCGGTGGGGCTGCGGAAGGCCACGCGGCCGGTGCGGGTGAAACCGTCCAGCCGGCACCGTCTCCCGCACCGAACCACACGCCCACGGCACCGCCCACGTCGCCGTCTGTGCCACCGGCGAAGCAGACGCCACCACCGGCTCCGAAGCAGACGACCGGAAAGGACTAGCCGATGTCGAACCAGCAGAGCACGGTGGAGTTTGGGTTGCGGGCGGTGCAGTTCTCCCGCCTCACCCGCCGCGGTATCCTCCTCGGCCTCTCCCTCCCACAACTCATCGTCCTCGCCGTCGGAGTGCTCTCCATCGTCGGTGCCCTCTACGCCGGCGGCGGCATCCTCCTGACCTGGACCGCACCCATCTGGCTCCTCAGCGCAGCCCTCGCGTGGACGCCGGTCGGGGGCAGGAAGCTCATCGAGTGGGTGCCCGTCACCTTCCGGTGGGTCGCACGCACACAGGCACGGCAGACCGTGTTCCGGCGCAGGATCGTGAAACCCCGCCCCGCAGGCACCCTCGCACTCCCGGGCGATGCCGCCGCGCTCCGCGAGTGGGAAGACCCCGAGACGTGGGCGGCGATGATCCACGACCCCCACAATCAGACGCTCACGGCGATCATCGCGGTGTCGCATCCCGCGTTCGTGCTCCTCGACCCAAGCGAACAAGAACGCCGCGTCGCCACCTGGGGGCGCGTGCTCGCCACGACCTGCCGCTCCGGCAGGATCGCGCGTCTCCAGGTCTGCGAACGCACTCTCCCCGACGGAGGCTCTGGTCTCGTTGAGTGGTGGCGCAGTCACGGCACGGATGACGGCTCGTGGACCTCGACGGTCTACCGGGAACTCATCGACCGCGCAGGCCCCGCCGGGGAACGTCACGCGACGACGATCAGTCTCGCCCTCGACCTCCGCGCCGCAGCACGCCAGGTGCGAACCAACGGTGGCGGGATCAAGGGGGCTGCGGCAGTGCTCCGTCAGGAGATGACGACGCTCGTGACCGCGCTGCGCGCCGCGGAACTCACCGTCGGTGCTTGGCTCACACCAGCAGAGGTCGCCGTGATCCTCCGATCCGCGTATGACCCCGCCACCGCTGCGCTTCTTGAACGTCACGGCGACATCGGTCGGAGCCTTGCGACTGCGGGACCCGTGGCGGTGACGGAGTCGTGGGATCGGTTGCGGTCGGACTCCGCACACCACGCGGTGCTGTGGATCAGCGAGTGGCCGAGGTCTCAGGTGTATCCGGGGTTCCTCGCCCCGGTGTTGCTGTCGTCGGGGATTCAGCGCTCGTTTTCGCTGGTGTGCACGCCGATCCGTTCGGATCAGGCGGCGAGGGATATTCGGAAGAAGAAGACCGAGCTGATCTCGGATGCGGCGCAACGCTCCAAGATGGGGCAGATCGAAGACGCCTCCCAAACCGCCGAATACGGCGATGTCCTCCAACAAGAAGCAGACCTCACCGCCGGCCACGGCGTCCTCCGCTACACCGGCCTCATCTCGATCAGCGCGCCCACGCCGGAAGAGCTCGACACCGCGGTCGCGGCGATCGAACAGGCCGCGATCCAAGCGTCTTGTGAGACCCGCCGTCTTGTCGGGCAGCAAGCCCAAGCCTTCACCGTCGCAGCCCTGCCGCTGTGCCGCACCGTCTGAGGAGTAACCGATGCCGACCTTTCAGAACCCGACCGCGGATGCGGCAGATGCCTCCGAAGCCCTCCGTGGCCTCGCGCACGCAACCCGTGTCTTCGAGGACCCTGCCGACACGTATGCGGTGCTGGGTGATCTCCTCGCCGGGGTGCGATCGCTTCGCCAAGTGTTCGATCAGGTCGCGACCGTGCACGTCACCCACCGAGTTCGCGCGTATGACGATGCCGGGGATCAAGCCGCCGGCGCGACGAACGCGCTGACCGCGACCGCTGAACTGCAGCAGGCGGCCGCTCTGGTGGATGCGGTGCATGATCGGGTGGATGCGGCAATGGCCGCGTCTGGGCGGATCGCCTGGCACCCCGAACCCACAGACCCGCCGTCGGTGTCGCGGTGGGTGAGCGTGGTGTTCCTGCAAGGGCAGGACGCTGATGAGGTGCTGGCGATCATCGACCGCGACGGGGCCAATACGGCGATCGAGCATCTGGCCGGGTTCGACATGGGAGATGAGACCACTCAGGCGGCGCTCGTCAACGGGTACGTCTATGACGCCATCCCTGCCGGCCTCCTCGACCGCACCACCCGCAGCGGCGAGTACATGCTGACGTACAACCACGACCACGGACACGTCTCCCTCCTGCGCACGCACCCCGAACCACCGGAACCCGCTGCCGAGGCTCCGGCGGCCAAGCGCACACCGGCACGTCCAAAAGCCCGTCGGCAAACCGAAATGGTCGAGGATGAGGATGACCCGTTCGCGCCGTCCCGCTCGTCCTCGCTGTCGCGGGGGCGAGCACTGTGAGCGATCGGCAGAAGCTCCACACCGCGGCACTGGTGGAACCCGCCGGGGAACACCGCAAATACCGGAAGGCGCGCAAGCATGCCGCGGTGAAGATCGAGACCGACGCCCGTAAGGTCGGCCAGGCGGTCGAACGTGAGCGGGTGGCGGCGGAGCGTGCCGAACGCCGCAACACCAACTACCTCCCCGCAGCAGGCGAACCCGGGGCGGCGGCGCTTCGGACTCCGGGCAGGTTTCGCTTGCCCCGTCATCAGGACACCTCCGCGACGCTCGCGGGGGCGTACCCGTTTCTCGCTGAAGGTGGTCTCGGTGCTGACGGGGTGTTCATCGGGCAGGACCTCTACTCCGGAGGTTCATTCGTCTACGACCCTTGGACGCTTTACGCCCGAGGTGTCATCACCGCGCCGAACATCGTCCTCGCAGGGATCGTCGGCTCCGGCAAATCGTCCCTCGCGAAATCCCTCTACACACGGTCGATCCCGTTCGGCCGCCGCGTCTACGTCCCCGGCGATCCGAAGGGCGAGCACACTGCTGTTGCGGAAGCGGTCGGCGGGCGTGCGATCGTCCTGGGCCATGGGCTGCGGAACCGTCTCAACCCGCTCGATGAAGGCCACCGCCCCGGCGGCCTCTCAGACGCCGAATGGGCGGCGCAGGTTGCCTCTCGCCGCCGTGAGCTGATCGGCGCTCTTGCGGAGACGGTGCTGGATCGGGTGCTGTCACCGTTGGAGCACACCGCGATTGACCTCGCCCTCCAAGACGCTGTCCGCTCATCCGAGGTGCCGATCCTGCCGATGGTCGTCGACCGCATCCTCACACCTGACCCCGCAACCGACACCGACGGGCGGCTCTCGGAAGATGGCCGCCTCGTCGGACACGCCCTCCGTCGCCTCGTCGCTGGTGACCTCGCCGGGCTGTTCGATGGGCCGTCGACGGTGCGGTTCGACCCGTCATTGCCGATGGTCAGCCTGGACTTGTCGCGGGTGGCGGAGAACTCGACACTGATCTCGGTGCTGATGACGTGCTCGTCGGCATGGATGGAGTCAGCGCTGATGGACCCGAATGGTGGGCACCGGTGGGTGATCTACGACGAAGCCTGGCGACTCATGGCCTACCCAGCCCTCCTGAAACGCATGGATGCGCAATGGAGGCTGGCAAGGCACTACGGGATCGCGAACATGCTGATCTTTCACAAACTCACCGACCTCGACAACGTCGGCGACCAAGGTTCCGCCATGCGAGCCCTCGCCAATTCACTGCTGGCGAATGCGGAGACGCGGATTATCTATCGGCAAGAACCCGACCAACTCGGAGCCACCGCCGCAGCCCTCGGCCTCACCGACACCGAACAGAAACTCCTCCCAGGCCTCGGCACCGGGCAAGGGCTGTGGCGGATCAAAGAACGATCCTTCGTCGTGCAACACCAGCTCCACCCGGCAGAGCTCGCCGCGTTCGATACGACCGCGCGGATGAGACAAAACGCTCGGGTTCAGGAATTCTGAAGCCTCTTTCCGCGTGATTCCAACAGTTTTCGCCGATCTGTGGGGTGCTGTGAGGTTGTAAGTTCCCGCCGCGACCGGCTTGCTCTCGGTGACCAGCGTGGCGTGCAGGTTCGTACCTATCTCTCGATTGATTCGCCACGACCGAGGGAGCAGAACCGATGGACACGATCAACGAGCTCGCCACCGACGAGCGCACCGCGAGGATCATCCTCGCGACTGTCTCTGAACCCGGTGATGCGGTGACGGGGCGGATGATCCGCACCGTCGGCGCATCCGAGACTGTGGCCCGTGCCGTCGCCGATGAGGTGCCGGTCGGGCCGGATGGTGACACCTGGCAGCGGCGTCTGGCCCCGCGCCTCGACGCGGCCCAGGTGCGGCGGGTGATTGCGGAGACTGAGCGGCACGGGCTGCGGGTGCTGATCCCCGGTGATCCGGACTGGCCGGCATCGGCCAACGCGCTCGGAGATCATGCCCCGGTGGCCCTGTGGGCGAAAGGCGACACCAGCCTGCTCGTAGGGCCGGTGTGGGATCGCCTCGCCGTCACCGGGGCGCGGGCGTCCACCGGGTACGGGGAACACGTCACGACGGAGTTGGTGCAGGCGTCGGTCTCGGATGGCCGCACGGTGCTCTCCGGTGGGGCCTACGGGATCGACGGCGCCGCACACCGTGCCGCGCTCGCCTCTGATGGTTCCACGATCGCGGTGCTCGCCGGAGGCCTGGACCGCCCCTACCCGGCAGGGCACACCGAACTCCTGGGCCAGGTCGCCAACGACGGCGTGTTGTTGAGTGAGTTGCCGCCCAGTGCTGCGCCGACGAGGTGGCGGTTTCTGCAACGCGGCAGGCTCCTCGCCGCGCTCTCCGGCACCGTCGTCATCACCGAGGCCGGCTACCGCTCGGGCTCCCTCCACACCGCCGCCCGTGCGATGGAACTGGGTCGTCCGGTCGGTGCGGTCCCTGGGCCGCTGACGAGTGCCGCGTCTGCGGGGTGTCACCGCCTGTTGCGTGACCGGCTCGGGTCGATCATCACCGGCTACGACGACATCCGCGAACTCCTCCACGGAGTACGTGACGGTGCGCATCGTGCGGTGCGGGAGCGGGCAGGGCTCGAGGCCGAGCCGCTCGATCAGGAGAAGCCCGGTCTCGGCCGGAGGCCGCAGGGTCCGGGGTTGTGAGGTCGATGGCCTGGGCGGTGCACCTGCTGTGAAGGCGACCCGTGCCGGGTTGCTGCTCACCAGAACGTCAGGAGGCATCTCGTGTCAGGATCACTCACCCACATTCCGCAGCCGGTAGCTGCGCCACCAAGGAGAGGGGTGCGGCGCTGGTTGTCGGTGCTGCTGGCCCTGTTCCTTCTCGCCGGGTCGCTCGCGCTGAATGCACCGGCAGCTCATGCGGGCAGTCTTGGCGTCGGGTACGACATCGGGATGGGGTTCCTCGGCGCCTACAACACCGATGTCGATGGCCGGCAGGCGTATTGCGCTGACTTGGATGCTGATTCTCCGTTCGCGCAAACCTCCGGCCCGGAGACGATCACGTCGCTGGATTCGTTGTCGAGGCAGCAACTCGCGGAGTTGAACTATGTCCTGGACCGGTGGGGGCAGTCGGGCGATGCGAATGTGACCTCCGCGGTCGCCTTGTATGTGTGGTCGGTCACCAGCGCTGGCACCTACAACTCCCACGGCATGTCCGGTGACACCTACTACGTCGGCCGCGCGCCGGCGTCGGAGCGGGGCACGATCCTCGCGAACCTCTCGACCATGCGGCAGCAGGCAGCAGTGAACGCGGTCACGGACCCGTCGTTGTCCCTAGCGCTGGACATGACGGATCAGTACAACGGCACCCTCACCGTTGCAGCGCATCCGGACTCTCTCACGGGGAGTGCGTCGCTAACGAATGCGGTGTTCGCGGACGGGGCCTCGACTCGGAATCTCGCCGTCGGTGCGCACCCGATCACCGGCACCCCCGCTGATGGAGTTCCGTCGTACAAGATCGGCGCGTCGATGAACATCGCCGCCGCCGGATATGGGGCCGCGCTCGATCTCTACACGACGCCCGGTGCGCAGCGCCTTGTCGCCGCTGTCGCGGGCTCTTCCACGGGGTTGTCGGCGTCGGTGGAGTCTCCGGTGATCGACCTTGATTTCCAGCCGGAGATCAGCACCCAGGTTGCGTCCCGCTTCGTCGCTGAAGGTGATGCGTTCGTGGACGGGCTGACGGTGTCGGTGTCGAAGGGCACCTGGATTCACCTCGACGGGAACCCTGTCGAGGTGACCGCGACCGGCACCTTGTATGGGCCGTTCGATGAGCAGCCCACCGAATCGGACACCCCACCAGCTGGCGCCCCTGTCGCGGGCGCCGAGACGGTGACGTTGACGGGTGCGGGGTCGTATTCGTCGCCTGGCACGATCATCGCCCCGGAATCGGGGTTCTACACGTGGGTGTGGTCGATCGACAAGGCCGCGCACGGCGAGAACGCGAAGTACCTGACCGACTCGTTCACCGACCGGTTCGGGCAGGTCGCTGAGACCTCGGTGGTGCCGTTCCAGCCCGTCACCGTCTCCGAAGCCGACCAGCGCCTCGCCGTCCCTAGTGATGCCCTGAGGGACACGATCACCGTATCGAGCAGCAACGGTGTGTGGTTGAAGAAGGACGGCGCACACATTCCGGTGGTGTTCGAGGGCACCGCCTACCAAGTCCCCGGAACCCTGCCCCCGGCACAGAACACGGCGATCGACTCGAACGCGGTTCCTCTCGGCACGGTGACGGTCACTGCGGATGGCCCTGGCGTCTACACGTCACCGTCGGTGGTGGCGCCGTCGGGCGGGTTCGTGACCTGGGTGTGGGAGGTTAAGAAGTCCTCGCAGCCGGAGTGGGTGCGCGACTACCTCGCAAACGACTGGGCCGACGATTACGGCATCAACGTCGAGACGACATCCGTGCGATGGCCAATCACGGTGACCTCGCTGATGCGCGAGTACAACGTGCACCCCGACGGCCGCGCCTTCGATGTCGCCACCGTGTCGGGGTTCCCGGCAAACCACGGCGACTTCACCGGCGATGGCTACTGGAGCCCCGACCTCGACGTGCTCCGACACACCGTCTACGGCCCCTTCGCCACCGATACCGAACTCACGGATGATCTCGACCTGACCACGGCACCGGTACTGGCGGAGCTCACGACGCCGGCGAGGAATGGGGTCTACAAGCTCGGCTACACGGATGACGACAAGATCGTGCCGACCGAGCCGGGGTTCTATGTGCTCGTGACGACGTTCGAGGGCGACGACCGGGTGCAGCCCTATCAGTCGTCTCCGGCGGATGTACTGGAACGCTTCTACGTCCCACCGACAGGCACGGAGGTGCCGGTGTCGGTGATCACGCAGGCAACCCCGGAAGCAGCTGTCGGGGAACCGTTCTCGGACACCGCGCTGGTGCAGGGCACGAAGATTCCCGACGGCGCGTACCTGGTGTTCCGCGCCTACGGGCCGCACCCGGCAGAGGTCGGGGCGGTGTGTGAGTCGCCGTTCTTCGTCAGCGACGAGATCCCCGTCACCCAGGCCGGCATCTACCACTCCGGCACCACCATCGCCGCGGAGCCTGGGAACGTGTACTGGGTCGAAACCCTCTATGCGACCGACGGCGATGTGATCGCTGAAGGGAAGTGTGGAGCACCGGGCGAGACGACCGTCGTCACCGAGCAGCCGGAAGAACTGCGGGTGAAGACGAACGCGGTGCCCACCGTCGTGTTGGGTGAGGCGGCGCATGATGTCGCAACCGTCACCGGCACCGTGCCGGAGGGGGCACGGCTCGTGTTCGAGGCGTACCGGCAGCACACCGATGAGGCGCTGTGCACCGCGGAAGAGCTCGTGTTCACCTCCGCCGCGATCGACCTCGACGGTCCCGGCGACTACACCTCGGATGAGGTGATCTTCGATGAGGTCGGCACCTATTACTGGGTGGAGACGGTGATCGACGAGGACGGCCTGATCCTGCACCGTGGCCTCTGCGGCGCACCGGATGAGACCACCATCGTCACCCCCGTGCCGGAGACGCCCGAGGAGCCCGGCACGCCGGGTGAGTTGGCGCAGACCGGCGCGGATGGCAACTGGTGGCCGCTCGGGCTCGCCGGTGGCCTGATCGCCGCCGTAACCGGCGGGGTGCTGCTGTTCGGTCGCCGCCTCGCGATCGCCCGCGAACGCACTGGGTACGTCCGTGAGGAGGACGAGGCGTTCGAGGAGTTCAAGGCCCAGTTCGAGGGAGCAAAGGAGGACTAACCACAGGCTGCTGATCCGCTGGCGCCCCCCACATGGTGGGTCAGCACGGGAGGGCACGAACCAACCCCCAGGTTCGTGCCATCCCGCCTTTTCTGCGCTCAGGCGGTGCGGGTGCACCTGCATGGCGACCGCTGTTCGTCTTGGAAGGACCCGCTTGTGACCCCGAAGCCCCGCTACCGCCGCACCAACCCCGACACTCAGCCCCCGACAGCACCTGCACCCAAGAGTGGTGGGCCGGTGGTGGTGCCGGTGGTGGAGTTCACCATCAGCGTGGACGGCGTCATGAGTGTCACCGTCGACGGAGCACCGTATCTGCCGCAGCCATTCGCACCCGGGTGGCGGCGCGAATCGTTCCCCGCGATTCTCGACACCCTCGCAGCCCGGCACCGGACGCCGCTGCGGGTGCAGGTTCGGGAAGCGGACGGGTCTACGTTCACCGACATCATCACCCCACCACGAGAACGACCCACCGCGAGACCTTGGGAGGCACCGGCACCGGAGGTGGTGAGGCCTCCGGTGGCAGCGGTGCCGCCGGTGCTGCATCAGGTCGCGGGTTCTGGGTTCGTGCCGGGTGAGGATGTCGCGGTCGCGGTCATCCACGCCCACTCAGATGCCAGTCCCGACGGCACCGCCCGCGCGCTTCTCACCACGGAACAAGCAGCGGCCGCGGTGACGGGTGAAGTGATTCTCCTCGGCCGTATCTCCGGCACCCTCGTCGTCAGCAGGCTCGCATGAGCACCCCGAGGCAGGGCGGGGCGCTCGGTGATGAGCTAGCGAACCTCGGGATCATCGCCCTCATCGCGGCCGCGGCCCTTGCCGTCATCCTCCGGATGACCGGCACGATCGCCGCGTGGGCGACAGGGGCCGCGCAGCCGAGCGGTGGCATCGAATCCGGTCTCGGCGTACTCTTGCACCCCGCCGACCCGGGTACCGCGCTTGGTGCCGATGGGCTCAACGCCGTCGTCTACTGGATCGTCGCGGGGCTCCTGATCATCACGGTTGGTGCCGCGGGCTGGTGGGTGTGGCGCACGTTCCGGGAGCACACCCGGCGCACGAAGATCGACCCGTATCGGATCGTCGGGATCGCGACCCGCACCGATGTCACCACCGCTGCGTCGGAGAAGGCGCTGCTGCGCCGCGGCGGGCAACTCCGCCCCTCACTGCCAAAGCCCGAAGCGCAAGACGTGGGCTATCTGCTCGGGGCATCGCGGGGCGTGAACGTGTGGGCGAGTGTCGAGGACTCGATCCTGCTGATCGGGCCACCGCGCTCAGGCAAGGGCCTGCACGTCGTGATCAATGCGATCCTCGACGCACCCGGTGCGGTCGTCACGACCTCCACCCGCCCGGATAACCTGACCGCCACTCTCACCGCCCGCAGTGCTGAGGGGCGGCCGGTGGCGGTGTTCGACCCGCAACACCTCGCCGAAGGTGTTCCGGCGGGGCTCCGGTGGTCGCCGATTCGGGGATGTGAGGACCCGTTGACGGCGATGATCCGCGCCACCGGCCTCGCAGCCGGCACCGGCCTGTCCGCGGGTGGTGTTGAGGGCGGTGACTTCTGGGAAGGGAAAACCCGCACCGCACTCCAAGCCCTCCTCCACGCAGCAGCCCTCGACCACCGCACCCCAGCCGAGTTGTTCCGGTGGACCCTCGACCCCGCCGCAGCGTCCGATGCCGTCGCGATCCTCACCGCCAACCCGAACGCTGCAACAGGGTGGGCGGACTCGTTGCAAGCAATGATCGACTCCGACCCCCGCACCCGTGACTCAATCTGGCAAGGCGTCTCCCTCTCACTCGCAGCCCTCGCCGACCCGCGCGTCCTCGACGCCGTGAGCCCCGGCCCAGACGAGCGGTTCGACCCGGAAGAGTTCCTCCGCAAACGCGGCACTGTGTATCTCTTGGCGACGGGGGCTGGGGCGAATAACAGTGCGGCGTTGGTGTCGGCGTTCGTGGAAGACCTCGTCGAAGCTGCCCGACGCCTCGCCGCAAGATCACCATCCGCGCGCCTCGACCCGCCCCTGCTCCTCGCCCTCGATGAGATCGGGAATCTCGCCCCACTCCCGTCCTTACCGACGCTGATGGCGGAAGGCGGGGGTACGGGGATCACGACAATGCCGGTGCTGCAGTCACTCGCCCAAGCACGGGAGAAGTGGTCGGAGAACGCTGCCGGCGCGATCTGGGACGCCTCGATCGTGAAGATCATCCTCGGTGGGGCATCCAATAGTCGCGACCTCCAAGACCTCACCACGTTGATCGGGGAACGCGATGAGATCACGGACTCCACGACCATCGGCGACCACGGCTCCCGTACCGCGCAGCGCTCGATCCGGCGGGTGGCGATCATGCCGCCCGACGTGATTCGCACCCTGCCATTCGGCACCGGCCTCATCCTGCTTCGCGCAGCCCCACCCATCGTCGCGAAGTTGCGCGCATGGACGGGCAGGCGGGACAGCGGCGAACTCCGCGCACAGCGGGCCGTGGTCGAAGAATCCTTGCGTCAACGCCCGTAACCAGGTCAAGAGCGGGAACGTGCCGCGCACCTCTCCAATGAACGGCGACCACCGCGGTCACCGTCTTTGAGAGGAGTACCCCATGACCATCGATACGCAGCAGTCCATCTCAGGATTCATTGCCACACAGCCCCGGCTGAGTGTCGGTGAGAATGGGGTGTCGAGGTTTCACGCCCGTGTCGGCATTGAGCATGCTCGGCAGGAGCCTGATGGGTCGTTCACGCAGTTGGAGCCGACGTTCCATGACCTCGCGATCTTCCGCAAGACCGCAGAGGAAGCTGCAGCACGGTTCCGCAAGGGCGACCGCTTCGTCGCCTCCGGACGCATCCACGAGTACACGTATGAGAAGGATGGGCAGCAGGTGCCCGCGGAGGAGTTCATCGCTTCTCGGATCGGCCACGATCTCGCCCGCACCCGCTACGAGGTCGACCGCACACCCCGACGCCCCAGCGTCGATCACGATGCGCCGAGCCATGATGATCTCGGCCACGATGCGGCGACCCGCGCTCAGCCCACCAGTCCGACACGCGCAAGCGTCTGACGGTGGCGATCGTCATGGACGAGAACACCACCGCAGACGACACTGTCGATGAAGAAGTCGAGTTCGATGCCGACTTCGAAGGGCCACTGTTGGTTGAGCCCCCGCATCCGATCAACTGGAACCTGCTCGGGCCCGAAGACCTGGAAGCGGAGTGGCTGGAACTGAACCGCTGGGTGCACTGGCTTCGCCGTACCTATGGACTCCCGGCGGCAGTTGTCCCGCCGTTCTGGCACCACCACCCGGAACTGCTGTGGGAGCTGTCCGCGCTGCACCTGCACTGGCTGTGCTGCTTCGATGCGGAGAAGAGTGGTTCGGCACCGCTGGCGTGGCATCGAGACTTCGCCGACGCACGGCTCCGTCTTCGCGACTGGGTCGCCACGAACGGCACGCGTCTTGACCGTGATCGCCCCACCCGTCAGACGGCCTGGCCCGGCGAAGCACCAGCACCTCAGGTCGAGGACGTGATCATCGATGACCGGGAGACCGAGTTCATCGAGTTCGTGCTCGCCGAGGTTGAGAAGCGGCGTGAGGAAGAGGACCAGTTCTATCGTTCCCTCGATCCGCGTACGGGCGAGATCTCATGAACGAGACCACGGTACCGGTCGTGCAGTCTCCGTTGCTGCACAGTCGCGATGTTGCCACCTATCTGAAGGTGTCGGAATCTACCCTGTCGCGGTGGCGGTCTGCGGGGACCGGGCCGCCGTTCATCCGCATGAGTGGGATCGCCCGCTACCGGCTTGAGGCGGTCGAGGCGTGGCTTGTCGAGTTGGAACAAGATCATGCCGCGGAAGGGTGAACCGCTCCCGAAAGCTGATCCGAAGCCGGTGCCGCCCATCGGTGTGAAGGTCTCGACCGACATGGAGCGCCGTTCCTACGGCATCCGTGCCCGGGCGAGGTGGACAGACCCGATCACGAAACGCCGAGTGATCCGCTCGGAGATCGTCACCGACGAAGCCGCCGCACACGCGTTCTTCGATCAACTGCGCAACTCCTCCGTCAAGGGCATGGACACGGCCATGACGTTGACGGAGTTCGTCACCTCTATCGGCGACCGCTGGGCGCGCGGTCTTGATCCGACCTCCACCGGCGAGACCTACGGTTTCGGGCTCAAGCTGCGGGTGCTGCCCGCGCTGGGACATCTGCCGGTGACGCAGATCACGGCTGGGATCATCGACCGGACGATCGATGAATGGGAGCAGCGCTACGGGGCATCCACGATCAAGAACTCCATCGCACCCCTCGTGCGCGTGCTCGACGAGGCCGTACGCGATGGGCTCCTCACCATCAACCCCGCGAAGAACCGCGCCAAGCGCAGCCTGAATCGCAACGCGTTCCGCACTCAGTCAGCCGAGCAAGCATCACCACGGGCGCACGCGATCCCGGACATGAAGACGTTGAACAGGCTCGCGAAGGCGTGCGGGAAGATCGACCAGTCCTACAGCGACTTCGTCATGCTCGCCGCCCTCCTCGCCGCGCGCTCCTCCGAGGTTTCCGGGTTGCAGGTCGGGGATGTGCGGTTCGACAAGAATCTCGTCGTCATCGCCCGTCAGATCTTCCCCGGCAAAGGCGGCCTCGTGACCAAACCCACGAAGAGCCGTAAAGAACGGCGCGTGCCGATCTTGGAGCCGCTGCGCCCGGTGCTCGAACGACTTACTGAAAGCAAAGAGCCCGAGGCGCAGCTGTTGGTCGGGCCGAAGGGCGGTGTGCTGACGACGGCGACGGTGCGGGATGCGACGAACTGGGACAAGATCGTCGCGAACCTCGGCCTGCCCGATCTCACCCGTCACGGGCTCCGCCACACGGGCGCGACGTGGATGGCCGACGCCGGTGTCCCACTACACGTGCTCCAAGAGATCCTCGGGCACGCATCGATGGAGACCACGCGCGGGTATCTCCACCCCGACGACCGACACCTTGCGTCCGCTGCGGAGCAGGCGAATGCGTTCCTTTCACCGTCGGGGCAGAAGCGCCAGAACGGCCGCACCGGGTCGTCGATGCGACGGCTGTGAGAGGCGGAAACGATGCTCGGAGCGGTTCTGGTCCCCTTTTGGTCCCCTTATCCACAGGCCAGCCCATTTCGACCCGGTCCCCGGTATCCAAGCGCCAGCTCGGAATCGGCCAGGGGGACCAGAGGGGGACCAACAAAAACCCGTCGGCAGAAACGATGAAGCCCTGATGAAACTTGCGTCTCATCAGGGCTTTTCTGTCGGGCTGACAGGATTTGAACCTGCGACCCCCTGACCCCCAGTCAGGTGCGCTACCAAGCTGCGCCACAGCCCGTGGCATCGATTTTCAGTTGTATTTGGGCCGTCCGGGGGGGTAAACCCCTTAACCCCCAGTCAAGTGCGCTACCAAACTGCGCCACAGCCCGATGCCGGTTTACCGGCTGCTGCCGAAGCAACCTCACTATCCTAACGCAAAATCTCGGCAGTCAAAATCATCCACAGACGGTAGCGCACCGCGGATTTATCCACAGCCACGAGCATCCGCACCATTTACGCTTCGCAACTCCTACGCTTGAGGCCATGCCTCGAATCTTGCACGTCATGCGGCACGCGAAGTCCGATTGGTCTACCGGCGACCCAGACCACGAGCGACCGCTCAATGCGCGGGGGCGCCGAGACGCGCTTGCGGCAGGCGAATATCTCACGTCTCTCGGTCAACCGATTGAGCGCGTGCTGAGCTCGTCGTCGACTCGCACTCGCCAGACGTGGGCACGGGTTGAAAAGCAGGGTCTCGAGGCCCGCCAAGTCGACTTCCTCGACGAAATCTACGAGGCCTCGACACCGCAGGCGCTGCGCATCCTTCGCGAGGTCGTCCCTGAGACGCAGTCCGTCCTTTGGATCGGCCATTTCCCCACCGTCGAGGATCTCGTCGTGACCCTCGGGGTTCCCGATTCCAATCCCGGGTGGATGCGCATGGCAGAGAAATTCCCAACGAGCGCCATCGCGACCCTCGAGTTCGACGTCGACTGGCGGGACCTTGGCCGCGAGACGTGCACGCTGGTCGATTTCGTCGTGCCGCGGGGCTGACCATTGCATCCGTCGACTCGCCCCGGCTCCGTCACCCAACTCGCAAGAACAACAGGCTGCTCTCACGGAAGGCCACGCCAATGAACGCATCTCAGGAGGATGAGCTCCTGAACGACATCCGAAAGTGGTCGGGGCTGGTGCGCGTCGGCATCTGGTCGGCCGTGGTGAGCGTCGCGCTCATCGCCCTGCAGATCGTGTTCTACGTGATCTGGCCGCCACCCGAGACCGCCGCCGAGTTCCTCGAGCTGCTCACTGAAGAGCCGGTGCAGGGTCTCCTTGCGCTCGACCTTCTCTACCCGCTAAGCAATCTGCTGACGTTCTTCGTCTACCTCGCGCTGGCGGTGGTGCTGTGGCGAGTCAGTCGGTCGGCGGTGGCCGTCGCCCTCGCGTTTGGAACTCTCGGCATGGCGGCGTACATGGCTTCCCCACGTCCGGTCGAAATGCTGCAGCTCGCGCAGCTCTATTCGGCGGCAGGCCCGACCGAGCAGACGGCACTGCTTGCTGTCGCCGAGGGCATGCTCGCCACCTGGACCGGAACGGCGTTTGACGTCTACTACGTTCTCAACTTCGCGGCGCTGCTGGTGTTCGCGTCGTTGATGTTCCGCAGCCCCGTCTTCGGCCGGCCAACCGCCGTGTGGGGGCTGCTCGCGGCGATACTCATGGCTGTGCCTTCGAACTTCGGCACAGTGGGCCTCGTGTTCGCGCTGGCGTCGCTACTCCCCTGGTCGGTCTTTGCGGTGCTGGTTGCGCGCAGGCTCTCTTCGCTTCTAGCCGAGGCTCGCTAGCGTGCCCGGTCGAGCATCCTCACCTCTAATTACACCCGTCGCTATCCCTCGACAAGCTTTCGCAGAACATCCTGAATCTGGTCAATGCGTCGGTTCCATGGCCCCGTGAAGGCGACCTCGCGCGGCTGCTCGAGCACGGCATCCAGATCGACCCAGCGGTAGTCGTCCACCTCGCCGGCCTGCAGGGTCACGCTGGCAACGGTGGGGATCTGCACCGCATAGATATCAAAGAGCGCGATCGGCTCGACGAGACGCCCAACGGTCTGGAACTCCTCAATCCCGAATTCGAGCCCCGTCTCCTCGGCCAGCTCACGACGCGCCGCCTCAACGCTTGATTCGCCGGTGAGCGCGCTGCCCGCCGAGAACTCCCACTTTCCCGGATGGGTCTTGTTCGGCGCTCGGCGCGTCACGAGCACCTCGCCGCGTGGAGTGAACACGCACGTACCGACGACGATGTGAAACTCGCCTGGAGCAAAACTGGGTGCGCCTCGCTTCGTCGTGCGCCCCACCGAGCGCCCGTTGATGTCGACGACATCCCAGATTTCCTGGGCTTCGCGATCGGTGTGCCAGTGCGTTGGAGTCGAATTCACGCAGTCCAGCATGCTGCTCATCCCCGACGTTCGCAAACCGAGCCGCCGACCGAGGCAGGCAATACACTGGTTGTCATCATGCTCCACGTGCCTTCTGAACTGGTCGATCGCGCCGCCCGCGCATCCGCATTCGACGACGGTCGCGCACTCACCGAGAGCGACTGGCGGCGGCACGAGCAGCAGCACCGGGTCCGTGCAGACGCGCTCACGCAGGTCTATCGAGACTTCCGCGCCGCCGGTCAAAGCACGCGATCGACGACTTCCTCTTTACCTACTACTCCTACAAACCCGCGGTCTTGCGGCGCTGGCACCCCGGCGTCGGTCGTCGCCTCGAAGACTCCCCGACCTGGCGCGACAAGCGCTGGTATCGGGTGGATGAGTCGGGTCGCGTCCAGGTGGACGTGGTCGCGTTTCTTGCGGCGAAGGCTGACCTCGTTCGAAGCATCGAGGATCTGACCCAATCGATTGCGACTCGGCCAGCAAGGTTCGGATGCTTCGGCCTGCACGAGTGGGCGATGGTCTACAAGCAGGAGGAGCGCCGGCATCGGGTGCCGCTTCGGTTAGGGCAGCGAGGAACGGATGCTGTCGTCGAGTCGCATCAGATCAATTGCACTCACTATGACGCGTTTCGGTTCTTCACCGAGGAGGCGCGGCCGCTCAACGTCCAACAGCCCACCCGCGAGTCGCAGTGCGCTGTGGACCAGGCAGGATGCCTGCACGCCAATATGGATCTCTACAAATGGTGTATCAAGCTCGGGCCATTGGTGCCCGGTGAGTTGCTGCTCGACGCCTTCGCGTTGGCGCGGGAGATCCGATGGACGGACATGCGGGCCTCACCTTATGAGGTGACGGACTACGGCGTGCCGCCGATTGCGATCGAAACGGCAGAGGGCAAGGCCGAGTATGTGCGACTGCAGCGGGAGTACGCGGTGCGAGGGCAAGCGCTGCGTGAGCGCCTCCTCGCTGTGATCGCGAGAGCCCGATCTGTGTCAGGCATCGCCTCGGCAATGCCTTCTGCGCTCAACCACGGCGAGTAACCGATGCCGTCCTACCGAGTCACATTGAGGCTTGGCCGTTTCATTGCGCCGATCGCCCCTCAGGATGTGCAGCCACGCATCCGCGAAGCCTGCGCCGAAGTAGCCACTGTCGAGGCGTGCGACATCGCGCTCGAACGCGGGATGCCTGTGGTCGTGACGCGATTCACCGGACTTTCCGACGCCGAAGCCGTGTCCGTTGGTGTGCACACGCGCGACAGCGCTGCGAACTTTTGCGTGGTCGAACACGCGGCCGTGACGAAGCGCGTCAGGAATCGCTGGCTGCCGATTTCCTAGGTCGGGCTAGGTGTCGGGGGCTCAGGCGATGCACTGAAAACCGTCGGCGCAGCTTGTCGGGTGCTATGCCCCCTTTTCATCGTGAGAGCGAGCTTTAGCTCTCGCTCTCACGACGCGCCTGGGCGCGGTCGAGTTCCTTTTCAATGTTCGGCCACAAATGGTCCAAGATGTAGTCCCAGGTCAGGACGCCACGGACGGACTGTTGATTTGTGGCGGACACGATCACAACGAGTTGTTCACGCGCCACCCGCATCGTTTCCAGTGCCTCCTGAATGGGAGTTGTGTCCGTCAGCGTCAAGGCAGGTCGCGACCAGGTCCTAGCCAGCTCTGTCTTGTCGGCCCGAAGCGTGTCGCGTACGTGCACCACCCGAGGGGTCGCCCACTCGTCATCTGAGAGCAACACCCGAAGGTGCCCGGAGTTCCGCGCAGCCGCCTGGACATCCGCTACCGTGGCCGTGGCCGGTAATGTGCTGGGATCGTTGCCGGGTGCATCGACCGCTTGGCCGACCGTGGCGCGTTCAAGTTCAATGACTCCGGCTATCTGCGTCGCTGCGGCATCGTCCAGAGCACCGGTGTTCCTCGAGTGTTCGACGAGCATGTACAGCGTGTCCGCATCGTAACCTCGCGCCGCCGCCCGATTCACTGGTTCTTCACCCGTCGCCGTAACCAATCGATTGGCGATTCGGTTGATCCACGACAGCAGGGGTCGGAATACATTGATGAACCCTCGGGCCGGTAGCGCAATCAACCTGATTGCTGATTCCGGGTGAGTGATCGCCCAGGACTTGGGCGCCATCTCGCCGATGACAAGATGTAAGAACGTGACGACAAAGAGAGCCAGGACGAAGGATGCGACCTCGGCCACAGCCATTGGGATCCCCATTGCCTCGAACCCCGGCATCAGTGCATCATGCACCCAGGGCTTCGTAATAGCTCCCAGAGCAAACGTGCACGCGGTGATACCGAGCTGAGCACCGGCCAACATCAATGTGAGTTCGTTGAGGCTGCGTAGTGCGGCGCGAGAAGATGCCGAAGTTTCGGCGGTCTCTTCTAACCGGTTCCGTCGAGCTGCCAGGAGAGCGAACTCGATAATGACGAAGAAAGCCGACAACGCAATCAGCAACAGCGTTGCGGGAAGAGCGAAATACCATTCGGTCATGAGCTAGCGACCTTCCTCTGCCTGAGTCTCATCATCGCCGGCCGATCGGGCTTGCGTCTCGCCCGATGATGAGTTGTCGTCAATCAACGTCAATCGCACGGCCGCTGGCACGTTGCGCTCAATGGATTCCACATGGATGCGCACAATCCGCACTGCAGCACGTTTCGCGTCGATGAAGTCCTCGGGTTGGGCGGCCAACTGGATGTCGTAGGTCTCGCCCTCTTCAACGAGACCCCCCGCGTGGGCAAGCACCAGCCCGGAGACGGTCTCAAAGTCACCTTCGGGGAGGTCATGCCCAATCGCGCGTTCAACTTCATCAAGGGGAGAGTCACCGTCGACCAGCCACTCATTTTGACTCGTCCCGGCGATGTCCGGCGAGGGAGGAAGATCGTGCTCGTCGGTGACGTCGCCAAGGATCTCCTCGGCCAGATCCTCGAGAGTGATGACGCCGATGAACCCACCGTATTCGTCAATTACACAGGCGAGCTTCTCGTCCTCTTGCTGCAACTTCGCAACGGTGTCAGGCAACCGCATCAATTCAGGAACGACCAACGCGGGGCGCATCAGCTCAGTCACCAGCGAGGTCTCTGACAGCTCCGTGGAGAGGACGTCGAGGAGGTGAATGACCCCAACCGGCACGTGGTCATCGTCGATGATCGGGTATCGCGTGTGACCGGTGGCCATCAGATCCCGCGCGTGGCCGACGGTGTCCCCCGCCGAGAGGACATCCGTACGCGAGCGAGGAATCATCGCGTGGCCGACATTCCGGTCGGGAAAGTCCAGAAGTCGGTCCAACACCATGTATGTGTGGTCATCCAAGGCGCCGCTCAGCCGGGAACTGGTCACAATGTGGTCGAGATCCTCAACTGTGGCAGACGAGTCGAGGTCTTCAATCGGTTCGATCCGAAACAACCGCAGCACCGCATTCGAGGACACATCGAAGAACTTGATTAGCCAGCCCGTGACCGCGAGGTACATGGATGTCGAACGCGCCAAGGCCAGTGCGGATTTCATGGGCGCCGCAATGGTGTAGTTCTTCGGAAATAGTTCACCGAAAATCATCTGCACGATCGTCGACAACGCCAACGCCAGTACGGTTCCAACGGCGACCGACACCCCGGCTGGAACGCCAACGCCGCCCAGCAGCATTCCGAGTGATTCTCCAACGAGCGGCTCAGCGACGAAACCGACCAGAAGTCCTGTGACAGTGATGCCGAGCTGGGCCCCTGAGAGCATGAATGATGTGCGATCGGTGATCGCTAATGCCCGAGCAGCCCTCTTATCTCCGCCTTCAGCGCGAGCCCGAAGTTGCGTGCGATCCACCGACATGTATGCGAACTCTTGAGCAACGAAGTACCCGTTCGCGACAATGATGACGGCGATGACAAGCAGCCCGAGCAACAATGTTCCCACTGCTGTGATCATGAGCCCACCCGCCTCACCGCGTCGTCAGTGAGCAGGGCGGGCCAGATAGATCGTTCGGGGGACTCCATGCGGAGCTAATACCTCACTTCTGAGATCGGGATGCGCCGACGGGATGGCCGGGCAGAAAACAGAGCTGAGTCTACAGACCTATTGCCACGCGGATTTGAGAACCCTCGGTTAACCCTCCGGCAGCCTGCGGTCGCGATCGCTACCATCCGTTCCGAGAACATCCGGGCCAGCGATGTCCGTGCGTAGCTGACCCGTGATCGCGTCGACTGCTGCCCCGACCGTGGGCGCGAATCGATCGGGCGGGAAACGCTGCACGAGCTCATAGTTGGCAAAGTGATCGCGCACGGGACCCTTCATTTCGGCGAAGATCAACTTCATGCCGCGCGCTGAAAGGTAGGTATCGAGGGTCAGAATCTCGTCCATCGCGGTGGAGTCGATATCGGTGATCGGCTCCGAAGCCAGGATGACGGTCTCGATCGCGGGGCGTCCCTCCAAGGCGGCTGCGTTCACCGCGGCATCAACAGTGCGCCGCATGAAGTCCGTGAAGAGACTCGCGTTGGCAAAAAACAGCGGTGCGTCGAACCGAGCGATGACCACGCCATCGATGCGCTCGGCTTCGTGGCGCGTGACGTCGTGGTATCCGCGCAGTCCTCTCACATGGCCGAGCTCGGCCCGATATGGCCGGCTCACCCGCCACGCCATGGCGACAAACGAAAGCACGATCGCCAGCACGATGCCTTCGAGCACCCCAACGAGGAACACCCCGACGAACGCGAACGACGACAGCACCGCCTCGGGTGGATCATTGCGCCAGAGACGTACGTAGGCCGGAACGTCGATGAGGCTCGAGGCCGCCACGATCACGACTGCGGCCAGCGCCGCATTGGGGAGGTAGGCGGTCACGCCCGGCACGACGAGCATGAAGAGCAACACGGCCACCGCCCCGACCACACCCGTGAACTGAGTCTTGGATCCGGCCTGCTCCGCGACCGGGGTCCTCGAGGTTGAGGCCGAGATCGGGAAGCCGCCAAAGGCCCCACCTGCAGCATTGGCAATTCCAAGACCGATCATTTCGCGACTTCCATCGACCGACTCGCCTCTCCGAGCGGCCATCGTTCGAGAGAGGACCGAGGTATCAGCGAACGCAATCAACGCAAGACCAAGGGCGGGCGCTACCAGCATGCCGACGTCACCCCAGGCCAGCCCTCCTAGCGCGGGAGTCGGCAGTCCGCCCGGCATCGGCCCGACCACGGGGATCACGCCCCCGAGCTGCCATACGGCGGTAATCACACTCGCAACCAGAACGGCCAGGAGAATCCCGAGTCCAGCTTGGCGAATGACCCACTTGAAAAACAGCATCACCAGGATCGAGCCGAAACCGATCAGTGCGGGAATCACCTGCACCTCACCATTCGTGACCGCCCTGACAATGCCAGTGACACGCTCAGCAAGCGCAGCGCCGGAAGACGAGAATCCGAGCAGCCCCGGGATCTGCGACACGAGCACGATGAGCGCAATCGCGTTGAGGTAGCCGATTTGTATGGGCTTCGACAGGAGACTGGTCAGAAATCCTAGGCGCAAGAGTCCGCCGACGAACAGCAGGATTCCGACCATGATCGCCAGTAGCCCGGCGAGCGCCACCGCATGATCTGAATCCCCGACCGCCAGCGGGATAATCGCGGCAGCGATGATTGGCGCCAGGGACGAGTCCGGTCCAAGCACCAGGATGCGCGAAGGCCCAAAAATGGCGTAGGCAATCAGCGGCACAATGGTTGCGTAAAGGCCGGTGTAGGCGGGCAGACCAGACGCGACGGCATACCCCATGCCCGCTGGAATCAGCAGCGCCGACAATACGACGCCCGCGCGCAAGTCGGACCACAACCACGCTCGCTGGTACCCCATCGCCGTGTGCACACCGGGAAGAACCGCACGAACTGCCCGCTGCAATCCCGGTCGTCTCCCCAATGGCTCCCCACCGCTCACAAGTCCAACCTTAATCCTGTCCCCCGGAAAACGTGAGATGGGGCGCTCCTTCCGGAGTGCCCCATCTCAGTTCCGCGACGATTCACGTGAACGGCAACATGGACTAGACCGCGGTCACCTCGCGACGAACCGGCACGACGAGCGGGTGTACCCCACCGATGTGCTCGATCGTGCGAACGACCTGCTTCGAGTAGCCGAACTCGTTGTCGTACCAGACATAGAGGACGACGCGGTTACCGGTGGCGATGGTAGCGAGACCGTCGACGACACCGGCACGGTCGTTGCCCACGAAGTCGGTCGAGACGATGTCGGGCGACTCAACGTAGTCGATCTGCTGGCGCAGGTTCGAGTGCAGCGAGACGTTGCGGAGGTAGTCGTTGAGGTCCTCACGCGTGACATCCTGCTCGAGCTCGAGGTTGAGCACGGCCATCGAGACATCCGGGTAGGAACGCGGATCGCGTTACCGGTGAGTTTGCCCTCGAACTGCGGCAGCGCCTTCGAGACAGCCTTCGCGGCACCGGTCTCGGTCAGCACCATGTTGAGCGTCGCGGCGCGACCGCGGCGTGCACCCTTGTGGAAGTTGTCGATGAGGTTCTGGTCGTTCGTGAACGAGTGAACCGTCTCGACGTGACCGTGCTTCACGCCGTACTTGCGGTCGAGCGCGGCGAGCACCGGGGTGATGCCGTTCGTCGTGCAGGATGCGGCCGAGAGAATCTTCGTCTCGTCGGTGATGACGTCCTGGTTGATGCCGAACACGATGTTCGGGATGCTGCCCTTACCCGGCGCGGTGAGCAGCACGCGGCTCGTGCCCTTGGCCTGGAGGTGCTGGCTGAGGCCAGCCTCGTCGCGCCAGCGACCGGTGTTGTCAACGACGATCGCGTCGTCGATGCCGTACGCGGTGTAGTCGACCGTGGTCGGGTCGTTCGAGTAGATGACCTGGATCAGCGTGCCGTTCGCCAGGATCGTGTTGTTTTCCTTGTCGACCTTGATCGTGCCGTTGAACGGGCCATGGACCGAGTCGCGGCGCAGCAGCGAGGCGCGCTTTTCGATGTCGTCTTCGCCATTCTTACGAACGACAATCGCGCGCAGGCGGAGGCCGGGGCCGGTCGACGCCTGGTCGATCAGGATGCGTGCGAGGAGGCGGCCGATACGGCCGAAGCCATAGAGCACTACGTTGGCCGACTTGTTCGTCGTCTCGACGGGGCCAACTTCCTTGAGCTGGTCCTTGATGAACTCGGTGAGGTCGGTGCCCTCGGCCTCCTGCGAGTACAGGTACGCAAGCGTCGCGATGTCTACCGACGCGGTCTCGATGCTCAGGTCGCCGAGCACCTCAAGGATCGCGATGGACTGCTCGAGCTCGAGGTCCTGGCCGTGGTTTCGCCGTGCGGCGCGGTGAGCCTTAATCACTTCAATCGCTGATCGATTGATCAGTCGGCGGCCGTGAATCGAAGTCACGATGTTTCGCTCGCGGTACAGCTTCGAGATGAGCGGGATCATCTTCTCCGCCGTCTCGACGCGATCGAACCAGTCCGCCTGAGACTGAGCGTGCAAATCGGTCATATGGGGTTTCCCTCCAGTGGGTAAGGCTGGGTCAAACACGCAATTGCCTGCGTCTTCCCAGCTTACCCAACTAGATACCGATATTCCGCACCCGGTTACCGCAGGACGGCTCGCCGACTACTTCTTTTTTGATCTGCGTTCACGTACACGCATGTTTACGCGAATCGGGCTGCCTTCGAATCCGAACGTCTCACGGAGTCGACGCGTGATGAAGCGTCGGTACCCCGGCTCGAGGAACCCGGTCGTGAACAGGACAAACGTCGGCGGGCGGGTCTGCGCCTGCGTCGCGAAGAGCACGCGGGGCTGCTTGCCGCCGCGAAGCGGGTGCGGGAAGCCCTGCGCGAGTTCGGTGAGAAACGCGTTGAGCTTGCCGGTCGCGATTCGGGTGTCCCACGACTCGAGTGCGGTGTTGAGTCGCGGCACGAGCTTGTCGAGGTGTCGACCGGTCTTCGCGGAAATGTTGACGCGCGGCGCCCAGTCCACGTGGCCGAGGTCCTGCTCGATCTCGCGCTCGAGCAGCCACCGCCGCTCGTCGTCGATCTCGTCCCACTTGTTGAAGGCGAGCACAAGCGCGCGGCCCGCCTCGAGCACCATCTCGACGATGCGCACATCCTGCACACCGATCGGCTCGGTGGCGTCGAACACAACGACGGCGACCTCGGCGCGGTCGATCGCGGTCGCGGTGCGGAGGGAGGCGTAGAAGTCGGCGCCCTGCTGCAGGTGCACGCGACGGCGGATGCCCGCGGTGTCGATGAAGCGCCAGGTCTGGCCACCGAGCTCGACGAGTTCGTCGACGGGGTCGCGGGTCGTGCCGGCGAGCTCGTTGACAACGACGCGGGTCTCCCCCGCGGCCTTGTTCAGCAGGCTCGACTTGCCGACGTTGGGTCGGCCGACAATCGCGACGCGACGCGGTCCGCCAACCTCTTCCTTCGCGACCTTCGAGACGGTCGGCAGGATGCGCATGGCCTCGTCGAGCATGTCGGCGACGCCACGGCCGTGCAGTGCGGATACCGCGTGCGGCTCGCCGAGTCCGAGGCTCCAGAGCATCGCGGCGTTCGGCTCGTGCACCGGGTCGTCGATCTTGTTGGCGACGAGCAACACCGGGCGTTCGCTCCGTCGCAGCAGCTTCACGACCTCCTCGTCGGTCGAGGTCGGCCCGACGTTTGCGTCGACCACGAAGAGCACCGCGTCCGCGAGCTCGATCGCGATCTCGGCCTGCTGGGCCACCGAACGGTCGATGCCCTTGGCGTCGGGTTCCCAACCGCCCGTGTCCACGAGGGTGAAGTGACGATCGCCCCACTGCGCGCGGTACGAGACGCGGTCGCGCGTCACGCCCGGCACATCCTCGACGACCGCCTCGCGGCGGCCCAGGATGCGGTTCACGAGCGCCGACTTACCGACATTCGGACGACCCACGATCGCGAGCACGGGAAGCGCCGGCATGAGGAACGTGCCGTCGTCAGCGAAGCGACCCTCGAGCACATCCCGGTCATCGGCGTCGAGGTCGTACTCGAGCAGTGCGCGACGCAGCACGTCGGCGCGCATCTCGGCCGTTTCGTCGTCGATGCCGTCGACAGTCTCCTGGAACGACTCCGCCTGACTTTCGTACGCTTCCTCGTAGGATTCGTCGCCAGCGACGAACTCGGGTTCGTACCCGGGGGTATTGGTTGCGTCTGTCATTGGGCGCTCCTGGCTGAGATCAGGTCGAGCGCGGCCTGGATGGTCGCCTCGAGCCCGAGATCGGTTGAGTCAAGCACGACAACCCCGTCGGCTG
Organism: Gulosibacter molinativorax; assembly: GCF_003010915.2. Classification (NCBI taxonomy): domain Bacteria; kingdom Bacillati; phylum Actinomycetota; class Actinomycetes; order Micrococcales; family Microbacteriaceae; genus Gulosibacter; species Gulosibacter molinativorax. The sequence continues at coordinate 391,743 of NZ_CP028426.1, read as the reverse complement.
CCGCGGTGAAGTTTGTCACGCGAGAATCCTTTTTATCCCGCTCGGTGACGGTCGCGGCGACGCGCGCCGCATCCTCCCCCGATTTCTCGGCGAGGCGGCGCGCGATGCGCACGTCCTCGTCGGCGGTGAGCAGGATGCGCACGGGGGCATCCGGGGCAACTACCGTCGTAATGTCGCGGCCTTCGGCGACGATCCCGTCCGCATCCGTGCCCACGAGAATCTCGCGGAACCGCTGGTTCACCGCGTCGCGCACCTCTGGGATGCCCGCGACCTTCGAGACGACAGCAGAGATTTCGGTCTCGCGGATGCGATCGGTCACGTCGGTGTCCCCGACGCGGACCCAGCGCTCATCCGGTGAGAGCGAGAGCGACCACGCCTCGAGAAAACCGGGCACGGTGGCGATGACCGCATCCTTGTCGTCGAGGTCAACACCCCGCTGCAGCGAATACCAGGTCAGGGCGCGATAGACCGATCCCGTGTCGAGCAGCTGCCAGTCCAGGCGCTTTGCGACCGCCTTTGACACGGTTGACTTGCCCGAGCCCGAGGGCCCGTCGATTGCGACCACCACTGCTTGATCCCGCGCCGTCACTGCGCCACCTTCCATCCGCGTGCGTCGAGCTCGTCGAGGAGCTTTTGTCGAACCTCAGGCAACACGCCGATTGTCGCGAGGCCAATGTTGGCGCCCGGCGAGTGCTCGATGTCGAGTTCTTCCACGTTGATGCCCGCCTCGCCGATCTCGTGAAAGAGTCGCGCGAGCTGGCCCGGACGGTCGTCCACCATGACGGTGACGTTCGTAAATGTGCGGCGCGAGCCGTGCTTACCCGGGATCCGCGCGACGCCCTCGTTGCCCGCGAGCATGTGCTCGGCGACCTTGCGACGCGCACCCGGCTGATTCATGTCCTCGAGCGCCTCGGCGAGGTCGACGATGTCGTCGGCCAGCAGGCGCAGGATGCGCGCGACGCGCGGCCCGTTCGCGGCAAGAATCTGGCTCCACAGGGTCGGATCGGATGCGGCGATGCGCGTCACGTCGCGCAGCCCGCCGCCCGCGAGCGCGGTGGCGTCGGTCTCGTCCTCAAGGAGTCGCTCGGCCATTGCGGTCGACAGCAGCTGCGGCACGTGAGAGATAAGGGCAACCGCGTCGTCATGTTCCTCGGCCGTCATGCTCACGACGCTCGAGCCGAGGTCGAGCGCGAGGCCCTCGACCTCTTGCAGGCCGAACACGGTGGTTTTTTCGTTCGAGGCCACGACCCACGGACGCCCGGTAAAGAGGTCGGCGCGGCCGGCGAGCGGACCGCCTGTCTCACGTCCGGCCATCGGGTGCGAACCAACGTAGCGAGACAGGTCAGCACCTGCATCGATGACATGTTCGAGGGGCGCGACCTTGACGCTCGTGACATCGGTGACGATCGCGTCCGGCCATGCCTCGAGCTGCGAGACGACAACCTCGCCGGCCACATCGGGCGGCACGCACACGACCACGATCTGGGGTACGTCTTCGGGCGCCGCCGTCGCGATGGATTTCGCCGGCGCGATCCGGCCCGCGCCATAATCGGCCGCGAGACCGAGCGCGACGGGCGAGGCATCGGAAAGCAGCACATCCACCCCGAGCCGCCGCAGGCCGAGGCCCACCGAGCTACCGAGCAGCCCCGTGCCGACGACCAGCACCGGGGAATTCGTGCGCGTGGGTGTCATCGACGTGATCCTCCGTCTCGGTTCGAGTCGTTCCGGCCACGGTCTCGATCCGATGCGTCGGTCGGCTTGTCCTGCCCCTTGCCTTCGCGGTGAGCTTTTGCGGCCTCTGCCTTGCGCGCGAGGCGAAGGAGTCGGCCGAGTTCCTGCGAGTCGAGCTCGCGCATCTCCCCCGCGCGAAGCGTGCCGAGCCGCAGCGGACCGAAGCTACGCCGCACGAGTTCCTCGACGGGGAACCCGATGCTGTCGAACATGCGACGGACAACGCGGTTCTTCCCCGAGTGCAGGGTGACCTCGGCAAGCGTTGCCCGCGAGGTCGAGCCCTTCGCGATGACGTGCCCGGAGTCGAACTTGACGAAGCCGTCCTCGAGGCGGACGCCTTCGAGCAGCTTGTTGAGGTCGCGCTCCGTGAGCTTGCCCTTAACCTTCACGACGTAGGTCTTCGAAATCTCATACGACGGGTGCGACAAGATGTGCGCGACCTCACCGTCGTTCGTGAGGATGAGCAGCCCCGAGCTGTCATTGTCAAGGCGGCCAACGTTGTACACGCGCTCTTCGAATTCTTGCGTGTACTGGCGCAGGTCTGGGCGCCCCTCCTCGTCGTGCAACGAAGACACGACGCCGACGGGCTTGTTCAGGATGATGTACCGCTTCGTCTGGTCGAACTGGACGGGCGTGCCGTCGACCGTCACGCGATCCTGCTCGGGCTGGATGCGGCTGCCGAGTTCCGTGACGACCTCGCCGTTGACCTCAACCCGACCCTCGGTAATGAGCTGCTCGCACACGCGACGCGATGCGACGCCGGCGTTCGCGAGCGCCTTCTGCAGGCGAACGCCCTCGGTGCTGCGGTCTGATGCGGGAGCCGCGCCCTCGGGTCGGTGGTCGGGGTTGAACGGGATGTCGTCGAAGTCAGCGAGCGAGTAACCACCGTCGGGGCGCTGCTGTGCGGCCTTCCGGACTGCGGCGCGCCCTTGCTCGGTGTCTTCGCGGGCCTCGAGCGACGCTTGCCGCGCCTGCTGACGTTCTTCGTAGCTGCGGGTGTCCTGCCAGCTTCCACGCGTCGGCTCTGCCCGGCGACGGTTCGGGCGCGACTGGTCTCGCCCCTCGAGCTGGTAGCCGCGACGGTCACTGCGCTCGCGACGTTCGTTGCCGCCGCGCTCATCGCGGTCGCGACGCTGGTAACCGCCCCGGTCACTGCGCTCCTGACGCTCATAGCCGCCACGCTCACCACGCTCACCACGATCGCGACGCTCGTAACCACCGCGATCGTTACGTTGAGCGCCCCGGTCCTCGCGGTCGCGGCGCTCGTAGCCGCCACGCTCGTCACGATCCCGTCGCTGGTAACCACCACGCTCGTCACGATCCCGTCGCTGGTAACCACCACGCTCATCACGGTCACCGCGCTGGCCGCCGCGGTCATCACGGTCGCGACGTTGGTAGCCGCCACGCTCGTCACGATCCCGTCGCTGGTAACCACCACGCTCATCACGGTCACCGCGCTGGCCGCCGCGGTCATCACGGTCGCGACGTTGGTACCCGCCGCGCTCGCCGCGCTCTTGACGCTCATAGCCGCCACGCTCGCCGCGATCCCGTCGCTCGTAACCACCACGCTCATCCCGGTCACGACGCTGCTGACCGCCACGCTCATCACGCTCACGACGTTCGTAGCCGCCACGCTCGTCCCGGTCACTGCGCTGGTAACCACCACGCTCGTCCTGGTCACGACGCTGGTGGCCGCCACGGCCCGCAGCGCCCCGGCTGCCGCCGTTCACACCGCTGCGAGGGGCGCCGCGCTTACCGCCGCGGCCATCGCGCGACTCCGAGTCCGGACGGTCCCGCTGGTCATCCCAGCGCGTGTTCCGCGAGCGCTGTATACCCTGCGATTGGCGTCGCGAAGAACCCCCGCGGCCTGATCTCGGCTGCTCGTTACGCATCAAATCCATCCCGTCCGTCCTCGAGAAGTGGCGAGATCTTCGGCAGTTCTTCGAGTGAATTAATTCCTAGGTGCTGCAGGAGCAGCTCGGTCGTCACGTAGAGTGTGGCGCCCGTTATTTCTTCGTGGCCCGCCTTAGTAATCAGACCGCGGGCGAGCAGCGTCCGGACAACCGAATCGACATTCACGGCTCGCACTTGCGCGACCTGTGATCGCGAGACCGGCTGGCGGTACGCGATCACGGTTAGTGTCTCGAGTGCTGCCTGCGAAAGTTTCGAGGGCTGCCGGACCGAGACGTAGTCGCCCACGATTTCGTCGAAGGACTCGCGCACGTACATTCGCCATCCCCCGCCAACCTCGCGAAGCTCAAAGCCTCGAATTGGCCCGTCAAGCTTTCCATCATAGTCGTCAACAAGCCGCAGCACAGCATCCCGAACCTTTCGCACCGGCGCGGACACCGCCGTGGCGAGCGAAACGAGCGGAACGGGCTCGTCGCTCACGAACAGGATCGATTCGATAGCCCGGTCGAGATCGAGCTCAGTGTTCTCACGCGCGGCCTCGAAGCTTGCCTCGGTCTCAGTCGCTTCGTTCGCGGCGAGCGCACGCTCCGCAAGCGTCGCGTCGGTCACGTCATCGGTCATAGTCCGCTCCCAGGGTCGTTAATTCTTCGTCGTGCCAATCCTCGGCATCCCACGTCACGGTGAGCTCGCCGAGCGGAGTCCCCTGCTCGAGCTCGACCGCGGCGCGTCGATAGAGCTCAAGAATCGCGAGAAACCGTGCGACGAGCACGCCCTTGCCGTCCGCGTCCGCGACGAGCTCGCGAAACGTCATCGGCCCGCTCTCGCGAAGTCGATTCACCAGGATGCTTGCCTGCTCCCGGATCGAGACGAGCGGTGCGTGCAGGTGGTCGAGCCCGACGGTCGGTATTGCCTTGGGTGTGAGGGCGAGCGTCGCGAGCGCCGCGAAGTCCTCGAGCGATGTCGTCCACACGAGTTCGGGAATGCGCTCCCGAAACTTCGCCTCGAGCGGCACCGTCCGCGCGTGCCGAGTTTCCTCCACCACGAATCTTTCCGCAAACCACAGCCCCGCCTCTTTGTAGGCGCGATACTGGAGCAGTCGCGCGAAGAGCAGGTCTCGCGCTTCGAGGATCGCGACGTCCTCCGCATCCACATAGTCGCCCTGCGGCAGCAGGCTCACGAGCTTCATATCCAAGAGAGTCGCCGCGACGACGATGAACTCCGTCGCCCGGTTCAGGTCCTCGGTCGAGTCGATCTGGGCGACGTAGGCGATGAACTCATCCGTGATGTCGGAGAGCGCGACTTCGGTGATGTCGAGTTCGCGACGCGAGATGAGCTGCAGCAGCAGATCAAACGGGCCCTGGAACACGTCGAGATCGACGCGAAAATCGTCGTCTTCCTCGGCGGGATCAGGCTCAGCGGGATCAGGCTCGACGGCGTCGGGCTCGCTAGGCGGCTGCACCGCGCGCCACCAGCTCGCGGGCTAGCTGCCGATAGGCCTGCGCGGCAGGGTGCGTGGGCGCGAACTCGACGATCGGCACACCCGCGACCGACGCATCTGGGAACTTGACGGTGCGGCCGATCACGGTGTCGAAGACCTTGTCACCGAAGACCTCGAAGACGCGGTCAAGCACTTCACGGGAGTGGAGGGTGCGACCGTCGAACATCGTCGGCAGGATGCCGTCGAGCTCCAGCGACGGGTTGAGTCGCGAGCGCACCTTCTCGATGGTTTCGATGAGGAGCGCCACGCCGCGCAGCGCGAAGTACTCGCACTCGAGTGGAATCATCACGCCGTGACTGGCGGTCAGCGCGTTCACCGTAAGCAGGCCGAGCGAGGGCTGGCAGTCGATGATGATGACGTCGTAGTCGTCGCTGACCTTACGCAGGATCGACGCGAGAATCTGCTCGCGGGCGACCTCGGTCACGAGGTGCACTTCGGCGGCGGAGAGATCAATGTTCGCAGGGATGAGGTCGAGCCCCTCGAACTCCGTCTCCTGGATAGCCTCGCGGGGGTCATTAATCTGACCGATCAGGAGGTCGTAAATGGTGGGGACGTTATGCGTCGAGACGCCAAGCCCCGCGGACAGTGCGCCCTGCGGGTCGAAGTCGACGCACAGGACGCGACGCCCATACCCGGCGAGCGAGGCGGCGAGGTTGATCGACGTCGTGGTCTTCCCAACACCACCCTTCTGATTGCACATCGCAATGACTCGGGCCGGGCCGTGACTCGTAAGCGGTGCAGGAACAGGGAACTTGTTGTAGAGGCGCGTCGATACTGCTTCGGCGGAGCGCTGCACCCCGGGTTCGGTACCCTTCGCAGGCTCCGGCACGAAGTTGGGATCGGTGCGAGGCTCTTGCTTCTTCGTCGGCTTCAGCAGGTCCTTGGGAACTTCGAGGCCCGGCAGTGCGGGCAGGTCGGCTTCCGAAATGGCCATTGGCAACCGCCTCCTCTTCCTAGTCTTTCGCGCGTTCCCCGATGCTATCCCCGGGGACCGGCCATTTTGGATGGGCGAGAGGGGGGTGTCGAGAAGGCACCTCAAGCGCTACTTGAGGGTTTAATATCTGGACGCGAATTATTTAAACCAACTATTAACGTGGCTTTTCGCTCATTCCCAGTATTCTGGTCTATGTGTCTTTCGCGGAACTAACGGCGCGGCGAGGTTTTCGCCTCGGTGGAGCAATCGCGATCGCAGTGGTTGTCGCGCTTGTGGTCGCTTGGCTCGTCGTCCATTTTTCCGCGACGAACACCAAAGCCGTCGCGCAAGAAGAACTGATTCGCGCGGCAGTCGACGACTCCGATGTCGTCACTGGCTACACGGTTCTCAAAGTCGCCGAAGGCAAGCCGGGATTCACGCTCGAGATCCACATATGTGAAGGTGCTGCTCCCACATCGGTCGGCGCATTGATGCAGTCGCTCTACGGCGAGATCGAGTCTGTCGCGAAAGTGGATCTCACCTTCGCGAACGAGCACAAGTTGAATACAACGCGACTCGAACGCAGCGAGTCGCAGTGGGGCGCGCTCATTGAACACGTCACGAGCGCGGGCCCGGCGACTGCGTCGGTGAATCAGGTTGGTCCCGCGGAAGAAGCGACTTACTGGCTCAACATGACGAGCTTCGTGGCCGATCCCGCGACGGAGTATGAGCGCATCCAGACGCTTGAACGGCCCGAATGGCTCACCCATGGCACGGTCGACCTCGCCACGCCGCCCGGCTCTTGGCCGTCGCTGGGGATCAGCGCGGGGCGCGAGGTGACGAGCGACGAGCTGGACACCTTTCGTACGCTGGAGCGCGAACTCGCGGCAAGCCTCAAAGAGGGCGAAAACTACGAGTTGAAGATGCACGTGGAGCTCGGTGGCGATGCGGCCGAGTTTGAAATGCGCATCATCACTTCGCCGCTCAGCAACGGCACGGGTGAGCCCGTGCCCGGCGATAGCGCCAACCCGACGACGGAAGACTTGCCCTCGGGCGAGCCCGAGGGCAAGGATGAACGACCGAACGGGAGCGGACCCGGCTCGACCGGAGACGACACCGCTCCCGGCGGCTCCGGCACAACGCCTGACGCAACGCCCCAATCGCCCTCGAACCAGGGCTCCGACACGCCTCGAACGAGCGCCACACCTGACACCGGATCCACCCCCAACGAAAGCGTCCCGAATGGCGGCGGGCAGGGCGGTACGACCCCTGATAGCGGCACGTCCGGCGGCGGCAACGTCGGGAGCGGCAGCAGCGATGGCGGCGGCTCCAATGGCGGCGGCACCGATGCCGGCACGACTAATGGCGGCTCCGGCGGCGGCACTACCGGCGGCGGCACCGGCGGGACGAGCAGTCCCAATGGCGGATCAACCAATGGCCCGAACACCGTAGCTCCCGACAACGAAGGAACCGCGCCGAATTCCAGCGGCGCGCGGCCCAACTTCACTCCCGACAAGAATAATTCCCCGCAGAACTCGACCTCGGAGTCGACGGGCACGACTGGTTCCTCCACCGAGTAGTCGCGCTCGGTCAGGAATCGCGGATCCCGCGACCAGCGAGTCCGGCGACATTGTGGCTCGTGCCTGGTGGGTACCTAGCCGCGCGCCCGCGGATGCGAGGTCGCGTACATCTCGCGCAGCGCATCCTGCGTGACCTTGGTGTAAATCTGCGTCGTCGAGACCGACGCGTGGCCGAGCAGCTCCTGCACAACCCGCACATCCGCCCCGCCCTGCATGAGGTGCGTCGCAAACGAGTGGCGCAGGGTGTGCGGCGATACCGATTTCTGCAGGTCCGCGTTCTTCGCGATCTCCTGCAGGATGAGCCCGACCGACTGTCGCGAGAGCGGTGCCCCACGGACGCCGAGGAAGAGCCTGGGGCTCCCCTTCCCTTTCGAGGCGAATAACGGCCGAACCCGAACAAGGTATGCATTCAGCGCATCCTGCGCATAGGAGCCGAGCGGAACGATGCGCTGTTTGTCGCCCTTGCCACGAACGCGCACGAAATCCCGATCGATGACGTCGTCGACGTCGAGCGACACTGCCTCGCTGATGCGCGCACCGGTGGCATAGAGCAACTCGAGCAGCGCCCGATTACGAATCTGCTGCGGCTCGTCACCACCCGCGGCGTCGAGCAGCCGCTGCACCTCGTCGATCGTGAGGGCCTTTGGGAGGCGGCTCGGCAGCTTGGGTGCGCGCAGATCGCGGGTGACGTCCTCCTCGATCTCGCCCTCTTCCTCAAAGAACCGGTGCAGGCTGCGCACGCTGGACACGGCGCGGCCCGTCGAAGACGCGGCCAGCCCCAAGCCATCCTCCGATTGCGGAGCGCGCAGCCACGCCACGAATTCGCGGGCGTGCTCCGAGGTGATCGCGCGGGGCGAGCCGACCTCGCGGCCCGCGAGAAATTCGCAGTACCGCTCGAGATCGCGCTCGTATGCCTGAAGGGAATTGCGCGAGAGTCCCCGCTCGATCGTGAGGTAGCGCAAATACCGGTCGATCGACTGGCGAAGTGGCGTCGTCTCCGTCACGCCCGGTTGCCGCTGGCGAGCGCCTTCGGCGTCACCTTCGGGAATTCCGGCCGAGTCGGCCATTCGGCGTTTTCGTCGCGGAGTGTTTCCCAGTTGCGTCTCCGCGACTCGTTGGCCGCGAGGATGCCGACCGAGACCGCAGGGTTGTGGATGTCGCCGCGAAGGATCGCGTCGACCGCATCCTCAAGGGGAATCCACGCCACCTCGATGTCCGCCTCCTCGTGCGTGCGGGCAAAGGTCTCGCCTGTGGGCTTCAGTCCGCGGGCGAGGTAGACGCGGATCGACTCGCTCGAGCCGCCCGGAGTGGTCCAAAAGTCCACCAGCACGGCCCAATGCGAGGCGCTGTAGTCGGCCTCCTCCGCGAGCTCACGCTTCGCGGCTTCGAGCGCCGATTCGCCCGGAGCATCGAGGAGCCCGCCGGGGATCTCCCACGTTCGCGAACGCACCGGGTGACGATACTGCCGGATGAACAGGACGCGGTCCTCCTCATCGAGCGCAATGATCTGCACCGCCCCGGTGTGGTCGATGAATTCACGCTGCAGCTCGCCGTCGCCGTAACGAACCGTCTCGGCGCGCAGGTTCCACACCCAGCCGCGATACGGCGTCGAGCTTTCGAGGACCTCGTGGTCTTCGGGAATGTCCTTGAACTCCGGGATGCCCGTCTCGACGCCCTTGCCCTCCGCCACAGTCATTAGCTAGGCCTGTCCGTTTTCAGCGTCGACCTCGACCAGTCGGCTCGCGGCCTGACGATCCAGCGCAGCCCCAACGAGACCGCTGAACAGCGGGTGTGCGCGGTTCGGACGCGACTTGAGCTCGGGGTGAGCCTGCGTCCCGACATAGAAGGGATGCACATCCTCCGGCAATTCCACGAACTCGACGAGCTGGCCGTCGGGCGACGTGCCCGAAAAGCGCAGCCCCGCATCCGCGATCCGCTCGCGGTACGCGTTATTCACCTCGTAGCGGTGGCGGTGGCGTTCGGTCACCTCGACGGTGCCGTACGCGGAGGCCGCGACCGAGCCCTCCTCGAGCGTTGCCGGGTATGACCCGAGGCGCATCGTGCCGCCAAGCTGACCGCGCTCGACGATGTCGACCTGCTCCGCCATCGTCGCGATGACGGGGTGCTTCGATTGCTCGTCAAATTCAGAGGACGATGCGTCCTCGATCCCCGCGAGATTACGAGCCGCCTCGATCACCATGCACTGCATGCCGAGGCAGAGACCGAGGGCCGGGATGCGGTTCTCGCGGGCGAAGCGCAGGGCGCCGAGCTTCCCCTCGATGCCACGGATGCCGAAGCCACCGGGCACGCAGATCCCGTCGACGTCCGCAAGTTTCGCCGCGGCGCCCTCGGGGGTCTCGCACTCGTCCGAAGGAATCCAGCGGATCTCGGCGCGAGAACCGTGGGCGAAGGCCCCCGCACGGAGCGCCTCGGTGACCGAGAGGTAGGCATCCGGCAGATCAACGTACTTGCCGACGAGCGCGATGGTCACGGTGTGCTTCGGCTCGTGTACGACGTCGAGGAGTCGCTCCCAGTCGGTGAACTCGAACTCCCCCACCTGCAGGCGCAGCTGCTCGATGATGTACGAGTCGAGCCCCTGCTCGTGCAGCGTGCGGGGAATCTCGTAGATCGAGGGCAGGTCCGGCGTGTTCACGACGGCCTCGGACTCGACGTCGCACATCAGCGCGATCTTGGCCTTGTTCGCCTCGGTCACCGGTCGGTCGCTGCGAAGGACCAGCGCATCTGGCTGAATACCCGCCGAGCGAAGGGCCGCCACCGAGTGCTGCGTGGGCTTCGTCTTTTGCTCGCCCGACGCACCCATGAACGGGACGAGCGAGACGTGCACGAAGAAGACGTTGTTGCGGCCGAGCTCGTGACGCAGCTGGCGGGCCGATTCGATGAACGGCTGCGATTCGATGTCACCGATCGTGCCGCCGACCTCGGTGATGATCACGTCGGGGCGCGGCTCTTCCGTGGCCTGCAGCCGCATGCGGCGCTTGATCTCGTCGGTGATGTGCGGGATCACCTGGACGGTCTCGCCGAGGTACTCGCCCGCGCGTTCCTTCGAGATCACTGTGGAGTAGATCTGCCCGGTCGTGACGTTCGCAGCCTGCGTCAGGTTGACGTCAAGGAACCGCTCGTAGTGACCGATATCAAGGTCGGTCTCGGCACCGTCCTCGGTGACGAATACCTCCCCGTGCTGGAACGGGTTCATCGTGCCCGGATCGACGTTGAGATAAGGGTCGAGCTTCTGCATGACTACGCGCAGACCGCGAGCAGTGAGCAGGTTACCCAGGCTGGCAGCGGTAAGCCCCTTACCGAGCGAGGAGACCACACCGCCCGTCACGAAGATTTGCTTGACCGGAGTATCGGTCGGCGCGGATGGGGCTGGTGCAGTTGCGTCATTCACGGATTTCGATCCTATCTCACCTTGCGACTCTTGCGCCCGCTTCTTCGGCACGCCGCAGTAATTCTTGGGCGTGGGCCTGTCCCGATTCGGAATCCGTGAGGCCGCTCAGCAGTCGCGTCATCTCCTCGACCCGCCCGGATTCGTCGAGTTCGCGGATCGACGAGCTCGTGACTCCCCCGGAGGTCGACTTCTCGATGCGCACATGGTGATCCGCAAACGCCGCGACCTGCGCGAGGTGCGTCACCACGATGACCTGGCTCGAACGCGCCAGTCGTTGCAACCGCGCGCCAATCTCGAGTGCGGCCGCGCCGCCGACTCCCGCATCCACCTCATCGAACACGAGCGTCGGCACCGGGTTCGCGCTCGCGAGCACCACCTCGAGGGCGAGCATCACGCGGCTGAGTTCACCCCCGGATGCGCCGGTTCGCAGCGGCGTCGGATCGCTGCCGGGATGCGGCTCCAGCAGGAACTCGATCCGGTCGCGTCCGTGGCGGCGGATGTTCGCTTCGGGCGTCACGCTGACGACGAGCTTCGCGTGAGGCATGGCAAGGGCACGCAGCTCTTCGGTCGCCTCGGCCTGCAGCGCTTCGGCCGCCCGAGCGCGCACCTCGCTCAGGTTGGTGGCGGCATCCTCGAGCGCCTGCTGCGCATCCTCTACGTCGCTCTTCAGCTGAGGCAGGCGGGTGTCGTCACCGGCGAGCTCGAGGAGGCGAATGCCCGCCTGCTCGTAGTCGGCGAGGATCACCGCGAGGTCCTTGCCGTGGTCCCGCTTGAGGTTCTCGAGGGTCGCGAGCCGATCGTTGAGCGCTTCGAGTTCGCCCACGCCGTCAGTGTCGAGATCCGCGAGATAGCGCGCGAGCGTTTCGGCGAGCTCGTCAATCGCGTACTCGAGGTCGGCCGCGTTCTCGGCCGCGAGGTCGAGGGATGTGTCGGAGCGGAGGCCGCGATCGATGCTGGTACGCACATCCCGCACGCGATCGCTGAGCGAACCGCCCGGAACCTCACCGGCCAGCAGCGTGTGCGCGCCGCCGATATCCGCGCGCAGCTGCTCGCGGTTGCTCAGCCGTTCGATGCGTTGGAGCAGCGACTCGTCCTCCCCGACCTCCGGGTTCACGGCCTCGACGGCGTCGATCAGCTCGCGAAGTTGCTCGCGCTCGGCCTCGCGATCGGATGCACTCGTACTCAGGCGTTCGAGCTCGGCTCGGAGCGACGCGAGGGTGTCGTATCGTTCCTCGAGCGTCGCGATCGCGGCCGCCGCATCCTCGCCGCCGTACTCGTCGAGCGCGGTGCGCTGGGCGCCCTCCTGGGTCAGTCGCAGCTGCTCCGACTGGCCGTGGATCGCCACGAGGAGCTCGCCGCCCTCGACGAGCGTGCTCGCCGGGACCGACTGGCCGCCGAGCCACGCCCGCGAGCGACCGTTCTTCGCGATCTGCCGCGAGATAACGACGGCCCCGCGGTCCTCGCCGTCCTCATCTTTGAACGCCTCGACCTCGCCGCCGGCCTCATCCACGAACGTTGCGAACGTGCCCGCGGGGTCGATGACAAGGTTGCCCTCGACCTTCGCTCGCTCGGCGTCTTTCCGCACCGCGCTTGCGGAGGAGCGGCCACCGAGGACGAGTCCGAGCGCCGTGACGACCATCGTCTTACCGGCGCCGGTCTCACCGGTAATCGCCGTGAACCCGCGTCCGAGCGGCAGCCGGGCCTGCTCGATGACGCCGAGGCCACGAATCTCGATGTCTTCCAGCATTAGTTTGCTTTCCCTCGCCAGCCGATCACTGGCAATTGGAATTTATTGACGAGCCGGGTCGTGAACGGCGATTGGTGCAAGCGCGCGAGCTTCACCGATTGCGGCGATCGCGTTGCCTTCACGAGCGCCCCCGCCGGCAGCTCGATCGAACGTCGACCATCCAGCCAAAGCACCGCCGAACCCTCATCGCGCGGCTGGACTTCGACCGCGAGCTCCGAATCGGGGCCGACGACGAGCGGCTTCGCGAAGAGCGCGTGTGCCGATACCGGCACGAGCAGGATCGCCTCGACCTGCGGCCAGACCACGGGGCCGCCCGCGGAGAACGAATATGCGGTGGAGCCGGTCGGCGTCGAGAACAGCACGCCGTCGCAGCCGAAGCTCGACAGCGGTTCGCCGTCGATCCAGATCATCACGTCGAGCATCCGCTCGCGGTTACCTTTCTCGAGCGCGGCATCGTTGAGCGCCCACTCGCGCGTTAGGTTGCCGGCCGCATCCTCCACCTCGATCTGCAGCGCGAGTCGCTCTTCCACGTCGTAATTACGGGCGATGATGCCGCGCACGACGTCGGGCAGGGCCTCCTTCTCGCTTTCCGCGAGGAAGCCGACGTGGCCCATGTTGACGCCCAAGACCGGCACATCGCCTGGGCGGGCGACTTCGACACCGCGCAGGATTGTGCCGTCTCCGCCGAGGACCACAACGAGTTCGCACTGGTCGACCGCGCACTCGACGCCGAGTCGTTCCACCGAGGACGGTAGCCGCACACCGGCCCGAGCATCCAGTTCTGCTGCGGTCTGCGGTTCCAGGACGGCAACGATGCCGGCGTTGTCGAGACGTCGGATGACGTTGACGCTGGTGTCGATCGCCTCCTGCCGAGCGAAGTGGCTGACTACAAGGATTCGCCTGGCCGGTGCCTGATCGGAGGTTGTCATGTCGCACCTTTCATCGTGACCGTTCGAACGTGATCCTCCCATTGTCGCGCAGTGTCACCTGAGCGTGAGAGCCACAGGAGGAATTCCTGGTTGCCGTGCGTCCCGGTGAGCGGCGAGGGCACGTAGCTGCGCGGGATCCATCCCAGCTCGATTGCTTCACGCACGATATCAATGGCCGCCTCGGCGGCAACCTCGGGGTCCATCACGATGCCGCCCTTGACGTGCGTTCGCCCAACCTCAAACTGTGGCTTTACGAGGAGGATGGCGTGTTCGAGGTTTGGTGCCGACGCCAGGAACACCGGCAGAATGTGGCGCAGCGAGATGAACGAGAGATCGCCAACCACGAGCGAGATCTCACCCGCGCGAATTGGTGGTCGCGCATCCCGATTCTGCTGAATGACTGCGTTCAGGCGATCTTCATTAAGAAATCGCGCGTTCTCGCCCTCGATCACCGTCACGCGGGTGTCGCTGCGGATGATCGGGTCGAGCTGGTCGTGCCCCACGTCGAGTGCGATGACCTCGCTCGCCTCGCGCTCGAGCAGCACCTGGGTGAACCCACCCGTGGATGCCCCGAGGTCAAGCACCACGCGTCCTCGCGGCTGAATCTCGAATTGCTCGAGTGCAGCGAGGAGTTTGTATGCGGCGCGTGACACGTAACGCTCCGGCTCGGTGATCTCGATTCGGTCGGAGTCATCGACCTGCTGAGCGACCTTCGTCGTCGTAACGCCGTTGACCGCGACCGCCCCGGAGTCGATGAGCCGTGCGGCCGCCGTTCGGCTCCGCGCAAGTCCTCTGCTGGGCAAGGCCCGGTCAAGTCGTTCCGCCACGCGTTAGGCTCCGAAATCGAGTTCGGTGTCGGTACCGTCGAGTCGCTCGCGGAGCTGTTCGAGCTCGCGTTCGTACGCGGCGGAGCGCTCGCTCAAGGGCAAGTCCTCGATCGGGTGTCGGTCAGGGTTGTTCGACTCGGATGCGTCGCTCACGACTGCGCGTCCCATTGCTGGTAGAGCGACTCCGGAATTTGCAGGGCATAGATGAGCTTGTCCGAGTTCCAGATCGCGGCGCAGGCGGCGCGAAGCAGGTCGAGCTGGTTTTTGCCCTTCGAACGAATCTTGAGCTCAATCCCCTCGAGGACGCATCGCTCGTCGCCAACTCGCGCGTCGATGACCTCGGCGGCCGGATGCGTCACCGTCACGTTCGGGTACGGCTCGCGCAGACCGCGGAGGTCGGCCAGGATGAAGTCCGGTCGCTCGAGCGGGCTCGCCGCGATCAGCTGTTTCGGGCCGTCGACTCCGGTCAGCACAAGTGCCGAACGAAAACCGGCAGCGCGTGCGCCCTTGATGTCGGTATCGAGACGGTCGCCCACCATGATCGGGTTGGTTGCCCCGAAGCGGACCTGTGCGGCTTCGAACAGCGGCGTCTCGGGCTTGCCCGCGACGAGCGGTAGCTTGGCAACCGCGGTGTGCACTGCCGAGACGAGCGTGCCGTTGCCCGGGGCGATCCCGCGTTCGCGCGGAATCGTCCAGTCCTGGTTGGTCGCAACCCAAGGGATGTCGCGCGCCAGGGCGTAGGAAGCCTCGGCCAGGTGCGTCCAGGACACATCCGGCGCGAAGCCCTGCACGACCGCGTCTGGGGAGTCCTCGGCGGAACGCGTGATGCGGAACCCGGCCTTCGCGAGCTCATCAGTCAGCCCATCGCCGCCGACGACAAGGACGAGGGCCCCCGGGTCCACGAGACCGCGCAGCATCTCAACCGCTGCCTGCGGACTCGTGACCACGTCGGACGCGTTGGTTTCTAGGCCGAAACCACGGAGCTGCTCGGCCACGGACTCGTCGGTCCGCGCCGCGTTGTTCGTGATGTAACCGACACGAATTCCGTCGTGTGCGTACGCATTCAGCGAATCCACCGCGTGAACGACAGAGTCTTTGCCCTTGTACACCACGCCATCGAGGTCGGCGAGGATTACATCCACGCCCTCGATCGGAGCGGCCCCGAGTCCGGTGCTCGAACGGAACAGTCCCAACGTCTCTCCTAAATTGCTAGCGCGTCAAATGTCGAACAGTGAAAGCTGCGAGTCGTCGTCCGACTCGCCGTCCGGATCGCCATCCTTCTTCGCCTTCGATTCTCCCTCGACGGTACTCCCATCCTCCGACGTCGCTGCCGAGTCGGATTCTGCCGAGTCGTCGCCGTCAATAGGCTCCAGGGTGTCCTCTGCAAGAACGCGAAGCTCGAAGGGAGATTCGTCGTCGCCAGCATCGACCGTGTCGGAGTCAGCTTCGGCCGCAGCGGCATCCGCTGCTGCCTCGACTTCCGCGAGGATCTCCTCATACTCCGCCTGAATCTGGGCTTCGACCGACTCCGTCAGCTCAGGGAGTTCGATGTCGCTCTCGGCAGCCGCAAACTCGTCTTCGGCGGCCTCGTCTACGGCAACCTCATCTGCGGCAACCTCATCTGCGGCATCCTCATCTGCGGCATCCTCGGAGTCAGTAACCACCGCGTCCGGGACGGTGGATTCGGCGACTTCTTCGGTGGTGCCAGCATCAGCATCAGCATCAGCATCAGCATCAGCATCAGCAAAATCATCGTCTTCTTCGTCGAGCTCGATAGCCTCCGAGATCACCTCGATGGTTTCGAACTCGTTGTGGGATACGGCCTCGAGGGCGGTCGTCGCGCGCTTTGCTGCTGAGTGCCAGCGACGAGCTTCCTCATTTTGGCCGAGGTCTTCGAGGACGGTCGCGTACGCGGTGAACAGCGCGGGGCTGTACGAGAATGCGCGACTCCGGTCGAGCTGCGGAATCTCGAGCTCGGCGAGTGCAAGCTCGGCCTGACCCTGGTCAAGTCGCGCACCTGACATGGCGATCGCGAGCTGCACCTGCTGCTCAACGGGAAGCGTGGACTTCTCGACCGAGCGACCGAGCTCGAGTGCTCGGTCGGGGCGACCGAGGCCACGCTCGCAGTCGACCATTAGCGCAAGCTGGTCGTCCTTGCCCGAGATCCGTCGGTAGGTGCGAAGTTCGCGGAGCGCCAGCGCAAAGTCACCGATGTTATACGCGGTAATCGCGAGCGACTCTCGAACCATCGCGATTCGACCACCTCGCCTCGATGCACTCAGCGCGTGCTGGTGAGCCAACTCGGGGTCGTCGTCGATAAGGATTGCGGCCATCGCGAGGTGCTTTGCAACGAACTCAGAATTCTCTTTCGAGAGCGTCTTGAGCTCCATGCGTGCCTTGCCGTCAAGGTCGCGCTCAGTGATCTCATCGGGAATCGGCGGGTCGATGTGCTCAGACCGGACAGACCGCAGCTCTTGCGGACGCGAGGGGACAAGACGAGCACTGTTCTGCTCGCGCTCGTCACGCTGATCGCGACCCGATCGGCCATCACGGCCATAGGAATCGCGTCGGTCCCCGTCGCGACCATAGCTCTTCCGCTCACCGTCACGACCGTACGACTTGCGACGGTCATCATCGCGACCATACTGTTTCCGCTCACTATCGCGACCGTACGGCTTGCGACGATCGTCATCGCGACCGTATTGCTTTCGCTCACCGTCACGACCGTACGACTTGCGACGGTCATCATCGCGACCGTACTGCTTGCGCTCACCGTCACGACCGTACGACTTGCGACGGTCATCATCGCGACCGTACTGCTTGCGCTCACCGTCACGACCGTACGACTTGCGGCGGTCATCATCGCGACCGTACTGCTTGCGCTCACCGTCACGACCGTACGACTTGCGGCGATCCTCGCCGCCGTACTGCTTCCGCTCACCGTCACGACCGTACGACTTGCGGCGATCCTCGCCGCCGTACTGCTTCCGCTCACCGTCACGACCGTACGACTTGCGGCGGTCGTCATCGCGACCGTACTGCTTGCGCTCACCGTCACGACCGTACGACTTGCGGCGGTCGTCCCCGCCGCCGTACTGCTTCCGCTCACCATCACGACCATAGGAGTTCCGACGGTCGTCGCCGCCACCGTACTGCTTCCGCTCGCCGTCGCGCCCGTAAGACTTCCGACGATCATCGCTGCCGCCGTACGACTTGCGACGGTCGTCATCACGACCGTACTGCTTGCGTTCACCGTCGCGCCCATAGGAGCGCCGCTCTCCGCGACCGCCACCATCGCGATCGTCCCGAGAACGGTACGATTCGTTGCGCTTGCGGTATCCGCCATCGCGCGAGCTATTGCCACGTGCACCGTCGCGGGAATCTTGGCTTCCGGACCGACCTCGGTCCTGGCTGTTTCGCCGACCGTCGCCAGATTGATTGCGGTCGTTTCGCCTGTCTCGGCCGTCTCGGCGGTCTTCAGCCATTATTAGTTCCCTTCGTCGGTGCGCTGTGGAGTTATCACCTGCAAGTCTACGCGCTCGCAGACCTTTGGGCATTTGTTTCGGAAACAAAAAAGAGGGGAACACCCAAAACGAGTGTCCCCCTCAAAAAGAAGTCCGGCAGTGACCTACTCTCCCACACAGTCCCCCATGCAGTACCATCGGCGCAAAGACGCTTAGCTTCCGGGTTCGGAATGTAACCGGGCGTTTCCATCTCGCTATAACCACCGAAACACTATCGAATTATCAACCACCACACCCCACCAACACCACCAACCAAACAAGTCAGTAGCCCTAGTGACAGCGTGATGCCCGACTATATATCGAGAACCACAAAGCGGACGCGAACAACATTACATATCAAATCTTCGGTCTATTAGTACCGGTCAGCTCCACACCTTACAGCGCTTCCACACCCGGCCTATCAACCCAGTCATCTACTGGGAACCTCACCCCAAAATAGGGAAGGAAGTCTCATCTCGAAGCCGGCTTCCCGCTTAGATGCTTTCAGCGGTTATCCATCCCGAACGTAGCAAATCAGCAATGCCCTTGGCAGAACAACTGACACACCAGAGGTTCGTCCTTCTCGGTCCTCTCGTACTAAAGAAAGATCTCCTCAAACTTCCCACGCGCGCAGCGGATAGAGACCGAACTGTCTCACGACGTTCTGAACCCAGCTCGCGTACCGCTTTAATGGGCGAACAGCCCAACCCTTGGGACCTACTCCAGCCCCAGGATGCGACGAGCCGACATCGAGGTGCCAAACCATGCCGTCGATATGGACTCTTGGGCAAGATCAGCCTGTTATCCCCGAGGTACCTTTTATCCGTTGAGCGACAGCGCTTCCACAAGCCACTGCCGGATCACTAGTCCCGACTTTCGTCCCTGCTCCACCTGTCAGTGTCACAGTCAAGCTCCCTTGTGCACTTACACTCACCACCTGATTACCAACCAGGCTGAGGGAACCTTTGGGCGCCTCCGTTACTCTTTAGGAGGCAACCGCCCCAGTTAAACTACCCACCAGGCACTGTCCCTGAACCGGATCACGGTCCGAAGTTAGATAACTAAAATAACCAGAGTGGTATTTCAACAACGACTCCACACCAACTAGCGTCAATGCTTCACAGTCTCCCACCTATCCTACACAAGCCATTTCAATCACCAATACCAAGCTATAGTAAAGGTCACGGGGTCTTTTCGTCCTGCTGCGCGTAACGAGCATCTTTACTCGTACTGCAATTTCGCCGAGTTCGCGGTGGAGACAGCTGGGAATTCGTTACGCCATTCGTGCAGGTCGGAACTTACCCGACAAGGAATTTCGCTACCTTAGGATGGTTATAGTTACCACCGCCGTTTACTGGGGCTTAAATTCTAGGCTTCGCCAAAGCTAACCCTTCCTCTTAACCTTCCAGCACCGGGCAGGCGTCAGTCCGTATACATCGTCTTGCGACTTCGCACGGACCTGTGTTTTTGATAAACAGTCGAGTCCCACTGGTCTCTGCGGCCACCACACCCTGTCCGGAGTAAATCCGTATAAGTGGATGGCCCCCCTTCTCCCGAAGTTACGGGGGCATTTTGCCGAGTTCCTTCACCACGATTCTCTCGATCTCCTTAGTATTCTCTACCTGACCACCTGTGTCGGTTATGGGTACGGGCAACACTGCAACCTCACGCCGATGCTTTTCTTGGCAGCATAGGATCACCGACTACGTCCCAAAAGAGACTTCCGCATCAGATCTCAGGCTATTCAGTGACGGATTTGCCTATCACTGGCCCTACATCCTTGCCCGGATACAACCATTCACCCGGCTCGGCTACCTTCCTGCGTCACACCTGTTAATACGCTACACTCACGGATTCGGTTCACAACCTCCACCCCCAAGCAACCCGAAGGCCACAAGAAGACTTCACTTGCTTAGCATCACCCGCTCGCATTGGGCGGTCACACCATCGGTACGGGAATATCAACCCGTTCACCATCGACTACGCCTGTCGGCCTCGCCTTAGGACCCGACTAACCCAGGGAAGATTAGCTTGACCCTGGAACCCTTAGTCATTCGGAGGACGGGTTTCTCACCCGTCTTTCGCTACTCATGCCTGCATTCTCACTCGCGTGCCGTCCACGATCAGTTCACACTACCGCTTCACCCAACACGCGACGCTCTCCTACCAATCCAACAAAAAATTGAATTCCACAATTTCGGTGGTGTGCTTGAGCCCCGTTACATTGTCGGCGCGGAATCACTTGACCAGTGAGCTATTACGCACTCTTTCAAGGATGGCTGCTTCTAAGCCAACCTCCTGGTTGTCACTGCAACTCCACATCCTTTTCCACTTAGCACACGCTTAGGGACCTTAATTGGTGGTCTGGGTTGTTTCCCTCTCGACGATGAAGCTTATCCCCCACCGTCTCACTGCTACGCTCTCACTTACCGGCATTCGGAGTTTGGCTGACGTCAGTAACCTTGTCGGGCCCATCGGCCATCCAGTAGCTCTACCTCCAGCAAGAAACACGCAACGCTGCACCTAAATGCATTTCGGAGAGAACCAGCTATCACGAAGTTTGATTGGCCTTTCACCCCTAACCACAGCTCATCCCCCCAGTTTTCAACCTAGGTGGGTTCGGTCCTCCACAAGGCTTTACCCTCGCTTCAACCTGGCCATGGATAGATCACTTCGCTTCGGGTCTAGAACATGCGACTCAACGCCCTCTTCAGACTCGCTTTCGCTACGGCTACCCCACACGGGTTAACCTCGCCACACATCACTAACTCGCAGGCTCATTCTTCAAAAGGCACGCCGTCACCCCAAAAGGCTCCGACGGATTGTAAGCAAATGGTTTCAGGTACTATTTCACTCCCCTCCCGGGGTACTTTTCACCTTTCCCTCACGGTACTCGTCCGCTATCGGTCACCTGGAAGTATTTAGGCTTATCGGGTGGTCCCGACAGATTCACACAGAGTTTCACGGGCTCCGCGCTACTTGGGATACACACAAACGCACACACCATGTTTCAGCTACGGGACTCGCACCCCCTACGGTCAGGCATTCAAACCTGTTCACCTACACAATGCGCAAACGCCAGCCGCCAGATAGAACGACCACGCATGTCCCACAACCCCGATCATGCAACCCCTACCTGGTATCACACACAACCGGTTTAGCCCCATCCGCGTTCGCTCGCCACTACTAACGGAATCACTATTGTTTTCTCTTCCTGTGGGTACTGAGATGTTTCACTTCCCCACGTTCCCCCTCACAGCCCTATATATTCAGACCGGAGTGACCACACACAATGCGGCCGGGTTCCCCCATTCGGAAATCCTCGAATCAACGCCCGTTTATCGACTCCCCGAGGCTTATCGCAGATTACTACGTCCTTCATCGGCTCCAGATGCCAAGGCATCCACCATTTGCCCTTAGAAATTTGATACATGAATAGAAATCGAAAAAGAATCAACAATCAAAGAATCATTGAACTTTTCAGAAACTACTTATGAAGACACCAACCAGCACCCCCTCGAAAGGGAACACCAGCGATGCTTCTAAGATGCTCGCGTCCACTATGTAGTTCTCAACATACAGTCGAACCCAACCCCACCAACTTGGTCACAACCAACCTGGCGGGAACTGGCCCGAAGAAAACCATCACACCAACCCGCCACCCACACTCAAGGGGCAACCAATTGCTGTGTCCGGTCCCCCAGGACCCAACAGCGTGCACACGTCTAACGTTCCACCCACACCCAACAACGACATTCGCGCTGTACTGGATGCTCAAAAATACTCCTTAGAAAGGAGGTGATCCAGCCGCACCTTCCGGTACGGCTACCTTGTTACGACTTAGTCCTAATCACCGATCCCACCTTCGACAGCTCCCCCCCAAAAGGTTAGGCCACCGGCTTCGGGTGTTACCGACTTTCATGACTTGACGGGCGGTGTGTACAAGGCCCGGGAACGTATTCACCGCAGCGTTGCTGATCTGCGATTACTAGCGACTCCGACTTCATGGGGTCGAGTTGCAGACCCCAATCCGAACTGAGACCGGCTTTTTGGGATTCGCTCCACCTCACGGTATCGCAACCCACTGTACCGGCCATTGTAGCATGCGTGAAGCCCAAGACATAAGGGGCATGATGATTTGACGTCATCCCCACCTTCCTCCGTGTTGACCACGGCAGTATCCCATGAGTCCCCGGCATAACCCGCTGGCAACATAGGACGAGGGTTGCGCTCGTTGCCGGACTTAACCGAACATCTCACGACACGAGCTGACGACAACCATGCACCACCTGTATACCGACTGCAAGCAGGGCGACCATCTCTGGCCGTTACCGGTATATGTCAAGCCTTGGTAAGGTTCTTCGCGTTGCATCGAATTAATCCGCATGCTCCGCCGCTTGTGCGGGCCCCCGTCAATTCCTTTGAGTTTTAGCCTTGCGGCCGTACTCCCCAGGCGGGGCGCTTAATGCGTTAGCTACGACACAGAAACCGTGGAATGGTCCCCACATCTAGCGCCCAACGTTTACGGCATGGACTACCAGGGTATCTAATCCTGTTCGCTCCCCATGCTTTCGCTCCTCAGCGTCAGTAACGGCCCAGAGATCTGCCTTCGCCATCGGTGTTCCTCCTGATATCTGCGCATTCCACCGCTACACCAGGAATTCCAATCTCCCCTACCGCACTCAAGTCTGCCCGTACCCACTGCAGACCCGGAGTTGAGCCCCGGGCTTTCACAGCAGACGCGACAAACCGCCTACGAGCTCTTTACGCCCAATAATTCCGGACAACGCTTGCACCCTACGTATTACCGCGGCTGCTGGCACGTAGTTAGCCGGTGCTTTTTCTGCAGGTACCGTCACCCAAAAGGCTTCTTCCCTACTAAAAGAGGTTTACAACCCGAAGGCCGTCATCCCTCACGCGGCGTTGCTGCATCAGGCTTGCGCCCATTGTGCAATATTCCCCACTGCTGCCTCCCGTAGGAGTCTGGGCCGTATCTCAGTCCCAGTGTGGCCGGTCACCCTCTCAGGCCGGCTACCCGTCGTCGCCTTGGTAGGCCATTACCCCACCAACAAGCTGATAGGCCGTGAGCCGATCCAGAACCAATAAATCTTTCCAACCACAGACCATGCGGCCATGGCACCTATCCAGTATTAGCGACGGTTTCCCGACGTTATTCCAGAGTCCTGGGCACGTTGCTCACGTGTTACTCACCCGTTCGCCACTAATCCACCAAAGTAAACTCCAGCTTCATCGTTCGACTTGCATGTGTTAAGCACGCCGCCAGCGTTCGTCCTGAGCCAGGATCAAACTCTCCGTAAATGAACAACACCAACACCCAGCAAAACCAGGCATCGGCAAACTTTATTCACAAACCAACCCCGCACCACCCAAAAGGCGACACCGACAGGCTGAGTTCAATCAACTGACAAAACAAACCACACACACCCACACGGGGCATGTACTGGCTTTACTTTTATCCAAAATAAGGAACCACAAAAGGGTCCAAAATGGCATTAGACAATAAAAGTGCACACTGTTGAGTTCTCAAGGATCGGATGCTCCCCGCGCTCTGCCTCACAAGACTGTGGGCGTTGCCTCGGGAGCAACTTGATTAGATTACCGAATTTTCTCGGCATGTCAACTCGGCGTTTCCGCTCCGTTAACCCAGTTTCGGTAGATCGAAACCGTAGGTCTCGAGTCTAGACCCAGCCAACCTCAGTTAGCAAGTGAGTCAGGAAGCTTCCAGGTCTAGCTTAGCTATTCCTGTGCGTTTCCGCCGATCTGGTCGCTGCCTTGGGGCCGAACCACTCTGCAGTGTTTCGCACCTCGCGGCGACAAGAGAAAACATTACGGCCATCCGGGGGTTGGTGCAAATCAGGCCCGAAACCCGGGCGTGTCACGCCCCGAGCTTCGGGCCTGTCTGCGAGAGCAACCGTTTCGGTCTACTCGCTGATCGTTGCGCCGACCAGCGTCTTTTTACCGCGGCGCACCACGATAACGCTACCGGGCAGCAGGTCGCCTGATTCGATGACGCGGTGTTCATCCTCGATGCGAGCGTTGTTGAGCGAAACCCCGCCCTGCTTGATCGCGCGGCGCGCGGCACTCAGCGATTCCACCGCTCCGGTATCGACAAGCACCTGCGAAAGTTCGGCGCCGACGGTGGACTCGGTGTTCGGCAGTTCCGCGATCGCCTGCTGCAGCGTTTCGGCGTTCAGCGCCAACAGGTCGCCCTGACCAAACAACGCTTCCGATGCCGCAATCGCGTTATCGGTCGCTTCTTCGCCGTGGACGAGCACCGTCACCGCCCGGGCGAGCGCTCGCTGCGCCTCTCGACGGAACGGTTCATCCGCAACCTTCCGTTCGAATTCGCCGATTTCCTCGCGCGAGTAGAACGTGAATACCTTGAGGCGGCTGATGACATCGGCGTCGTCGGTGTTGAGCCAGAACTGGTAGAACGCGTACGGCGAAGTCAGTTCGGCATTGATCCAGATGGCGTTGCCTTCGGACTTGCCGAACTTCGTGCCGTCAGAATTCGTGATGAGCGGGGAACCGAGTGCGTGCACGCTTGCGCCCTCGGCGCGGCGAACGAGGTCCACTCCCCCAACGAGGTTGCCCCACTGGTCCGAACCACCCGTCTGCAGCTCCAGGCCATAGCGCTTGTAGAGCTGCAGGAAGTCATATGCCTGCAGAATCTGGTAGCTGAACTCGGTGTACGAAATACCCGCATCCGAGTTGAGGCGCGCGGCAACCGCATCCTTCTTAAGCATCGCACCGACACGGAAGTGCTTGCCGATGTCGCGGAGGAAGTCGATCGCCGAGAGCTCGGCCGTCCAGTCGAGGTTGTTGACCATCTGCGCCCCGTTGTCACCCTCGAAGTCAAGGTAGCCCTCGATCTGGTCGCGGAGCTTCCCAACCCAGTCGGCGACCACTTCGCGCGAGTTCAGCGTGCGCTCCGCAGTCGGACGCGGGTCGCCGATGAGGCCGGTCGAGCCGCCGACCACACCAATCGGGTTGTTGCCCGCGAGCTGGAGACGGCGCAGGAGCAGCAGCTGCACGAGGTGGCCGAGGTGGAGGCTCGGCGCGGTCGGGTCGAAGCCGCAGTAATACGTGATCGGGCCCTCGTTCATCCGGGCACGGAGCTCTTCCAGGTCGGTCGAGACGTGAATATAACCGCGCCACTCGAGTTCATCGAGGATGTGGTCGAACGATGCATCGTTCTGTTGCCAAGAGAGATCACGTAAAGTCACGCCGCTAACAGTACCAATTCTGTGGTGCATCGATGGCATCGCCCGGATCCCTAGCTCTCGCGGACGCACGCGACGGTGATGCGGCCATCCTCGCCCGTGCCGAGGCCGTGCGTGATGCCCTTGAACCCTGGGAAGCGCGTCGCGAGTTCAGCTTCTGTGCGCAAGTAGTTGACGATTCCTTCGGTCACGCGCTCGCCCGGCACAAGCAGGGGGATTCCCGGCGGGTAGGGCGTGAGCAACACCGCGGTGATTCGCCCCGCAAGCTCGTCCAGGGAGACGTGCTCGATGCGACCCGTGGTCATCGCGGCCCACGCATCCGAGGGCAGCATCGCGACCTCGGGCTCGTCGAGGTAGACGTCGGTCGTGAGGTTCGCGAAGTCCCCCGCCCGATAGGCGCCGTGCAGCGCATCGCAAAGCTCGCGCAGTCCGAAGTTGTTGTAGAGCGGATGCACGGCGACGAACTCTGGCATCACTTCGCGCAGCGGCGCATCGCGGTCGTAGG
This sequence comes from Gulosibacter molinativorax, assembly GCF_003010915.2. NCBI lineage: Bacteria > Bacillati > Actinomycetota > Actinomycetes > Micrococcales > Microbacteriaceae > Gulosibacter > Gulosibacter molinativorax. Next base: position 365,946 of record NZ_CP028426.1, on the reverse strand, counting down.
CGCGCTTGAACCGGTGTAGCTCCGCAATCAGCGTGTTCCAGCGGCCCTTCGTGATGCCGATCGTGAAGAGCACGAACAGCGAATACAGCCCGGTCTTTTCGACCACGATGTCGTGCTCGGCAAGGTACTTCGTGAGCACGAGCCCGGGGATGCCCGTCCTATCAAAGGTGCCGTCGGTGTCGAGCCCCGGGGTCATCAGCGTGACCTTGATTGGGTCGAGCATCGTGAAGCCCTCGTCGACGTGCTCGAAACCGTGCCAGTGCTGGTCGTTCGTGAGTTCCCACTCGGCACGATCGGCGAGGCCCTCGCGCGCCGGTGTGTCGGGACCCCACACGCTGAACCACCAGTCGTCGTTCTCGGTCTCTTCCGCGATGCGGATGATCGCGCGACGGAACTCCATCGCCTCCATGATCGTCTCCTCGACGAGGGCATGGCCGCCCACGCCCCGCATCATCTCGGCCGAAACATCGCAGCTCGCGACGATCGAGTATTGCGGGCTCGTCGAGGTGTGCATGAGATACGCCTCGTTGAAGATGTTCGGGTCGAGCTGCCGATTCTCGGCGTTTTGCACCAGGATCTGCGAAGCCTGCGAGAGTCCTGCCAAGAGCTTGTGCGTCGACTGCGTCGAGTACACGAGCGATTCCGTCGTGCGGGGCAAGCGCTCATCGACGGCGTGCATCCCGCGGTAGAGCTCGTGGAACCGCGCGTGCGGCAGCCATGCCTCGTCGAAGTGCATAACCTCAATCGCCCCGTCGAGCGTGCGCTTAATCTCCTCGGCGTTGTACACGATGCCGTCGTACGTGCTCTGCGTCAAGGTCAGGATGCGCGGGGTCACGTCGGGGTCGTCAATGAACGGATGCGCGGCGATCTTGTCGCGGATCGACTCGGGACTGAATTCGGCGCGCGCAATCGGACCGATGATGCCGGCGCGGTTGCGCGTGGGCTTGAGGTAGATCGGGATCGCGCCCGTGAGCATGATCGCGTGGAGGATCGACTTGTGGCAGTTGCGGTCCACGATGACTACGTCGCCGGGAGCGACCGCCGAGTTCCAGACGATCTTGTTGGACGTCGAGGTGCCGTTCGTCACGAAGTAGAGGTGGTCGGCGCCGAAGGTCTCCGCCGCTCGCGCTTCCGATTCCGCGACCGGCCCGGTGTGATCGAGCAGCTGGCCGAGCTCCTCGACCGCGTTGCACACATCCGCCTGCAACATGTTCTCGCCAAAGAAGTCGTGAAAGAGCGTGCCGACCGGCGACTTCAGGAACGCCGTGCCCCCGGAGTGGCCGGGCGTGTGCCACGAGTACGCGCCGTCGTTGGCGTAGTGCATTAGTGCGCGGAAGAACGGCGGCGCGAGGCGTTCGACGTAGCGGTTGGCCTCGCGCTGAATCAGCCGTGCCACGAACGAGGGCGTGTCCTCGAACGCATTGATGACACCCGCGACTTCGCCCAAGACGTCGTCGGGGATGCGCCGCGCGGTGAGCTGTTCCCCGTATAGGTACACCGGAATCTCGGCGTTTTCGGCCCGGACCTCGCGCACGAATCGCTGCAACGCCTCGGAGCCGTCGTTGGCTGCCTCGTCGTCGAGCGCTGCCTGATCGACGTGATAAATGATCGTCGACGAGTCGGTGAATACGCGTCCGTACGATCCCGCGTGGCCGGTTCGCTGCAGCGTCTCCACGTTCGCGCCACGCTGCTCGAGTTCCGGCAGCAGGTCATCGATTGGATGCCGGAGGCGCAACGCGTCATCGCGTCGATCGGTCAGGACAGCAATTGAGAAGCCGGTGTTCTTCACCCGGGTCTCCTTTCGTTGTTCGATTCGTGTTGGTAAGTGCGGCTACCAGCCGCCGTACTGGGCGATGGTGTCGAGCGGCACGTGCTTCGCCGCGACGTCATCGATCGCTGTGAGGATGCACTCGATCCCCTCGAGCAGCTCCGCCTCGCCGATGACGAGCGGCGGGGTGATCTCGAGGACGTTGTCGCGCACGACGTACAGCGCACATCCGAGCTCCCACGCGCGGTACACCGCGAGCGCGGCGACCTGATCGGGCGAGAACCCGGCCACGCTGCCCAGCTCGAGGCCGAGCAACAGGCCGCGACCCCGCACATCCACCACAGCTGCGTGCCCCGGCCGGTCGCTTGCCCGATAGGTCTCGAGCGCCTGCCGCGCGATTTCCCCGAGGCGTGCGGTCCGCCGCGCGAGCGATCCGTCCTCGAGCAGGTCGAGCACGGCATTGGCCGCGGCGGCCGGGATAGGCGCACCGGCGGTGGTCAACAGCGCGGATGCGCGGGGTTCGGAAAGCGCGTCGCGGGGACCGACGGCGGCCGAGACCGGGAGTCCGCCGCCGAGCGATTTCCCGAGCGTAACGAGATCGGGCCGCACATCGGTGGCCTGGTACGCCAACAGCTGCCCGGTGCGGCCCAGCCCAGCTTTGACCTCGTCCACGACGAGGAGCACGCCATGTGCATCGCAGAGCTCACGAACGAGCGGCAAGAAATCGGCGGGCGGCACGAGGACTCCGCCGTCGCACTGCACGGCCTCGACGATGACAGCCGCAAAGTCCTCCGTTGCGAGCAGCGATGTGAGCTGGGCCCGCGTGTGGTCGAGGTCGCTCTGGGCCACCGGATACTCGACCAGCCGCGACTGCGGCGCATCCTGCCCCACAGGGATGCCGATACCCGAGACCTGCTCGGACGGCCCATGCCCGCCGTGGTAGCTGCCGCGGAACGCGACGATCCCGCTTCGCCCAGTAACGTGACGGGCGGCGGCAATCGCGACCGTGTTCGCGTCGGTCCCGCCGAGACCGAGGTAGGCGCGCTTCTCTGCCCGATCGGTCTCGCGCAGCGGCACGAGGTCGATGAGGCCCTCGGCCAGTCGCGTGGTTTCGTCGATCGCGCTCGAGAGCACGGATGCGCCGCCACCGTTCCGTGCGGCGGCCGAGATGGCCTCTGCGACGGCTTCGTTCCCATGCCCGAAGGCCGCCGCCGTCCAGCTCGCCGAGAAGTCGAGGACCTCACGGCCGGCCGAAGTACGCAGCCACGCCCCTAGCCCACCCGAGATCGACTGCGGGAAGAATCGCAGGTGCTCTACCCCGGCGACCGCCTGCTGGTCGCGCGCATACGCGGCAAGCTCCGCCTCGCGCTGGTCATTCGTGATCGGCTTGGGCAATGGCATTCCTTTCGTGGTCCCGCATCCTTGCGGGCGCTTCCAGTTGGGTGCGCAGCGGATCCATTCGATTCAGCCGCGCCAGGCCGGGCTCGCCGATACGCGCGACGGCGCTTTCGCACAGCGCCTCGACGAGCGCCATCGCGGGCACGAGTGTGTCGGATGGACCTCGTGCCTCGACGCGGCAACTCAGTACGGCATCCGCAAACTTCGCGATCGGCGACAGCCAGCGGTCGGTGATCACCGTGATCCGGGCCCCGGCGCGCTTCGCCTGCTCGGCGATGAGCTCGGTCGCGGGCGAATACCGCCGAAAATCAAACACGATCCAGACATCCCCGCGCGGTCCGGAGTCCGCCAACAGGTCGACGCGGCCAATCGCATCCTGCGGACACAGGCGCATCCCGGGGCGATACATCGAGAGCTCCCGCACGAGATACTCCGCGAGCAATCCGGAGAAGGCGCCGCCCACGGAGACGATGCCGGTGCGCGCATCCGAGAGCCATTGCAGCAGCTGCTCGACCTCAGATTCCCGCAGGGCCGTGAAGGTCTTGTCGATGCCAGCGAGATACACCGATTCGGATGCGCGCAGCTGCTCGAGCGCGCCCGCCGCTGCGCCGCTCGGAGCGCGTCGCTGGGCGATCGATAGTGCCGAGTCCTCTCGTGCCTGCATCTCGCCGCGGAGGCTGTCCTGGAATTCTCGATAGCCGTCGAAGCCCAGGGTCTTCGTGAACCGCACGATCGTTGCCGCACTCACCCCGGCCGCCTCGGCAAAGCGATGCACGCTCGTGAGCCCCGCCACGGGATAGTCGCTCAGCAGCGTCCGGGCGGCGCGCCGCTCAGCATTCGTCAGCGCCGAGAACCGCACGTTGATGCGTTCGGTCACGCTCTCGCTGGAGTGCTGGGCGGCTGCTTCGATCATGCCTGCTCCGCGTCGATTCTCCGCGCGCCGGCAAGGTACCCTGCGATGAGAGTCTTCGCGACGCGCTCGATCGCGTCCTCGTCCGGCAGGAACGTCGGGTCGTGCAGCGAGACGCCGTCACCGAGCACCCCGACAAAGCACATCACGCTCGGGACCGCCTCGCTGAAGAATGAGAAGTCGTCCGCCCCGAGCGAGCGCATCGGTTCGGTGTGCCCGAGGCCGAGGGATTCGAGCACCGAGTCGAGTTCGGCCGCGAGCATCGCGTCGTTCGCGAGCTCCGGCTCGCCCTCGGTGTGGGTCAGCTCGGCGGTGCAGCCGAATGCTAGCGCCTGGTGTTCGGCGAAGGATGCGAGAACTTGCGCGAGTCTGCGACCCTCGGCCGATGAGGTGGTGCGGATGGTCGCAAAGACTCGGCCCTCCCCGGGCAGGACGTTCGACGCGCCCGAGCCCACTGTGATCGTGCCGACGCTCACGACCGCCGGAGCCATCGGGTCCGAGTTACGGCGCAGCGTTTCGGGGAGGCCCGTCACGATCTGGGCGACTGCGGTTGCGACGTCCGCACCCTGGTGCGGATACGCGCCGTGACCGCCGCGCCCCGAAACCCGAATATCGAGCTCGCCCGCCGCGGCATTGACGAAGCCAGCGCCAGTCGCGACGCTCCCGACGGGAACCCCGGGATGGACGTGGGCGCCGATCATGTGCGCGATGCCGTACTGCTCGAGCCGCCCCTCCCGCACGATGTCGCGCGCGCCCGAGGGATACGCCTCCTCGCGTGGCTGCAGTACCGGGACGAGGCCGTATGGCAACTCGAGATGCTTTGCCGCGCGAACGACCGCGGCGAGTGCCGCGAGGTGCACGTCGTGTCCGCACGCGTGCATCGCGCCGTTTGTTGCCGACCACCCGAGCCCGGTCGCCTCGGTCACCGGCAGCGCATCCAGCTCGCCGCGAAGCCCGATCGCGAGCCCGGCGCTCGGCCCGACTCTGCCGATGCCGCCGGTATCGGCGGTGCGCTCCATGTCCAGCTCCATCGCCTTCGCGACGAGGTCGGTCGTCTCCCGCTCGTCGCCGCTCACGCGCGGCTCGAGGTGGAGTGCCCGGCGTAGTTCACGCGCGCCCGCGAGTTCAGTTGCGAGCGCGCTGAGCCACTCGCTTGCGAGGGTGTCGTATGCGTGCGTCATTCCCCTCCGATCAGCCCGAGCGGGTCGAACCCGTACAGGCGCGCGGCATTGTCGTAGCCGATCATGCGCGCGACGCGTTCGCACTGCTCGACCGGCCAGCGGTCGAGCTTCGCAAACCGCGTGAGCGCAGCCGTCAAGCCGCGACGAAACAGCATCGCGCCGAGATAGTAGAGCTCCGCCGCACCCCAGGCGTCGCTGCTGAACAGGATCTTCCCGAACGGTGCGAGCTCGAGCGACTCCGCGATGATTTCTTCGCTGCGAGAGCCGGTGTAGTTGATTCCGAGCCCCACGTCGAAATAGACGTGCGGGAAAACGTCGGCGAGGTAGCCCGCCTCGCGGTGGAACGGATAGCAGTGCAGGAGCGTGAACCGCGCGCCGCTGTCGATGCTCGCGCGCAGCAGCCGCGTCAGCAGCAGCGGGTTGCAGCGGTGCAGGTCGACGTCGTCGTCGCCGTATCCGACGTGGACCTGAATCACGCACGCGCGATCAATCGCGAGCCAGATGAGGTGGCGAATCATTACCGAATCGTCGAGCCGGATGCTCCCGGTGGCAGCGAGCAGCCGGGCCGCGGCGGCCTCGACCTCGCGACGCTCGGGGCGCGCATCCTCGAAATCGAAGCCGATGCGGTAGGCCGCGATCGTCTTGACGCCGACCGCGGTCTCGAGCCGCGCATCCAGCTCGCATGCGATCTCGGCGACCGCCTCCGTGCTCGTCGCGGTACCCGTGTCCCGGAGCCGCTCGAAGACGTCCTCGGCAAGCCGCTCGAGTCGAACGATCTCGCACTGGTGGGCCTTCGCCATCTCGGCCATTTGCTCGGGGCCGAGGATGCGGTCCGCACCGTGACCGGTCTCGATCCCGTACACCGTGATGTGCGCCGCGCGAAGCAGCCGCCGGTTGACCTCTTCGGCACCGAGCTTGCGGCGGCGGGCGATGTACTCGTCCGGCTCGCAGAACGGCTCGAGCCCGAGGATCGGCGCGCAGTTCGCGAGCACCTGGAATCCCACCTGCGAGTCGAAGCGGGTCGTGCCCGCAGTGGCAGGGCGCGAGGATTCGGAGATCAGCGCCTCGAATTCCACGCGATCGACGTCGGTGGGGATGACGCCGTGACAGTGGTGGTCGAACAGCGGCACATCGCCCAAGTCGAGCGAGTCGAGAGTCCTAGTAGACATTCGCGTAGACCTCGCAGACCTCGGCTGGTGTCTTGTCGCGCAGCTGCGCGACCTCCTCGCGCTTGACGGCCAGGAACGTCGTGATCCAGTTCGGCACGAACCACCTGCGGATGGCATCGCTCGCCTCGAGCGCATCGAGCGCGCCTTCGAGACTCTCTGGAAGTCGCTTCAGGTCGCGGTGCTTGCCGTCGAGGTCGAGTTCCCCCTCGATCACTTCGGCCGGCTCGAGATCCTCGTCGATTCCGGCAAGTCCGGCCCGGATAAGCACGCCGAGCAGCAGCCACGGGTTCGCCCCGATATCGCTGCCACGGAACTCGAAGTGCAGCTGTTTCGACGGGTCGCGCCCGTTCAGCTCGTTGGTCGGGCAGATGCGCAGGAGGGCCTCGCGGTTCTGGAGGCCGAAGAAGGCGCGGGCCGTCGACCAGTTGTGCGGGGCGAGGCGATCGTAGCTAGTGACGAGCGGCGCGAAGAGCGCGGTGAACTCCGGCGCGTACTTAACGATGCCCGCGGCGAACTTCGCGCCGAGCTCCGAGACTCGACCGGGTGCGGCCGCGTCCCACAGGGCCGGCGAACCGTCGTCGTGCGTGATACCCATGTGTACGTGGACGCCGCTGCCGCCCGCGCCGGGGCGAACGACCGGCGAGAAGCTCGCGTGCCGACCGTGCGCCTGATACAGGTCATACACGACATCGCGCACGAGAATCGCGCGGTCCGCGGCGCGCATCGGGTCGCTCGGCTTGACGGTGATCTCGTACTGGTGCTCCGCGTATTCGGGCAGCCAGTTCTCGGGCTCGAGGCCGGCGCGACGCAGGATGGTCACGAGCTCCGCGCCGATCGGATCAGCCGCGCGGAAGCTTTGTAGCGAGAAGGGATGCGGTTCGGTCGTCGCCGAGAGATCGACGAACTCGTGCTCGAACGCCGCGGACATCTCGAGCCCGTGCCTACCGAGGTCCGCGATGGCCTCGCGGAGGAAATTGCGGGAACACGATTCCCACGGCGTCCCGTCGGTGTTGATGATGTCGGAGAAGACGATGTTGAGCGGCGTGCGGCCGGGCACCCCATCGATCCGGTAGCGCGCGTCGAGATCGGGCTTGAGCCGCAGATCACCCGAGGAGCCGTAGGGAATATCGTCGACGATGTGGCCGAGCGACCCGATGCCGAGGTTCGCGGGTACCCAGCCCACCGTCGTGTCATCGCGGAAGTCCTCGGCGGGCACGGCACGACCCTTGGTTCGCGCGGAAATATCCGTCGTCGCGAGGAAAATCAGTTCGTCGGGTCGTTCATTCATAGGTCGGTGTCCTCCACGGTCAGGCGAGCGCCGATTCGCTTCGCGAGCGACGGCCTACTCAGCACAATGATGAGACCAAGGATGCACCACGCACCGGCCAGCCATGGGAAATACGTGTACGGCGGTTCCTGACCGACGATCTGAATGACGTACACGTACACAAGGAAAACGAGCGCCAGCACCGGGAAGATGAGCTCCCATTTGGGAATGCCGGAGGATTTCGTGAAGGTGAAGCGGATCACGCCGACGGCGGTCATCCCGTAGGCGACCACCATGCACAACGTGCCCATCGTCGCGTACCAGTAGTACGCATCCACGCTCGTGGCACCGAAGGCGCCGAGCGCGAGCGCCATGAGAGTCGTGAGGATGACGACGAACATGACCGCGATCGAGGGCACCTGCGTAGTCGGGTTCAGCTTCGCGAATGACTTCGGGCCGAAACCGTCACGCGCGAGCGCGAAAAGCAGTCGCGAGGCCGCGGTCGTGGAGCTCAGCAGCGCGCCGAACGCGACGAGGAACGCGATGATCGATATGAGGATCGCGAACCACGGGCCGATATAGGTGGATGAGAGCGTCGTGAGGGTCGAGGATGCGTTCGCGAACGCATCGATGCCAGCCTGGTCGGTGCCGAACCCGATCGTCTGCGCGAACATCATGAAGACGTACACGAGGCCACCGACGATCACCGCGAGCAGCACGGCGCGAGGGATGACGCGCTTCGGGTCGGCCGACTCCTCGGCGAGCGACGTGCCCGACTCGAAGCCTGCCCAAGAGAGGAAGCCGAAGACCGCGGCGGTCATGATGGCGGTGATCGGCGCATCCCCCGGGGTAAGCGTCGTGAAGTCGATGCCCGTGGTTACCGGGGCCGAGCCCGCCGCGATCTTCACGATGATCACGATCGCGAGGATGAGCATCGCGGCGATCCCGACGAAGCCGATGCCGAGGAGGGTGCGCGCGACGATCGCGGACTCGCGCAGCGTCAACACAAGCGCGAGGATGCCGACGAGGGCCGCGACGATCATCCACATGCCGGGTGCGAGGACGACGCCCATCTCCCCCAGCATCGCCTCGAAGAAGACCGCGCACGCGCCCACGATGCAGGCCGCGAAGAAGATATAGGTGCCGAGCAGCGCGAACCCGCCGAAAAAGCCTGCGCGCGGGCCGAGGGTCGAGCCGGCGAGCGCGTAGACCGAGCCCGCGTGAGAGATTCGACGAGTGAGCCGCACGAAGCCGTACGCGACGAAGAGTGTGCCGATGAAGGCGACGAGGAAGGTGAACGGGACCGACTTGCCGACGAGCCCCGCGACGCCGATGCCGTTGAGCGACATCGCCATGACCGGGCCCATGAACCCGATGCCGATTGCGGTGACTTCGAACGTGCCGAGCGGCCGTTTGGTCGTGGGGGTCGCGGCCTCTGCCACGGGATCATTGCTCAATTGCGTCAGCCTTCGCTCATGCAGGAGTGGGATACGCGCCGCTGTGCGCGCACGTTTGACTATGAACCAAACGTTTCAATATCGGCAAAATTAGCATTACTTGAAACATTTGTCTCGTTAGGCGGCCGGTCCGGGCGCGGAAAACGACGGATGCCCGCCACGGGATCTCTCCCGGGCGGGCATCGCGGTCGCGGCTGCCTGGCTGCAGCCGCGTGGGCGCGCGTATAGCTGTTTACGGCGCTAGGCGGTGCGGGCGCTAGGCGGTGTACCCCTCGAGCCGCTCGCGCAGCTCAGCGAGCTGTTCGCGCACGCTCGACGGGGCGGTCCCGCCGCGGCCGTCGCGCGTCGCGACCGAACCGTCGATCGTGAGGACCTCGCGCACCTCGGGCGTGAGGTGCAGCGACACGCTCGCGAAGTCGTCGTCGGTCAGTCCGTCGAGGTCGACGCCCTTAGACTCGGCGAGCTTGACGCATCCGCCCGAGATCTCGTGCGCGTCGCGGAACGGCACGTGGCGCTTCACGAGCCACTCTGCGATGTCCGTCGCGAGCGAGAAGCCCTGCGGCGCGAGTTCCCGCATCCGCTCGCCGTTGAACTTCATCGTCGCGATCATCCCGGTGAATGCCGGCAGGACAACGTCGAGCTGCTCGACCGAGTCGAACAGCGGCTCCTTGTCCTCCTGCAGATCGCGGTTGTAGGCGAGCGGCAGCGCCTTGAAGGTCGCGAGCAGGCCAGTCAGGTTACCGATCAGGCGGCCGGTCTTGCCGCGCGCGAGCTCGGGGATGTCCGGGTTCTTCTTCTGCGGCATGATGCTGGAGCCGGTCGAGTACGAGTCGTCGAGCGTGACGAAGTCGAACTCCTTCGTGTTCCAGAGGATGATCTCTTCGCTGAGGCGCGAGACGTCGATCGCGACCTGGGCGAGGACGTACGCGTACTCGGCGACGAGGTCGCGCGACGCGGTGCCGTCGATCGAGTTCGGCGAGGACGCCGAGAACCCGAGATCCTTCGCGACCAGGGTCGCATCCAGCCCGAGCGTCGAGCCCGCGAGCGCGCCCGAGCCGTATGGCGACTCGTCGAGGCGACGCAGCAGGTCGCGGATGCGGTCGAGGTCGCGCACGAGCGGCCACGCGTGTGCGAGCAGGTGGTGCGCGAGCAGCACCGGCTGCGCGTGCTGCAGGTGCGTGCGACCCGGCATGATGACGTCGAAGTTCGTCTCCGCCTGCTGCGCGATGGCGCCCGCGAGCGCCGCGATCTGGCCGGTCAGGTCCTTCGCGGTGTCGCGGATGTACATCCGGATGAACGTCGCGATCTGGTCGTTTCGGCTCCGGCCCGCGCGCAGCTTGCCGCCGAGCTCGTGACCCGCAATTTCCATGAGGCCGCGCTCGAGAGCCGAGTGCACATCCTCATCGGCCTCCGCCGCGACGAAGCTGCCGTCGGTAACGCGACGCTCGAGCTCGTTGAGCGCGCTAACCATGCCGTCGAATTCGGCGTCGGTGAGATAACCGGCCTTGTTCAGCGCGCGGGCGTGCGCGCGGGAACCGGCGAGGTCGTAGTGCGCGAGCTTCCAGTCGAAGTGAGTCGACTTCGAAAGGCGTGCGAGTTCGGGCGAGGGACCGCCAGCGAAGCGGCCACCCCAGAGGGCGCCGTCTTCGCTCGCGCGGGACTGTGATGAGTTGGCCATAGCGATACTCCGTGTTGTCGAATCGGTGAGGTCTGGGATGCGCCGAGCGCTAGCCGCGCAGTGTTAGCTGCACAGCGCTAGCCGCGCAGCGTTAGCCGCGCAGCGCGACGGGCTCGTTACGGGACTTCGCGAGCAGCCACGCGAGCAGCGCCTTCTGCGCGTGGAGGCGGTTCTCCGCCTCGTCCCAGATGACCGACTGCGGGCCGTCGATGACGTCGGCGTCGACCTCGAAGCCGCGATCTGCGGGCAGGCAGTGCATGAAGATCGCATCCGGCTTGCCGAGCTTCATCACGTCGGTCGTGACGCGATAGCCCTCGAAGGCCTCGATGCGCTCCTGGCGCTCGGCCTCGAGCCCCATCGACACCCATGTGTCGGTCACCATGACGTCGGCGTCGACCGCGAGTTCCTCGATCGAGGTGCCCACGGCGATCGAGCCACCGGTCTCGGCGGCGATCTTCGTGGCGTCGTCCACCACGTTCTGCCGCGGGAGGTAACCCTCAGGCGAAACCACGGCCACGTGCATCCCCGCGACCGCGCCGGCGAGCAGGTACGAGTGGCCCATGTTCGACAGGCCGTCGCCAACGAACACGAGCTTGCGGCCCTTCGTGTCACCCTTGTGCTCGCGAATCGTCAGGAGGTCGGCGAGGAGCTGGCACGGGTGGAAGTCGTCGCTCAGCCCGTTGACAATGGGCACGCGCGCGCCATCCGCCATCTGCTCGAGGCCCGACTGCGCGTAGGTGCGCCACACGACAGCCGAGACCATACGTTCGAGCACGCGAGCGGTGTCGGAAGGGGTCTCCTTACCGCCGAGCTGGCTGGATGCGGTGGTGAAGATGAGCGGGCTACCGCCGAGCTCCGAGATGCCGACGTGGAAGGACACGCGCGTGCGGGTCGAGCTCTTGTCGAAGATGACCGCGACGGTCTGCGGCCCCTCAAGCGGTCGAGCCGCAAAGCGGTCCTGTTTGAGCGCGGCCGCGAGATCGAGGATCTCGGACTGCTCGGCTGGTGTCACATCGTCGTCGCGGAGGAAATGGCGAATCATTCCGTCTCTTTCATGGTTATTAGGAATTGGGATACCAATCCGTCACCTCGGTGCCGAAGCCCTCCTTGGTGAAGACTTCAATCAGCGTCGAGTGCGGGATTCGCCCATCGATAATTGTCGCGTGCTTCACCCCGCCGTCGACGGCCTCGATGCACGCTTGTGCCTTGGGAATCATGCCCGATTCGAGCGTCGGAAGCATGCCGCGCAGCTCGTCGGCCGTAATAAATGCCGCGAGCGAGCTCTTGTCGGGCCAGTTTCGGTACAGGCCCTCGACATCGGTGAGCATGACGAGCTTCTTCGCGCCGAGCGCCACCGCGAGCGCCGCCGCGGCCCGGTCGGCGTTAATGTTGAGCGCCTTGCGGGGTTGGTCGATGTCGCTCGCGATCGTCGAGACCACGGGGATGCGCCCGGCCGCGATATCGGCCAGGACGACGTTCGGGTTCACCGCGACGATCTCGCCAACGAGACCGAGGTCGACGGGGTTCCCCGCCGCATCCGTGGTCTTGCGCTTCGCCTGGAAGAGCCCCGCATCCTCGCCCGAGGTGCCGGTGGCGACTGGCGCGAGGTCGTTGATCGCGGACACGAGCTCGCGGGCCACCTGGCCACCGAGCACCATGCGGACGACCTCCATCGCCTCTTCGGACGTGTAGCGATAGCCCGCGCGAAACTCCGACTCGATGCCGAGCCGGTCGAGCATCCGCGAAATGTGCGGGCCGCCGCCATGCACGACGACGGGCTGCACGCCCGCGTAGCGCATGTACGCGATGTCCGAGGCGAACGCCTCGATCAGCTCCGGATCGATCATCGCGTTGCCGCCGAACTTCACGACGATAATCTCGCCGTGATAGCGCTGCATCCAGGGCAGAGCCTCGATGAGGGTTTCTACTTTCCCCGCGGACTGCGCGTAGCGGGGATCGGCCGGGACTTCCGATTCGGTTGTCATGTTGCCTTTCGTACTACTCACCGTGGCTACGAGGAGTAGGCACTGTTCTCGTGCACGTAATCGTGGGTGAGATCGTTCGTCAGAATCGTCGCGGTCGCGTCTCCCGCGTGCAGGTCGATGAGCACCTCGGTCGCGCGCGGCGTGAGGTCGACACTATCGACCGGCGCGTGCGGGGTGCCCGCCTTGCAGACCATGATGCCGTTCATCGACACGTCGATCGCCTGCGGGTCGAACTGCGCGCTCGTCGTGCCGATCGCTGCGAGCACGCGGCCCCAGTTCGGGTCGTTGCCGAAGATCGCGGCCTTGAAGAGGTTCGAGCGGCTGACCGCACGGGAGACGTCGACGGCCTCCTGCTCGCTCGCGGCGCCCGTCGTGATGATGGTGATGTCGTGGCTTGCACCCTCGGCATCCTGCTGCAGCATCTTCGACAGGGCCGCGCACACCTCGGTGAGCAGGCGCGTGAATTCCTCGATCTCGGGGGTCACGCCGGATGCGCCCGAGGCCATCAGCGCGACGGTGTCGTTGGTCGACATGCAGCCGTCGGAGTCGACGCGGTCGAAGGTCAGTCGCGTGGCCTGGCGCAGCGCCGCGTCGAGCTGCGCGGATTCGAGGTCGGCGTCGGTCGTGATCACGACGAGCATGGTCGCGAGGCCCGGCGCGAGCATCCCCGCACCCTTCGCCATCGCGCCGATCGAGTAGCCCGAGCCTTCGCGGGTCGAGACCTTGCGGACCGAGTCGGTGGTCAGGATGCCGTCGGCCGCGTTGCTGCCCGCCTGCTCGTCGGATGCGAGTGCCGGGTATGCCTGGTCGAGGCCAGCCAGGAGCTTGTCGCGCCACCCCTGGTCGCCCATCCCGATGAGGCCCGTGGAGCACACGAGGACGTCGCCCGCGCCGATGCCGAGGTGCTCGGCCGTACGCTCGGCCGTGAGCCGGGTCGTTTCCGCGCCAAACTCGCCGGTGAAGCAGTTCGCGCCGCCGGAGTTGAGGGCAATCGCCGAGACGGTGCCGTCGCCGACGACCTTGCGCGACCACGTCACGGGGTGCGCCTCGCAGCGGTTTTCGGTGAACACGGCGGCCGCCGCGGCCGAGGGTCCGTCGTTCACGACGAGCACGACGTCCAATCCACCGCTGTTCTTGAGTCCGGCCTCTACGCCAGCTGCTCGGAAACCCTTCGGGGTGGTTACGGTCACGGTGCTACTCCATTGATCGGCAGGCTGTGGGATTCTTCGATGCCAAGGGCGATGTTGGCCGACTGGATGGCCGCGCCGGCGGTGCCCTTACCAAGATTGTCGAGGGCGCTGATGACGATCAGGCGTCCGGCACGCTCATCTATGCCAAACGCGATCTGCGTGCGGTTCGAGCCGTTGACATCCGCGGTGCGCGGGTAGGCGCCGTCTTCCATCAGTTCGATAAAGGTCTCGTCGCCGTACGCATCCTCGAACACCTCTCGCACCTTGGCGAGATCGACGCCCTCGGCGATGCTTGCGGTGCTGGTCGCGAGAATCCCACGCGCCATCGGCACGAGGACGGGGCTGAAGCTGAGCCGCACATCCTTGCCGGATGCGTTGCGCAGGTTCTGACGGATCTCCGGGTTGTGGCGATGGCCGCCAAACGCGTTGTACGGGGCGGCGTTACCGAGCAGCTCGCTCGCGAGCATCGAGACCGAGGCCTTCTTGCCAGCGCCCGACGGGCCGACCGCGAGCACTGTCGAGATGTCGTCCGTGCCGATGATGCCCGCTCGCAGCGCCGGGGCGAGCGCGAGGGTGACCGCGGTGGCGTTGCACCCCGGTACCGCGATACGACGCGTGTCAGTCAGGTTCCGGCGTTGCTTGCCGCCGTCTTCCAGAATCAGCTCGGGCATCCCATAGGTCCAGGTGCCAGCCCAATCGCCCGGGTAATAGTCGGTCCAGTCCTGCTCGCGCTCGAGGCGGTGGTCAGCACCGGCATCGATCACGAGGGTGTCGGCTGGCAGGGCCTCGGTGAGCGCACCGGACTTGCCGTGCGGCAGCGCGAGGAAAACGACGTCGTGACCGGCCAGGACCTCTGGGGTCGTCTGCTCGAGGACGAGGTCGCCGTAGCTGGCGAGATGCGGGTGCACGGATCGCAGTCGCTCCCCGGCCTGCGAATGCGCGGTGACGGTGCGGACCTCAAACTCGGGGTGCGTCGCGAGCAGGCGGAGGAGCTCTCCCCCGCCGTAGCCCGACGCACCCGCAACTGCTACAGAAAACGTCATACCCACCATCCTACGCCCGGCGCGAAGTCGTACCCTTGTTAGGTACACCTTCATAAACCTAGGACTCCCTTGACTGACACCCACGCACCAACATCCGTCCCGGCGTTGACCGATGAGCGAGCCCGCGAACTGCGCGCCGACTTCCCGATCCTCGCCCAGCGGGTGCATGACACCCCCCTCGTCTACCTCGACTTCGGGGCAACGGCGCAGCGCCCGCAGGCGGTGCTCGACGCCGAACGCGCGTTCGTCACGGAGCACAATTCGGCAGTACACCGTGGCTCGCACGAGCTCGCCGCTCTCGCAACCGGCGACTACGAGGACGCTCGCGAGACGGTCGCCGCCTTCGTCGGCGCCGACGCCGACGAGATCGCGTGGCAGGCAGGCGCTACGGATGCGCTCAACACCATCGCAAACGGCATCGCGGCGGCGTCGCGCGGTCGCGGCGGGGATGCATCCGCACCGCTGCGACTCGAGGCCGGCGACGAGATTCTCATCACCGAGGCCGAGCACCATGCGAACCTCGTGCCCTGGCAGGAACTCGCGCTCGCCACCGGCGCGACCCTGCGCTACGTGCCCGTGAACGACCACGGCACCTGGGCCCTCGACGATCTTCGCCCGCTCGTCTCGGACCGCACTCGCGTGATCGCGTTCGCGCACGTGTCGAACGTCACCGGGCTGATCGCTCCGGTCGAGGAAATTGTGGCTCTGGCTTCGACGGTCGGTGCCGTCACGGTGCTCGATGCGTGCCAGTCGGTGCCGCATCGCCCGGTCGATTTTCACGCGCTCGGCGTCGACTTCGCCGCGTTCTCGGGCCACAAGATGGCGGGTCCCAACGGCATCGGCGTGCTGTACGGCCGCCGCGAGCGTCTCGCGCAGTTGCCGCCGGCGCGCACCGGTGGCTCGATGATCGAGGTCGTCACGATGGAGGCGACCACCTTCATGGCTCCCCCGACGCGCTTCGAGGCCGGCACGCAGCCCGTCTCGCAAGCGGTCGCGCTGGCCGCGGCCTGCCGCTACCTCGCCGAGGTTGGGATGTCGGCGATCCGGGATCACGAGGAGGCGCTCGGCGCTCGCATGGTTGCCGAGCTCTCGGCCATCGAGGGCGTGACCGTCATCGGAAACGACGCCTCGGTACCTCGCTCGGGCCTCGCATCCTTCATCATCGACGGCGTACATGCGCACGACGTGTCGCAGTACCTGGATGCGGCGGGCATCGCCGTGCGCGCCGGTCACCACTGCGCGCAACCGCTGCACCGCCGCCTCGGCGTGACCGCGTCGACGCGAGCCTCGAGCTACCTCACCACAACCGACGACGAAATCGATGCGCTTATCGAGGCCGTCTCGGGAATCCGCGCCTACTTCGGAGCGAACCGATGAGCGCCCTCGACGGGCTGTACCAGGACATCATCCTCGACCAGGCGCGCCAGCGCGTCGGCGAGGGCGAGATCGACCCGTTCGACGCCGAGCACTTCGAGAAGAACCCGTCCTGCGGCGACGAGATCCGCCTGCGCGTGCGCCTCGACGGCGATCGCATCGAGTCGATCGGCTGGGTCGGCGACGGCTGCTCGATTTCGATGGCGTCCACTTCTATCCTCGTGACCCAGCTCGTCGGCCGTTCGGTTGCGGATGCGCGGCTCGGCATCGACACGATGCGCACGATGCTGCGCTCCCGCGGCAAGGCCTCGGTCGCCCCGGACTCGGACGAGGGCGAGCTCATCGGCGACGCGATCGCGCTGGAGGGCGTCGGCAAGTACGTGATGCGCGTGAAGTGCGCGATGCTCAGCTGGGTCGCGCTCGAGGCAGCGCTCCGCGAGGCCGACGCGAGCTAGTTCGCTCGTGTAGCCGGAGTCGCCACGACAAAAAGCACGTATGGGCTATCAGGAGCCGAATAGTCCCTCCTAATAGCCCATACGTGCTTCAAATTGCAGCAACCCTACGCGCGGATGGTCGCCCCGTAGAGTTCGGCGGCACGCGCCGCACCCGCTTCCTTGGCCTCGGTCGCCTCAGCTGCGGTTAGCGTGCGGTCGGTCGCGCGGAATCGCAGCGCGAACGTCAGCGACTTCTGGTCGTCCTCGAGTCCGCGACCGCGGTAGTCGTCAACGAGGTAGATCGCCTCAAGCAACGAGCCGGCACCGCTCTGCACGGCCGCAAGCACGTCGCCAGCGGCCACCGAAACGGGCACCACGAGCGAGAGGTCCTGCGTCGCCGCGGGGAACCCGACGATAGTGCCTGCAGATACGTGGCGCTCCGACTTCTCCAGGATGAGGTCGACATTCAGCTCGACCGCAGCAACAACGCGAGGCAGGTCGCGCTCTTCGGTCACTGCAGGATGCAGTTCGCCAGCGAAGCCAACCGAGGATTCGGTCCCGGCGGCGTCAACGATGTACACCTCGGCGCAGCGGCCCGGGTGGAACGCCTGGTGCGAGCCCTGACGCACCCGAAGGTCGCCCGCGGTCGCAAGGCCGACGCGCTGCACGAGCTCGATCGCATCCTCCCAGCCGTAGTCAACCGCCTCGACCCCGGGCTGCTTCGCGGTGCGGTCACCGATCAGCAACGCGCCGAGGTGGTACGGCTGCGGCGGGATGCCGTCGTTCAGTTCCGCGAGCTTCTCGTCAGACGGGCGTTCGGCCAGCGGCGGCAGCTCGTCGACGCCGTACTCCACTCCGGCAACGGGGAGGAACACACGCCCGAGCTCGAAGATCGCGAGGTCGGTCATGCCGCGCGACTCGTTGCGGTGCGCGACCCCAACCAGGCCGGGAAGCATGCTGCGGCGCATCCACGCGGCCTTCGCATCCATCGCGTTCTGCAACTTCATCTGCGAGACCGGAGAACCGTCGGGCGACGAGAACAGCGCGTTCTCGGTGTCGGACAGAAACGGGTAGCTCAGCACCTCGACCTTGCCGGTCGCGGCGAGCACGTCGCTCAGCTGCCGGCGCAGCGTCTGCTCGCGCGTGAAGCCGTGACCTTCGGGCGACTGCGGCAGGATCGCCGGGATGCGGTCGAAGCCCTGCAGACGGCCGACCTCTTCCACGAGGGTGACCTCGCTCGTGAGGTCGTGACGCCACGTCGGCGGAACAACCGAGAGGACGTCCGCGTCGCGGTCTCCGCGAATCTCGCAGCCCACGGCCTCGAGCGAATCGAGTACCTCGGCACGCGAATAGTCGATGCCCATGAGCTGGGCAGGGAAGCCGATGGGCAACGAGATCGCCTCGCGCTCCCGAACCTCGCCAATGACGCTGCCGACAGGCTGCAGCGTGCCGCCCGCGAGCGACACGAGCAGTTCGGCGACTCGCGCGCCCGCAGGCACCGTCACGGCGGGGTCAACACCGCGGTCGAAGCGGCGCGAGGCCTCGGAGGGCAGCTTGTGGCGACGCGCGGTACGCGCGATCGAGATGGACGAGAAGTTCGCGGCCTCGATGAACACGTTGGTCGTCGTATCGGAAAGCTCGGTCTCGGCACCACCCATGACGCCCGCGAGACCGATCGGGCCGCGGTCGTCGGTGATCAGGATGTCCTCGTCCGACAGCTTGCGCTCGTTCCCGTCGAGGGTCGTGAGCTTCTCCCCCGCCGCGGCACGTCGCACGTGGATTCCGCCTTGCAGCTTGTCGAGGTCGTAGCCGTGAATCGGCTGGCCGAGCTCGAGCATCACGTAGTTCGTGATGTCGATCAGCAGCCCAAGCGAGCGAATGCCCGCAAGGCGCAGGCGCTGCGCCATCCAGGAAGGCGTCGCGCGGGCCGGGTCGACGCCGGTCACGACGAAGCCCGCGAACATCTCGCTGATCTGCTGACCACGCACGGCCGACTCGTCGGCGATCGTCACCGGCACGCGCACGGCGGCGGGGTCGGATGCGACGCCCCCCTGGGCGATGTCGGCAAGCTCTTGGCGCAGGGCCGGGTCCCGGAAGGATGCGCCGGTCGCGTGCCCATACTCGCGCGCGAGTCCGCGCATCGACATCGCGTAGCCGCGGTCCGGGGTCACGTTGACCTCGACCGCGACGTCGTTCAGGCCGAGTAGCGGCAGCGCGGGAGTGCCCGGCTCCGCGGTGATGCCGCGCTCGCCGAGCACGATGATGCCGGCATGGTCGTCGCCGAGGCCTAGCTCACGCTCGGAGGCGATCATGCCGTCCGAGACGTGCCCGTAGGTCTTGCGCGCCGAGATGTGGAAGTCGCCCGGCAGCTCCGCCCCCGGCAGCGCTACGACGACAAAGTCGCCCGCCTCAAAGTTGTGGGCACCGCACACGATGCCGCGCACATCCGCGCCACCATCGGCCAACTGCTCACCCTCGGGCGCGACGCGCACCTGGCACCAGTTGATCGTTTTGCCGTTGGACTGCGGCTCGGGGATTCGCTCAAGCACCTCGCCGACTACGACCGGTCCGGACACGCCGGCGGCGTGAATGGCTTCGTCCTCGAGACCGATCCGGACGAACGCGTCGAGCACCTCGCGAGGCGTTGCATCCTCCGGTACGTCGACGTACTCGCGGAGCCAAGAAATTGGGGCGCGCATCCCTAAATCACCATTCCAAACTGTTCGCTGAATCGCACATCGCCCTCGACGATGTCGTGCATGTCGGTGAGCTCATTGCGGAACATAAGCGTCCGCTCGATCCCCATGCCGAATGCAAAACCCTGATATTCCTCGGGATCGAGGCCCGCGGCCTTAAGCAAGTTCGGGTGGACCATGCCGCAGCCGCCCCACTCAATCCAGCGCGGCCCGCCCTTTGCGAGCGGGTGCCAAATGTCCATCTCGGCGCTCGGCTCGGTGAACGGGAAGAAGTTATTGCGCAGGCGAATCTTCGCCTCCTCGCCGAACATCGCCTTCGCGAAGTGCTCGAGCGTGCCGCGCAAGTGCGCCATCGTGAGGTCCTTGTCGATCGCAAGGCCCTCGAACTGCATGAAGACCGGGGTGTGGGTCGCATCCAGCTCATCGGTGCGGAACGTGCGGCCCGGCGCGAGGATGTACAAGGGCGCGCCGCGCTCGATCATCGAACGCATCTGCAGCGGCGACGTGTGGGTGCGCAACAGCATGTGGCGGTCCGCGGGCTCGACGAAGAACGTGTCCTGCATTTCGCGAGCCGGATGGTCCGGGTCGAAGTTCAGCGCGTCGAAGTTGTACCACTCGCTCTCGAGCTCGGGGCCATCCACGATGTCCCAGCCCATGCCGACGAAGATGTCGCTCACGCGGTCGCGGAGCATCGTCAGCGGATGGCGTGCGCCATTTCGCTCACGGATGGGCGCAGCGGTGACATCGACGGTCTCGGCCTCGAGACGTGCGGCTTCCTCCGCGGCCGCGAGCTCTTCCTCGCGGGCCGTAAACGCCTGGTTGATCTCGCCGCGAGCGCTGCCGACGAGCTTGCCCGCATCCTTCTTAAACTCCTTGGGCACTTCGCGCATCATGGAGTTGAGCTTGGCAATCGGCGAGCCTTCGCCGACGTGCTGCGAGCGCACCTGCTTCAACGCCTGCGCGTCGGGAGCCTGTGCGATCGCCTCGAGGGCGTCACTCACCGCGGCCGATACGGCCTCCGGGGTGATCGGATTTTCAGTCGAATTGGTTGCAGACACGAAGCCCAAGTCTAGTCACTTGGGAGCTAGGGTGCGTTCTCTCCCCGCGTCCGCCCGGTGAGCCCGTCCGGCTGCCCGATGGAGAGCAGCGACGTGTCGATTCCGGTCTGCCCCGGTGGTGGAGTGGCTGCAGGTCCGTCCTTCTTATTACCCTTCCGCGTTGCGCCGACGGCCTGGCTACCCGAGCGCCGAGCCAGCCAGCGCGCGAAGGCACTGAGGGACAGGTTCACGATGAGGTAAATGATGAGCGTGAGGAAGAACAGCGTGAACGAGTATCGTCCCGAGCCGTAGAAGTCCTTGAGCTGGTAGGACACGCGCAGCAGCTCGGGGTACGCAACGATGTACGCGAGCGAGGTGTCCTTGAGCAGTACGACGAGCTGCGCCACGATGATCGGCAGCATCTGGCGGAAGGCCTGCGGCAGCTCGATAATGAAGCGAGTCTGCATGCCAGTGAACCCGAGGGATGCGGCCGCCTCCGACTGACCGCGTGGCAGCGATGCCACGCCGGAGCGAAGCGCCTCGCCAATGATCGCGCCGTTGTAGACCGCGAGTGCCCAGACCACCGCCCAGTAGTCGCCGACCTTCAGGCCGAGCAGGATGAACAGCATCATCAGCAGCACCGGCATGCCTCGGAAGAACTCGAGCAACACCGTGGTGGGGATGCGGATGAACGGATTTTTCGCCATCCGGCCGAGCGCGAATAGCACGCCGATGATGATCGCGAGCACCGCCGCGAGGCCTGCCGCACGCAGCGTTCCCAAGACTAGTCCGCGCCACAGCAACCCCTGCCAGAGCACGGGCTCGAGGGCGATGTCCCAGCGCGAAGGATCCCACAGGCCGGCCAGTGTCGCGCCGCCAGCGGTCTCGCGCGGCTGCCCGAGGGCGAAGATGAACCAGCCCAGGAGGATGACAATAACGGCGGTGGAGATGAACGAGATAACGCGGGACCGGGCGCGCGTGCGGGGACCGGGCGCATCGTAAAGAACTGAAGAGCTCATCGGAGCACCGCAACCTTTCGCTCGACGTAGGAGGCAATCAGCCCGAGCGGGATAGTGATCACGAGGTATAGCAAGGCGATGCCGAAGAGGATTCCGATGACCTGGTCACCGTGACGGTTCGCGAGCGTCTTCGAGATCGCGACCATCTCGACCACGAGGAAGCCGGATGCGACCGAAGTGTTCTTGGCGAGCGCGATAATCACGTTGATGAGCGGCGGGACGACCATGCGCATCGCCTGCGGCATGATGATCAGCGACACCGTCTGCCCGAAATTGAACCCCAGGGATCGGGCGGCCTCGGCTTGGCCCAGCGGCACACCGTTGATGCCGGAACGTAGCGCCTCCGCGATGAACGGCGAGGTGTACACCGACAAGGCGATGTAGGCGCCGATCGTGGAATCCACGCCGAAATCGAGCACCGGGAGGACGACGATGATGAGGAAGAAGACGAGCGTCAGCGGGGTGTTTCGCACCAGCTCGGTGTAGACGGTCGCGATGTTGCGCATCGCTGGCACGGGTGAGATGCGAAGGAAGGCGATGACGATGCCGATCACGGCGGCGCCGATCGCGCCGACGGCGAGCAGTCGCAGGGTCATCAAGAAGCCCTGCAACACCAGGTCGAAATTCTCAAAGATCGCAGTCATTGCGTCCTATTTCGTCGGAGTTGGTGGTGGAACGGGTGGCGCCGAGTGATCACTCGGCGCCACCCGAGGATGCTCGCTAGTAGCGGTCGACCGCGGGCGGTTCCGGCAGGGCGAGGTTGTCGCCAACCGTCGAGGTCCAGGCCGTTTCCCAGCGACCGTCCGCCTCCGCGGCTTCGAGGGTGTCGTTGATGAAGGTGCGGAACTCGTCGTCACCCTTGGCGAGGCCGATACCGTATGGCTCCTCGGTGAAGGTGCCGTCGACGACCTCAAACTCTCCGTCGTTCTGGTCGGCAAGACCAGCGAGGATCACGTTGTCAGTGGTCAGCGCGTCCGCCTGGCCCGAACGGATCGGCTCGATGCAGTCCGAGTACTTGTCGACTGTGATGATGTTGTCCGTGTACTCCCGGATGTTGTCTTCCGAGGTCGAGCCGGTGACCGTGCAGACCGTCGCGTCACCGAGGGTCGATGGGTCCGAGGTAATGCCCTTCGGGTTTCCGGTCGGCACGAGGAATGACTGGCCGGCAACGTAGTACGGGCCAGCAAAGTCGATGACTTCCTTACGCTCGTCGTTGATCGTGTAGGTCGCGACGACGATGTCGACCTGACCATCCTGGATGAACGGCTCGCGGTTCTGCGAGACCGTTTCCTTCCAATTAATGTTTTCGGGTGCGATGCCGAGCTCTGCCGCAATGATCTTCGCGATTTCGACGTCGAAGCCCTCGGGGGTGCCGTCGGGACCTGCGAGGCCGAACAGCGGCTGGTCGAACTTCGTACCGACCGTGATCGAGCCGGCGGCCGCGAGTTCCGCCATCGTGGTGCCTTCGGCGAATTCCGGGTTCTCCACCACCTCTGGTTCTCCGCCACCGCCGCCTGAACAGCCACTCAATACGAGAGCCGCGGCTGCGGCAAGGGCCAATCCGGATATTGCTTTTCGAAACTTCACGAAAACTCCTATGTTTTGTGTCGATCTATTGTTGTGGTGAGAAGAAATTGGCTTAGTTGGTCAGAATCTTCGAGAGGAAGTCTTTTGCTCGGTCGGATTTCGGCGCGGTAAAGAACTCTTCGGGGGTCGCCTCCTCAACAATCGCGCCCTGGTCCATAAAGATCACGCGATCCGCCGCCTTACGCGCGAAGCCCATCTCGTGCGTCACGACCACCATGGTCATGCCCGCGCGGGCGAGCCCGATCATGACGTCGAGCACTTCGTTGATCATCTCTGGGTCGAGCGCCGAGGTCGGCTCGTCGAGCAGGATGAGCTTCGGGTTCATCGCGAGCGATCGCGCAATCGCGACGCGCTGCTGTTGCCCACCCGAGAGCTGGGCCGGCATCTTGTGCGCGTGCTCAGCGACGCCAACGCGCTCGAGCAACTCCATGGCGCGCTTGTTGGCCTCTTGCTTCGACTGCTTCCGCACCTTGATCGGCGCGAGCGCGACGTTCTCGAGCACTGTCTTGTGCGCGAACAGATTGAAGGATTGGAAGACCATGCCGACATCGCTGCGCAACTTGGCAAGGCCCTTGCCCTCTTCAGGCAGACGAACCCCGTCGATGAGGATTTCGCCCTCCTGAATCGTTTCGAGTCGGTTAATGGAACGGCAAAGCGTCGACTTGCCCGAACCCGACGGCCCGATTACGACGACCACCTCTCCGCGCGCAACAGAAGTATCGATGTTTTTGAGCACGTGGTTCTCACCGAACCACTTATTCACGCCGCGCATTTCGACGAGTGGTCGATCGCTTTTGGCGTCATTGCCATTCTCTTGCTGCATAAGCTCAAGCCTATGGTTTATCAGCCAGTTTCTGGCGCAATGGCGCGGGCTGGTTACAATTTCGTTACCCCGATACAAAAAACACGCGAATTGCGTCGCGCAATTCGCGTGTTTCTCTGCAGATTGCTAGTTACGCATCCTGATCGATAGACTGCGCGGCACGTTGCGCGAATGCGCTTTCGTAGAGGCACACGCTCGCGGCGGCCGCGAGATTCATCGACTCCGCCTGTCCGTAAATCGGGATGGCGAGGGATGCGTCGCACTGCGCCACGAGCTCGGGCGTCAGGCCCCGAGCCTCGTTGCCGAAGACCCACGCGGTCGGCTCGACGAGCGTGCCCGACTGTCGGGCCTCGAAGAGGTCGTCGCCGCGAACGTCGGCGGCCACTACCCGAAGGCCGGCGTTCCGGGCCCGCACCACGGCATCCTCGAACTCGGCCTCGACGGCAATCGGGATGTGGAAAATCGAGCCGGTCGTCGAGCGCACGACCTTGGAGTTGTAGAGATCGACCGAGCGGCCGGTCAGCACCACCGCGTCAGCACCGGCAGCATCCGCGACACGAATAATCGTGCCGAGATTCCCCGGGTCCCGAACTTCCTCGAGAATCGCGACGAGCTTTGGCTCGCCGTCGAAGATGCGCTTCAGCGCGGTGGGAAACTGTTTCGCGACGGCCACAATCCCCTGCGGGTTGCGGGTGTCGGACATCGCGTCGACCGCCTCCTCGCTCGCAAACAGCACCTCGAGCCCGGCGTCCTCGGCGAGTGCCGCAACATCCCGGTGCCGTTCGTACGCGGTGGGCGTCGCGAAGAATTCGACGACGAGGTCTGGCCGCGCCATGAGTGCCTCGCGCACCGCCTGCGGGCCCTCGAGCACGAATTCGGCGCGCTCGGTGCGCTCGGCCTTCTGCGCAAGGCGACGGACGTCACGAACTTTCTGGTTGCGGGCGGATTCGATCATGCAGGGATTCTCCTCGCTAAGTGGGTGATGGAAACGCGTTGGGGGCGGCCGGCCCGATGGGCTGGCCGCCCCCAGAGCGACAAAGCTGAACTACGCGGCGTTCTTCGGAGCCGAGGTGTCGGCCGGAAGCGCTGCCTTGGCCTGCTCAACGATCGCGGCGAAGGTCGCGGGCTCGTTCACGGCGAGCTCAGCGAGCATGCGGCGGTCAACCTCGATGCCAGCCAGGTTTAGGCCCTGGATGAAGCGGTTGTAGGTGAGGCCGTTCGCACGTGACGCAGCGTTGATGCGCTGGATCCACAGGCGGCGGAAGTCACCCTTGCGGTCCTTACGGTGGTCGTAGTTGTAGACAAACGAGTGGATGACCTGCTCTTTTGCCTTGCGGTACAGGCGCGAGCGCTGTCCACGGTAACCGGACGCGTGCTCGAGGATTACGCGACGCTTCTTCTGGGCGTTGACCGCCCGCTTCACACGTGCCATTGCAGTGTTCTCCTAAAAAAAATCTCGGGTTAAAAATGTTTCGGCGTGAGCCGAAGTGCTGACGCTACTTGCCGAGCAGCTTCTTGATTACCTTGGCGTCCTGCGGTGCGAGGACCTGGTCCTGGTTGAGGCGAGCCTTGCGACGAGCGCTCTTGACCTCGAGGTTGTGGCGCATGCCGGCCTGCTGCTTGCGGATCTTGCCGCTACCGGTGATCTTGAAGCGCTTCTTGGCACCCGAGTGGGTCTTCTGCTTCGGCATCAGTTCTCCTTGGTTTCTTCTGTTTCGGCCGCATCAGTGTTATCTGGTGCGGAATGCTTTGCGGCACGTGCCGCTTGCTTTTGCTCGTTACGTCGCGCGTTCTGCTGCGCCTTCGCCTCGGCCTTGTTCTTCTCCGGGGCGACGATCATCACCATGTTGCGACCGTCAAGCTTTGGGCGGTTCTCGGCGTGGCCGTACTCGGCAACATCCTCAGCGAACTTCTGCAGGAGCTTGGCACCCATCTCTGGACGCGACTGCTCGCGGCCACGGAACTGGATGATTGCCTTCACCTTGTCACCCGACTCGAGAAAGCCAACAGCTCGCTTGAGCTTGGTCTCGTAGTCGTGTTCGTCAATCTTCAGACGGAAGCGCACCTCTTTGAGGGCAGTGTTTGCCTGGTTGCGACGAGCTTCCTTCGCCTTCTGCGCAGCCTCGTACTTGAATTTGCCGTAATCCATGATCTTGGCAACGGGAGGATTGCTGTTCGGGGAAACCTCGACGAGATCGAGCTCGGCCTCCTGCGCAAGGCGCAGTGCCATATCGATTTTGACGACACCGACCTGCTCACCACTCGGCCCGACAAGTCGGACTTCGCGTGCGCGGATGCGGTCGTTGGTGCGGGGTTCGCTGATGGATGACTCCTTTGCTCATGTGTGTCCGTTCACGGCTGTGAACGTGTCACCGGGGTGGACAAAAGAACTCACCTCACCGGCGCTGACCGTCAAATACCGACGTCAACACACACGGCTGCCAGACCGAAAATAATCTGGCGGTAGACCCGGTAACCTTGAGCGGTAAGCGCGGGTGGGACGAATCCTCTTTGTCATTCGGAGCCTGCATCGCAAACTCCAGCGCCCAGCTTATCAGAGTTTCACCCGAAAGGAACCCCTTGACCGACTCGCACACGCATCCCGAGGACCAGCCCGTGGACGCCGCACCGAAGTACGCATTCATGTCTGACCAGTTGGATGAACAGTTGCGCGACATTGCCGAGGTCCCGGCCGTCGAGCTCATTACGACCCTCGCAGTCCACCTCATGAGCGCATCCGCCGTCAACCTGGGGCTTGGCGAAGAGGGCGACGAAACCCTCGACCTTGACGAGGCCCGCAAGCTCATCTCGGCACTCGCTGGCCTCATCACCGCCTCGCTCCCCTACCTCGGCGACCACCACGCGCGTCCGCTGCGGGACGGCCTCCGGTCGCTGCAGCTCGCGTTCCGCGAGGCATCGGCCGTGCCCGACCCCGTCGGCAAGGGCCCGGGCGAGGACCTCACCGGCCCCGTCTTCTAGTCGCGGCACCTAGTCACCGCCGAACGCAATCGCGCCCGGACCTCTTACGGTCTGGGCGCGATCGTTTTCCGGCGCGCTATCACCTGCGCAGGTTTCCGCCGAGGTATAAGTCGCACGCGATTTCTCGAGCGGCCGTCACCCCGTTGGCGTGGCCTATGGCCGAATGGACTCGCTCTGCGCGAGCTCGCGCCGCGACGCGCGCATCCGCAGTTGGCCGTGCGCCTCGAGGACGAGGCAACCGACCACGCACAGAATGCCGACCGCCCACAGGACCGGCGCATCCGGCCACGCGAAGCCGAAGAACCACACGGTCACCGGCCAGAAGAGGGCGAGGATGAGGACGGACACGCTGCCGAGCATCACGAGCCCAAGGACCGGCCGGAACGGGCGACACACGAGCCCAAGAATCCAGAGGCTCAGCACCGCGAGCACGAGGGATGCGGCGGTCTGCTGTTGCTCGACCGTCTGCTCGTGCATTCGGCTCACGATGCTGATCGCAACGATGGCGATCGTGATCGTGATGCCCGCGGGCAGCGCGAACGACACTGCTCGCCGGAAGAATCCAGACAGGTAGCGGCGGGTATTTGGCAGCAGCGCGAGCACGAAGGCCGGCAGGCCGATCGAAATGCCGTCGAGGAAGGACATCTGGCGCGGCTCGAACGGATAAGCCCACAGAAACAGGCCGAAGATAACGGCGATCAGGATTGCCCATGCCGTCTTGGAGAGATACAGCATCGAGAGCCGCTCGACGTTCGCGATCGCCTTGCGCCCCTCGAGGACGACGTCGGGCAGCGCCTGGAACTGATTGTCGAGCAGCGTGATGCGGGAGACTGCGCGAGATGCGGCCGATCCGTGCCCCATCGCGATCCCGAGGTCGGCCTCCTTGAGCGCGAGGACGTCGTTCACTCCGTCGCCGGTCATCGCGACGACGTGTCCGCGCGACTGCAGCGCCTGCACCATGTCGCGCTTCTGCGACGGGCTCACCCGGCCAAAGACGCGATGCCGTTCGACCATTTCGGCGAGTTCCTCGCGGTCAGTCGGGAGGGTTCGCGCATCCACGCCGTGCTCGTATGCGCCGATGAGCTCTACCTCGCGCGCCACCGCCGTGACGGTTCGTGGGTCGTCACCCGAGATGATGCGGAGATCGACGCCCTCTTCCCGAAAGTAGCGAACCGTCTGGGGCGCATCCGAGCGGAGCCGCTCGCGGAGCGTGAGAATCACGACGCCGCGACGCTCAGCCGGGAGCGCTTCCGCCTTGACCTGCTCCTCGGTGAGCTCGCCCTGCGCGTGGCACAGCGCGAGCACGCGCAGCCCGCGATTCGCGTGCCGCTCGACCGCCTCGAGCAGCTCGTCGTCGATTCCCTGCTGCAGGATCACGTCCGGGCCGCCGAGCACCCAGGTACCGGGCGCACCATCCACGAACGAAAAGGCCGACCACTTCCGCTGCGAGGTGAAGGCGATCTCGCGAGAAATTCCCGAGGCGAGCGACGCGGGATACGCGGAGCCGAAGCTCACGGCGGTCTCGTTCGCTCCCTCCGAGGCCGCGATGGATGCGAGGGCTCGCTCCCAGCCTGCCTGCGGCTCGGGCCCGAGATGGGTCTCGTCGTACGTGACCCCGCCCTCGGTGAGCGTGCCGGTCTTATCGAAGCACAGCATGTCGACGCGCGCGAGCCCCTCGACCGCGTGCAGCTCCTGGACGAGCACGTTGCGTTTGCCGAGCTTGAGCGCACCCGCCGCGAACGCCACGGAGGTCATGAGCAGGAGCCCGAGCGGCACCATGGCGATCGCCGCGGCGACGGCCCCGACCGCTGCATCCTTCCACTGGCCCGACGCGATGGCCTGCTCCCAGCCGCCGAACGCCTGCATTTGGCCGTTGACCACGATGAGCATGACCGGCAGCAGCGCGAACGCGACGATGCGCAAGACGCGATTGAGGCCGTTGCGAATCTCGGAGTTGACGAGCGAAAAGCGCTTGGCCTCGGCCGTCAGCTTCGCTGCGAAGGAATCCGCGCCGACGCGCTCAAGGGTCGCGGTCCCGGAGCCCGCGACCACGCTCGCTCCCGAGAGCAGCTCATCGCCGACCGACTTGTCGACCGCATCCTCCTCGCCCGTCAAAAGCGACTCGTCAAGCTGGAGCCCCGCTGAGGTCGCGACCCGAGCATCCGCCGGAACCTGGTCGCCCGCCTTCAGGCTGATGAGGTCCCCCACCACGAGGTCCTCGCGACGGGTCTCGATGAGCTCGCCGTCGCGGTAGACGCGAGCGTGGGGCGCGTGAAGAACGCGGAGATTGTCGAGCTCCCGCTTCGCGGAATACTCCTGCCAGACCCCGATGATCGAGTTGGCGACCGCCGAGAACCCGAAAATCGCATCCTGCCAGCGGCCCATCACCGCGAGCAGCGCAAAACAGGCCACCACGATGCCGTTGAAGAGCGTGAAGACGTTCGCGCGCAGGATCGCCCACATCGAGCGGCTCGAATCGTTCGGGATGATGTTGCGCCCGTGCTGCTCGCGAGCCCGCTCGACTTCGCGAGCAGAGAGGCCGAACTTTTCAACCTGACCCGGTTCAACGTCGGTGTTTTCGACGGGTAGTCGAACCGGTCGTTCTGATGTCATTCCGAGAGACTACCGAGCGCGGCGGCGGCGGAACAATCGGGTTTTCCGCCGGGTTTGCTCTGCACCGGCTCCAGCCGAGGATTCGACGCGGTCGACGCGCAGCGCGAGGGAATCAACGCGCTCGACAAGGTCGGTATTTCCGGCGAGGGACGCCTGGACGGTCTGCAGGACCGACTGCTGCTGCGACTCATCGAGGTCCGCCGAAATGTGCAGCGCAATCACGAGCTCGGGCCCTGCGAATCGCGCGCCCGGATCCCCCGGGACGAGGTCGATACCGAGCAGCCGAGGCTCGGCCGCAAGCAGCCCCTGAGCGTGTTCGAGCACGCGCGGGTCGCGCCACGGGAGCTCGTACCCGGTGGCCTGCGAGATGGCCCAGACCGCGGGCCGACGCACGACAAACTCGGTGTCTGGGCTCCCCGGGTCGAGGATGAGCAGGTCGTTTCGCTCTTCGACGGCGGCGAGGGCAGCTCGACGCGAATCGACCGGAATCGGCCTGGCGGTCTCGTCCCAGCGCTTCATTGCCTCCACCGAGGAGAACACGGGAACGACGCCGCGACCATCCGGTGCCTTGACCGTCACGATCGAGAGCTCGGCCGACTTGTCGACCTTCACGCCCTGGTCGTTCTCGCCCTCGTCACCGAGTTCGGCGACGAGCGGGACGAGCAGCCGGGTCTCGCGGAGCGCATCCACGACCTCGACCGGGGTTCCGCTGCCAGCGCGAAAATTTTCGAGCGCCTCCCCAAGTTCTTTCGGCGCCGTGCCGTCGTCATTCTGCCACGGGTTGTCGCTGAAGGTGCGGCCCTCCCACGGCTGCCCGGCCGAGTCGGACAGGCCGCCGTGGAGGTGCGGAGGAATCTCGACCACGAGCTAGTGACCAGCTACGTCGAGTGCTTCGCGGAGCGTGAAGGCACCCGAATACAGGGCCTTGCCGATGATGGCGCCCTCGACGCCGAGCGGCACGAGTTCGCGCAGCGCGGCGATGTCGTCGAGGCTCGAGATGCCACCGGAGGCGATGACGGGTCGGTCGGTACGGTCGGTAATGCTGCGCAGGAGGTCGAGGTTCGGGCCCTTGAGCGTGCCGTCTTTGGTGACGTCGGTCACGACGTAGCGCGTGCAGTCGGCCTGCTCGAGGCGCTCGAGGACATCCCAGAGGTCGCCTCCCTCTTTCGTCCAGCCGCGAGCTGCGAGCGTCGTGCCACGCACGTCGAGTCCGACGGCGATGAGGTCGCCGTAGGTGTTGATCACGCTGGCGGCCCACTCGGGGTTCTCGAGCGCCGCGGTGCCGAGGTTAACGCGCTTGACGCCCATCTCGACCGCGTCTTCGAGCGACTCGTCGTCGCGAATACCGCCGGAGAGCTCAACGAGGACGGCCTCACCGTATGCCTCGACGAGGCGGCGGATGACCGCGCGATTGTTTCCGCGCCCAAACGCCGCGTCGAGGTCAACGAGGTGAATCCATTCGGCGCCCTGCTCGACCCACTGGGCCGCGGCATCCACCGGGTCACCGTAGGAGGTGGCCGAATCGGCCTCACCCTGGACGAGACGAACCGCCTGACCGTTCGCGACATCGATCGCGGGGAAGAGGGTCAACGTTGGCGAGTCATTAAATTCACTCACGGACATTCCTTGCTTGAAAAAATTGCGGCAGCGAGTGCGCTGACCGCCCTAGCGTAATAGGGCGGTCAGCGAGGGTCAAAGCGTCCCGAGCCAGTTGCGGAGCAGCTGGATGCCCGCACTGCCAGATTTCTCGGGGTGGAACTGGGTCGCAGTAAGCGGGCCGTTCTCGACCGCCGCGAGGAATCGCTCGCCGTACGTCGAATAGGTCAGCTTGATCGGAATCGCGTGCGGGATGGTCTCGTCGAGCACCAGCTCGGTCGCGGCAAACGAGTGCACGAAATAGAAGCGCTCGTCCTCGATCCCCTGGAAGAGCTTCGAGCCCTCCGCCGCCTCGATCTTGTTCCAGCCCATGTGCGGCAGGCGTTCGGCGCGCAGCTCGTGCACGACACCGGGCCATTGGTCGAGACCCTCGGTACCCGGCACCTCGACCGTCGTTTCCTCGTCCCACCAGAACGCGTCGGCGTTGGGCGCGTGGACGCGCCGGGTCTCCTCGGTATGCACCACGACGGGCGACGCCTCGGGATCGGTGCCCTCGAGTCCCCGCTCGAACATCACCTGCATGCCGACGCAGATGCCCATGACGGGGCGACCACCCGCGAGTCGCTGGTCGATGATGCGCGGTCCCTGGGCTTCCCTGAGCCCCTCCATGACGCCCGCGAAGCTGCCAACGCCAGGAACGAGTAGGCCGTCAGCCGCGAGCGAGGTCTCAGAGTCCTTCGTCAGTGTGACGTTGGCACCGGCGTATTCCAGGGCCTTCGCCGCGGAGTGGACGTTGCCAAACCCGTAGTCGAAAACGACGACATTCGGACGGCTCACAGGGCACCCTTCGTGGACGGCACGCCATCGACCTCGGGGTCGAGTCGCTTCGCGGCGCGGAAAGCGCGGGCGAACGCCTTGAACTCGGCCTCGGCGATGTGGTGCGGGTCGCGGCCCTCGAGCACGCGCAGGTGTACAGTCAGCCCGGCGTGGAACGTGATCGCCTCAAAGACGTGGCGGACCATCGAACCGGTGAAGTGCCCACCAATCCGGTGTAGCTCAAAGCCCTCCGGCTCCCCCGAATGCACGAGGTACGGGCGGCCGGAGACGTCGACGACACACTGCGCGAGTGCCTCGTCGAGCGGCACGAGTGCATCGCCGTAGCGACCGATGCCGCGCTTGTCGCCGAGGGCCTCGCGAATCGCCTCGCCGAGCACGATGGCGGTGTCCTCGATCGTGTGGTGTTCATCGATCTCGACGTCGCCGGTTGAGCGCACCGTGAGGTCGGTGAGCGAGTGCTTCGCGAACGCGGTGAGCATGTGGTCGTAGAACGGCACCGAGGTGCTGATGTCGGACTTGCCTGTGCCGTCAAGGTTGACGGTCACCTCGACGGTGGATTCGCTCGTCTTGCGAGTCTTCGTGGCGATACGTGCCGCGGTCATCGTGCTGCCTCCTGGGCTTGCAGTTCGGGGCGCGCCAGAGTGATCTCGGCGAGCGCGTCAAGGAATAGGGTGGTCTCTTCTTCGGTGCCGGCCGTCACGCGCAGGCAACCGGGAATGCCGATATCGCGGATGAGGATGCTGCGGCGATAGAACTCTTCGAACATCTCGTGCGGGTTCGCGACGCCGCCGAAGAGCACGAAGTTCGACGCCGACGGGTACACGCGGTAGCCGAGTGCCGCGATTTCGGTGACGAGACGGTCTCGCTGGGTGCGGATGAGATCGACCTGCGAGAGCATGACGTCGCTGTAGTCGAGCGCGCCGCACGCCGCGGCCTGCGTGATGGCCGAGAGGTGATACGGCAGCCGGACCAGACGAACCGCATCCGTGATGACCGGGTCGGCCGCGAAGTAGCCGAGCCGCGCGCCGGCGTAGGCAAAGGCCTTGGACATCGTCCGCGACACGACGAGCCGTGGACGGCCCGGAAGGAGCTCGAGCGCCGACGGCATGCCGTCCGGCCGGAACTCGGTGTACGCCTCATCGACGATCAGGATGCCCTCGGTCGCGTCGTATGCGGCCTCGATGGTCTCGAGCGAGAGTGCAGTTCCTGTCGGGTTGTTCGGGCTGCAGAGGATGAGCACATCGGGCTGGTGTTCCTCGATGGCGCGGCGAGCGGTCTCGGGCGAGAGTTCGAAGTCGGCGTCACGCTCGGCCATGAAGTAGGTGCTTCCCACTCCTTGCGTGAGAAGTGGGTACATCGAATAGGTCGGGCCGAAGCTCATGACGGAGCGGCCAGGCCCTGCGAAAACCTGCAGCAGCTGCTGCAGCACCTCGTTGGAGCCGTTGGCGGCCCACACCTGGTCTGCGGTGATGCCGTGCCCGAGATAGTTGGCAAGCTTTTCGCGCAGCTCGACGAACTCGCGGTCCGGGTACCGGTTCAGGCCCGGCAGCGCGAGTGCGATCTGCTGGATCACATGCGTCGCGACCTCTTCGGGGACCGGATAGGGGTTCTCGTTTACGTTGATCGAAACTCGAACCTGCTCTTGCGGCGCCCCGTACGGGGAGAGTCCGCGAAGGTCATCACGAATCGGAAGCTCATCTAGGGAAGTCACCGCTCTATCTTAGACAGCCTTCCTCCCCCACGAGCGGCCTTGCACCGCCACGGATTAACCCTTGCGCGAACGAACTCGCCCCACCGCATGAACCGACTCGGTGCGAGGCTGCGACTAGAGGTTCGGGAGCGCCAGCTGCTGACCGGCCTGGAGCGACGAACCCGACAGGCCGTTGAGCCGCTGGATCTCCACAACGACATCGCGGACGTCCTGGTTGCCAGCGATGCCCGCCGCGATGTCCCACAGCGACTCGCCCGCGAGCACGGTGTGCGTCTCGAACTGCTCGTACACCCCACCCGAGGCCGACGCTTCGTCGTCGGCGAAGGCCGCGGGGATCTGTGCCACACCGATGCCGACGCCAAGCGCCACCGGCGCGAGCAGGAGCGCGGCGAGGACGCGACGCCCACGCAACGTAAGCGTGAGACCCGCCCGGCCGGCCGCCGAACGCTTCGTGCTGTTGAGTGTGATCGCAGTCATGGTGTTTCCCCCTTCGGGAGGCCGTAGTGGCCGACTTGTTCGAGCTGAGCTTGTCTGCCGCGTTCGAACTCCGCCTTCGAACCAACGTTTCAAACAAATGATCCGAACTTCTGTTCTAAGCCTAGCTTCGAAGATTCGACCCCGCAAGGTTTTCTTCGAATACCAATCGGCGACACGCTCGAATATCTGTTTGAACTACGTCGGCTTCGCAACTAGAGTCGGAAGCAACATAAGGAGAAGACCATGAGCCTCCGACATTCGGCGGCCCTTCCCTGCAATTGAGCCGAGGAGCCCGAAATGAAACCGACGATTAAGCCCCTCACGCAGAAGCAAGAAGCGATCGTCGGCTACATTGCCGATCACCTCGATCGCCAGGGCTACGCGCCCACAATTCGCGAGATCGGCGACGCGGTCGGCCTCGCAAGTTCATCCTCGGTTTCGCACCAGCTGGCCCAGCTCGAGAAACACGGCTACCTGCGGCGCAATTCGAATCAGGCTCGAACAATCGAGTTGCTCTACCAGCCTCAGCAGGCAGACACCACCGAGGAACGGATTCCCGCCGAGACTGCCCTCGTGCCGCTCGTGGGGCGCATCGCCGCGGGTATTCCCATCACCGCTGAGCAGCAAGTCGAAGAGGTCCTCCCGCTCCCCCGACAGCTCGTCGGCCTCGGCGACCTGTTCATGCTTGAAGTCTCGGGCGACTCGATGATCGATGCTGCCATCTGCGATGGCGACTGGGTCGTCGTCCGCGAGCAGAAGGTCGCGCAAAACGGCGAAATTGTGGCCGCGATGCTCGACGGCGAAGCTACGGTGAAGGTATTCCGGCAGCGCGACGGCCACACGTGGCTACTCCCGCGCAACAGCGCGTACGAGCCCATCCTCGGCGACGAGGCGGAGATCCTCGGCCGCGTCGTCGCCGTCATGCGCTCGGTGTAGCAGTCCGGCGAGAAATGCCCGAAGTCGCCACGTGAATCGCGAAGCGATATGTGTCGAATCAACCGGCCCTTTCGATACAGCGGGCTTCGCCCGCTTACTCAAGGACCTCGCCGCGTTTTCACCCGCGTCGCGGCCGTCGCTTACGCCTGCTCGCGGCGCGGCAGCTCGAGCTTCCGCGGCGCGGGCTCCGGCGCACCGAGGTTCGGCTTGTGCCGAACATCTGGGCGGCGTCGGTCGGGCGCGCCCTTGCCACCCACGCGGAACGGCTCGATCGAGCCGAGCTGGTCAGGATGCACCCGGGCGCGCACGTGCGTGCCGTCGGCCTCGTGCGACTCGCGCACCACGCCACCAGCGTCGTGCAGCATTGAGATGATATCGCCGCGGTCGTAGGGCACGACGAGGTCGACCTCGATCTCGGCTATCGGCAGCAGCTCGGCGATGCGGTCGAGCAGCTCGTCGATGCCCCTGCCGGTTCGCGCCGACACGAACACCGCATCCGGCTCGAGCCCCCGCAGAGCAATCTCCGTGTCGCGGTCGATGAGGTCGGCCTTGTTGAACACGATCAGCTCGGGTATGTGCCGCGAGTCGATTTCGCCGATGACCTCGCGAACGGTCTGAATCTGCCCTGCGGGATCGGGATGCGCCGCGTCTACTACGTGGACGAGCACGTCAGCATCCGCGACCTCTTCGAGCGTCGAACGGAACGCCTCGACGAGCTGGTGAGGGAGGTTCCGCACGAATCCCACGGTGTCTGCCATTGTGTACGGGCGGCCATCCGGAGTCTCGGTCCGGCGCACGGTCGCGTCCAGTGTCGCGAATAGCTGGTTCTCGACGAGCACACCCGCGCGCGTGATGCGGTTGAGCAGCGAGGACTTGCCGGCGTTCGTGTAGCCAGCGATCGCCACCGCAGGAACCGCGTTGCGGTCGCGCCGCGCACGCTTCGTGTCACGCGCGGTCTTCATCCCCGCGATTTCCCGGCGCAGCTTTGCCATGCGGGTGTGGATGCGGCGACGGTCGAGCTCGATCTTCGTCTCACCGGGGCCTCGGGAACCCATACCGGCTCCGGCGGAACCAACCTGGCCACCGGCCTGGCGGGACATCGAGTCACCCCAACCGCGAAGTCGCGGCAGGAGGTAGGACAACTGCGCGAGTTCGACCTGGGCCTTACCCTCGCGGCTCTTCGCGTGCTGACTGAAGATGTCGAGGATCACGGCGGTGCGGTCGATCACCTTGACCTTCACGACATCCTCCAGCGCGCGTCGCTGCGAGGGCGCGAGCTCGGTGTCGGCTACGACCGTGTCCGCGCCGGTCTCGGCGACGATCTCGGCGAGCTCCCCGGCCTTACCTCGACCGAGGTAGGTCGCGGGGTCGGGGTACGGGCGGCGCTGCAGCAGGCCTTCCAGTACGCGGGCGCCCGCCGTCTCGCACAGCGCGGCGAGCTCCTGCAGCGACGTCTCGCCGTCCTGCTGCGAGCCAGCCGGGTAGACGCCGATCAGCACGACATTCTCGAGTCGAATCTGGCGGTTCTCGACCTCGGTGACGTCCTCGAGCTCGGTCGAGAGGCTCTCGACGAACTGGAGCGAGCGGCGCTCCTCGCGCTCGAGCTGCAGACCGTCGACGTCGAAGTCGTAGGATGTGTCGCGGTCGTCTTGCAATGCCTCGGCGCGGCCTTCGCTAAAGAGCGTTGTTTTCGCCCGCCGTGATTCCCCGCGAGAAAGAACGCGATCGACGATTGCTTCGCTGCGGTCGTCGGATTCGTGGAAAGTGGGGTTCAGTGTGTCGTTTGGATCATTGAGCATGTTCGATCAAGCTTAGCCGCTGCGATACCTTTCTAGACATGGCGGAACACTATTTTGCGGAGAACCCGCAGGCCCAGGAGCGCAAACGTGAGATCGACGTGAACCTACGCGGGCGGGAGCTCACGGTCACGACCGCCAACGCGGTGTTCTCGGGTGAGCATCTCGACCGTGCCACGCGCATCCTGCTCGAAGATGTGCCGGCCCCGCCAACCCGCGGCAACGCGCTCGATCTTGGATGCGGCTGGGGCCCGATTGCCCTCGCCCTCGCCCTGGAGTCCCCCGACCTCGATGTCTGGGCGATCGACGTCAACGAGCGCGCGATCGAGCTGACCGCGCAGAACGCGAAGCGCCACTCGCTCGACAACATCCACGCCGGCAGGTCCGAGGATGTGCCCGCGGACATCACCTTCGACGTGATCTGGTCGAATCCACCGATCCGTATCGGCAAGGCCGCGCTCGACGAGCTGCTCGGGACTTGGCTCCCCCGCCTTGCACCGGGCGGTGAGGCCTGGCTCGTCGTGGGTAAGAACCTCGGCGCGGACTCACTGCAAAAGCGACTCGCCGCATCCCTCGGCGACGACTACGAGGTCGAACGCCACTCGACCTCGGGTGGTTTCCGTATCCTGCGCATCACCCGCTTCTAGCGAGCGAAATTTGCGTGCGACCCGGTAGTGCGTACCCCGGCCGTAGAAACCCTGGCCAAATCTCCTAGAGCGTCGTCGTCCCCGCGAAGACAACCATGGCGGGCCCCGCCTCGCCGAGATGCTCGCCCTCCTCGGTCGGGAACATGCGCACCTGCATTGCGCCGCCCGGCGACGCCACGCGCCAGTGGTGGGGCGCGCCTTCGCCGGCCCAGTGGCGCACCGCGAGCGCGACGGCCGCCGCACCCGTGCCGCTCGACTGGGTCTCCCCGAGGTCGCGTTCGAACACGCGCATCCGCACCTGCCCGACGCCGTTCTTGACGAGCGGGTCCTCGGGCACCACGAACGCGATGCTCAGCCCGGCAGGATGCGCGGGTTCCGTTTCCGGGGCCTCGCGCAGGTCGAGCGTCTCGAGTTCTTCGGCGCTCGAGAGCGCGACGACGACGTAGGGGATGCCCACCTCGATGCCAAGCCCGGGTCGAGCGACCTGCAGGCCGGCCGCATGCACGAGCGGCTCCCCGCCGACGAGTCGCCAGCGGCCGATGTCGGCCTGGAACCCGCCCGTAGAATTGCGCTGCACATCCTTCACCCCGACCCTCGTGCCGATCGACAGCGTCTCGCCCGTCGGGAGCTCCGCGAGGCTGAGTTCGGTGAGCACCCTCGCCATCGCGCGAAGTCCGTTCGCGCTATAGGCCTCGGTCGCCCCGGTCGCGGTGACGTAGTCCATGAACCACTCGGCCTCCGGCACCTCTGCAAGCGCGCGCTCGCCCTCCGGAATCGACACGCTACGCACCGCCCTGACGACGCCATCGGCGCCGATGCCGGTGTGACGGTCGCACAAGTGCGCGATGTCTTCCGAGGTCAGTTCGGTCGAGTTACTCGGATCAACGATCACAAGCAGGTCGTTTCCGAGCGCGTGGACTTTCGTGAACTGGATGTGCCGCATACCGCCATCGTATTCGGCGCGGGCGTCGCGCTTGTCCAGCCAGCGAACGAACGCGGCTGCTAGCGCTCGAAGTGCTCGATGACCAGGTTCGCGGCCCACGGGTCGTCGCCGCGAACCCGCACCGCGGTGTCGTATCGGCGAAACCACGAAACCTGACGACGCGAGTACTTTCGGGTGAGCAGCTGCGCCTGCGCGATCGCGTCCGCCTCGGACAACTCGCCGCGCAGCTGGCAGGCCGCCTGGGCATAGCCGATGGCCTTTCCCGCGGTCGAGGACTCCACGAGTCCTTCCTCGAGGAGCTCCGCCGTTTCGCCCACGAGACCGTCGCGCCACATGGTCACGACCCGCGCATCCAGAATCGGCACGAGTTCCTCGCGCGGCATCTCGGCCAGCACCATCGTGGTCGGCCGCCACCACGCATCCTGCTCGGGGAGCTGCGCCGAGAATTTTTCGCCGGTGACGCGGATCACCTCGAGCGCCCGGACAACGCGTCGACCGTTCTTGGGATCGATTCTTGCCGCGGCCTCGGGATCGAATTCCCGCAGCCGTTTGTAGAGCATGCCGGCGCCCCACTCCTCGAGTTCGCGCTCGAGCTCGGCGCGCACCTCGGGGTCGCGTCCGGGGAACTGCAGGTCGAACACCACGGACGCGATGTAGAGCCCCGAGCCGCCGACGAGAATCGGCACGGCACCGCGATCGATGATCGCCGTGATCGTCTCCCGCGCGAGCGGCTGATACCACGCCACCGTCGCCGGTTCGGTCACGTCGAGCACGTCGAAGAGGTGGTGCGGGATGCCCCGGCGCTGCTCGGGCGGTAGCTTCGCGGTGCCGATGTCCATGCCGCGATAGAACTGCATCGCGTCGGCGTTAACGATCTCGGCGTCCCGTCCCTGTGCACGAAGCAGCTCCGCGACGGCGAGGGACAGGCCAGTCTTCCCGGTTCCCGTCGCCCCACCGATGACGATCAGTTCGCTCGTCACTGCCACTTCGAGGGCGAGGACGGCGCGCCGATGCGCAGCGTCGGCAACCCAAGGCTTACCGCG
Organism: Gulosibacter molinativorax; assembly: GCF_003010915.2. Classification (NCBI taxonomy): domain Bacteria; kingdom Bacillati; phylum Actinomycetota; class Actinomycetes; order Micrococcales; family Microbacteriaceae; genus Gulosibacter; species Gulosibacter molinativorax. The sequence goes on along the minus strand of NZ_CP028426.1, from coordinate 326,352 downwards.
CCGCCGGCCGGAGCGTCAGTCGGCGCGCCGCAGGATGCGGCCTGGGCTGCATCCCAAGCGTCCCCAGCGCGGGTGCGGCGGATGCGCAGGGGCGCGCCGGTCGGCCCGTCGGCAACGAGGTGGCTCGGGGCTCCGCGGGTGATCTCGACCGTGACGACGTCGCCCGGGCGAGGCAGGTCAGAACCTTCGGGCACCGCAAAGTGCACGAGCCGGTTGTCCTCGGCGCGGCCCGTGAGTCGGTGCGTCGCCTCGTCCTTCTTGCCCTCGTCGGCCGCGACGAGAACGTGCTGCGTCGTCCCGACTAGCGCCTGGTTTTCCTCGAGCGAAATACGCTTCTGCAGCTCGAGAAGTCGCTCGAAGCGCTCCTGGACGACTTCCTTCGGGACCTGATCCGGCATCGTCGCGGCGGGCGTGCCCTCCCGAATCGAGTACTGGAACGTAAAGGCGCTCGAGAACCGCGAGGCCTCGACGACGCGCATCGTGTCTTCGAAGTCCTCGTCGGTCTCGCCAGGGAAGCCCACGATGATGTCGGTAGTGATGGATGCGTGCGGCATCCTGTCGCGCACGCGCTCGAGGATGCCGAGGAACTTCTTCGAGCGATAGGACCGGCGCATTGCGCGCAGCACCCGATCGGAGCCGGACTGCAGCGGCATGTGGAGCTGCGGCATGACGTTCGGCGTCTCGGCCATCGCGTCGATGACGTCGTCGGTGAATGCGGCCGGGTGGGGGCTCGTGAAGCGAACCCGCTCGAGGCTCTCGATCTCGCCGCACGCTCGCAGCAGCTTCGAGAACGCCTGGCGGTCGCCGAACTCGACGCCGTAGGAGTTGACGTTCTGGCCGAGCAGCGTGACCTCGATCGCGCCCTGGTCTACCAGCGCCTGCACCTCGTTGAGGATCTCGCCGGGTCGGCGGTCCTTTTCCTTGCCGCGAAGCGCGGGCACGATGCAGAACGTGCACGTGTTGTTGCAGCCCACCGAGATCGAGACCCAACCCGAATAGGTCGACTCGCGCTTGGTCGGCAGGGTCGAGGGGAACGTCTCGAGCGCCTCGAGGAGCTCGACCTCGGCCTCGGCGTTGTGTCTGGCGCGCTCGAGCAGCGTCGGTAGCGAGCCCATATTGTGGGTGCCGAACACGACATCCACCTGCGGCGCCCTCTCGACGATCTTGCGCTGTTCCATCTGCGCGAGGCAGCCGCCGACGGCGATCTGCATCCCCTCGTGCTCACGCTTACGGCTCGCGAGCTGGCCGAGGTTGCCGTAGAGCTTGTTCGCGGCGTTCTCTCGCACCGCGCACGTGTTGATGACCACGACGTCCGCGTCCTCAGTGTCCGACTCGACGTACCCAGCCGCGAGCAGCGAACCGGTGATTCGCTCGGAGTCGTGCACGTTCATCTGGCAGCCCAGCGTGCGCACGTAGAAGCTACGAGGCGCACCGTCTGGTCCGATGGCGGCAGGCGAGGGCTTAATGATGGTGGCGGAATCGGTCATAATCCCCCAATTCTACGGGTTCCTCAGCCAGCAATCAGCCCGTGTTCCACGAACGCAGCCCACACACCGTCCTCATCGATTGTTCTGGTTACCGAGTCGGCCCGCGCCTTGAGTTCGGCGGATGCGTTTCCCATCGCGATCCCGAGCCCGGCAACCTCCAGCATGTAGCGATCGTTCATACTGTCCCCGATCGCAACGGAATTGGCGCGTTCGATGCCGACTCGCTTCAGCACCCGAAGCATCGTCGTGCCCTTGTTCATCCCGTGGGGCGTCACCTCGCCGCTCGCGGTGCCGTACTGCGGAATCGTGCCGGTCACGACCTCGAACCGCTCGGAGAGATCCGCGTTGACGCGCTCGAACGCGCCCGCATCGTTGCCGAGGAACATCGCCTTGGCAATGCCCTGGCGCCGTACTGGACGATGCGCCGCCATGGCCTCCCGGGCCGCCTTGGGGATGAGATCCTGACTAGCCCCCGCCATGTCGTCGCCGTGCTTTAGGGCAAGCTCCTCGAGCCCTTTCTGGATCCGGATCTGGACGCCTGGGCTCGCGTCGAGGAAATCAATGCCCTGCAGGTAATAGTCGTATCCCTCCGCCTCGAAGTAGGCGATGAGCTCACCCACGACCGCCTCCGGCATCGTTCGCGACTCGACCAGCTCGCCGCCGATGAACGCGAAGCCCCCATTCGAGGTGACGATGCCGTCAAACTCGATGGCACCGAGCGCATCCGGAATCTCAATGCGCGAGCGGCCCGTGCTGAGAAAGCACAGGTGTCCGGCCTCCCGCGCCTCGCGGACGGCGGTCACGGAGGATTCGCGCAGCACGCCCGCGTCGTTCAGGAGCGTGCCGTCGGCGTCGATGAAGATCGCCCGCCGCGGCACGCTCCGGTTGTTAGCGTCCGCCGTCACGCAGTCACCTTGTCCGCGTCCTCATCCGGCAGCCCGTTGGCCTCGATGACTCTCTGATACCAGTAGAAGCTGTCCTTCTTGAAGCGATCCAGCGTGCGCAGGTCGAACTCGTCGCGGTCAACGTAGATGAAGCCGTACCGCTTCGTCACGCCACTGTGCGTCGAGATCAGGTCGATCGCCGACCACGGCGAATAGCCCATCACCTCGACCCCATCGGTGATCGCCTCCTGCATCGCGTGGATGTGGCTACGCAGGTAGTCGATCCGGTAGCCGTCGTGCACCGAGCCATCGGCCTCGAGGGTGTCCGGAGCCCCGAGCCCGTTTTCGGTCACGAGCAGCGGCAGGTGGTACCGCTCCCAGATCTGTCGGAACGTGATTCGGAAGCCGACCGTGTCAATCTCCCAGCCGAAGGCGGTCTTCTCCAGGTTCGGGTTGTCCGCCGGTTCCTGAACCCCCGGATCGGATGCACCGAGCTGCTGGTCCCCCGCGCTCGACTTAGTCTCCGTCATCGAACGGTGATCGGCCTGCACCGTCATGGAGCTGTAGTAGTTGAACGCCACGTAGTCGGCCTTGGCGGAGGCGAGCAGTTCGAGGTCGCCGTCCTCCATCTTCGGCTCCCAACCGTGGGCGCGCAGGTACGCCCAGGCCGTGGAGTTATAGCGTCCGTGCACCGCCATGTCGAGATATAGCCAGTTGCGAATCGCGTTGTAGCTGTCCGCGGCGAGCATGTCTTCCGGCTTCGACGTCGCCGCGTAGACAATCGCGATGTTCGGTGCCGGGCCGATCTTCGCCTCCGGGAGCATCTCGTGCAAGGCGTTGAACGCCCTCGCCTGCGCGAGCATCATGTGGTGATTCTGCTGGTACAGGTCCTTGTGCGGATCCGAATCGTCGTGGTCTTCGCCGCTCGTGCCAATCGCATCGCCGTGCAGGATCATCATGTTCTGCTCGTTAATGCCGAGCCAGTACTTCACCTCGCCGCCGAACTCCTCGAACAGGATGCGTGCGTACCGCTCGAAGGCGTCGATCGTCTCGCGGTTCGACCAGCCGCCGCGCTCGTGCAGGGCGGCCGGCAGGTCGAAGTGATAGAGCGTGACGATGGGCTCGATGCCCTTCGACCGCAGCTCGCCGATCAGGTTGCGATAGAACTCGATTCCCTGCGGGTTGACCTCACCATCGCCATCCGGGATGACCCGGCTCCAGGAGACCGAGAAGCGGTATGCCTTGAGTCCCATTTCGCCGAAGAGTGCGACATCCTCGCGGAAGCGGTGATAGTGGTCGCTCGCAACCTTGTAGTCGCTCGTGCCCTCGGGAAACTGCGTGCGGAGGTCTACTACTGACGGGCCTTTCCCGTCTTCGAGCGTGGCGCCTTCCACCTGATACGCGGAGGTGGATCCGGACCAGAGGAATCCCTCGGGGAATGGGTCGAGCTGCGAATACTTCATCTTTAATCCTCTCGTGCGTGCTTCGGTGGTTAGCTAGCGATTTCAGCGACGTCGGAACGGAGTGCCATGTAGAGCGGGTCACCCGACTTGATCTCGCCGCGGGCCTCGTTTGCGACCTCAGGGTAGTCAGCCTGATTGGTAACAAGCACAGGGGTCGTCAGGTCGTAACCGGCCGCACCGATCGCTTCGCGGTCGAAGCGGATGAGCGGATCGCCAGCCTGCACCTCCTGGTTCTGCTCGACCAGCGCCTCGAAGTGCTCGCCGTCGAGTTCGACGGTGTTGAGTCCGATGTGGATGAGCACCTCCGCACCGTTCGCATCCCGAAGACCAATGGCGTGGCCGGTCGGGAACACCATTACGACGGTGCCATTGAACGGCGCTTGGACCGTATTGCCTGTCGGCTGGATGGCCACACCCTTGCCGAGCGCACCGCCAGCGAAGGCCTCGTCCTTCACTTCCGAAAGCGGGATGACGTTACCGTCGAGCGGGCTCGAGATGAGCGCGTCGTTCATTTCACTCGGCGACGCACCGGCCGGTCCGGATGCGGCGGCCGACGCAGCCTCGGCGTCCTCCTTATCCTCTACCTGCTTGACGCCGAACAGGAGCGTCAGGATGAAGGCGACGATGAACGCCAGCGCGACGCCGATCAGAATCCAGGTGAGATTGCCGTTGCCGATCAGCGATGGCAGTGCCAGGAACGATGGCAGCGCGCCAGCGTTGTTCGCGGCGCCGCCCGCGGCCGAGATAATCGCACCGCCAACGACGCCACCGACGATGCCGAAGGCGAACGGGCGCTTCATCGGCAGGTTCACGCCATACACGGCGGGCTCGGTCACACCGGCAAAGAATGCGGAAATCGTCGAGGGTGCGGCGAGCTTGCGTCGCTCTGCGTTTCTCGTACGCAGCCAGACCGCACCGACCGCGCCGGCCTGGGCGATGACCGCTGCATAAATCGGAGCAGTGAGGTAAACGGCACCGCGTGCCTCGAACTCAATCGGAAAGAGCGGGACGAAGCCCCAGTGGAGGCCGAGCATGACGAGCACCTGCCAGAGGCCACCCATGAACGCGCCGCCGATCCACGGCACCGTTTCGAACAGCCAGCCAATGCCACCGGCCAGGAGCTGGCTGACCCAGTTGGATAGTGGCCCAACCACGAGGAAGGTGAACGGCACCAGCAGGAGCACCACGATCGCGGGCGTCGTAAAGTTTCGCAGCGACGCGGGCAGGACCTTGTCGAGCCAGCGTTCCAGGTAGCTCTGAATCCAGACCACCACGATGATTGGGATCACGCTCGATGCATAACTAATCATCGTCATCGGAATTCCGAAGAAGTCGAGATCGGGTTGCAAAGTAAGCGCCGCGACTGACGGGTAGACAAGCGCCGCCGCTATCGCGAGAGAAGTAAATTCCTTGGCTTTGAAGAATCTCGCGGCGGTAATGGCAATTGCCATCGGCAGGAAGTGGAGGAATCCACCCGAAAGCGCGTCAAGGACGGCGTATGTGGATGACGTGGTATCGAGCCAGCCAAAGGTAGCGGCGGCAAAGACAAATGCCTTCAGCAGACCAGTCGCCGCCAGCGCCCACAGAATGGGCTGGAAAATGGCCGACACCATCCGCACGAACCGGTCGAAGAGATTCCCCTTTTCGCCGGGTTCCTCGTCCCCAGTTGACTCGCCGACTTTGGAGTCTTCGGTAATCGCGGCGTAGACCTGCGGGACTTCGTTGCCGATCACGACCTGATACTGACCAGCCGCGTGGTTGACCGTAACGACCCCGTCAACGCCCTTTACCGTGGCGTCGTCCGCCTTTGTTTCGTCGTGCAAGACAAATCGAAGCCGCGTCGCGCAGTGCACGAGCGACTTGACGTTCTCTTCACCGCCGATGCCCGCCATAATCTCATCGGCGGTCTTCTTGTAGTCCATTTTCTTTTCCTCACTGCCGTTTGGATACAGCCTGGACACCGCTGCCGCGGGTCACCGGAAAGAAAACGCCCACAATCCACTCGGCAATTGCAGTAACACGGAGTGTTCATGCTGCCGATAAAGGCAACTACGCGGAACTATCGGAGTACTAGGTACGGGAGAAAAACTATGCCAGTTCGTCTCTGAAATTAGCGTAGTCGATTCGATCTGAGTGAGTCAGTCCAAGTTTGGGCGAAGAATGGTTCATGGTTGGCGGCCACTTGGCCCGGCCCGAATTTGTGCGTACGATGGAGCGCATGAAGTTGTACTAGGTCCCCCACCCGCGTCCGCGGCCGCCGCCCTTTCTTGGTGCGGCGTTCTCTTGCCCGGCGGGTGATTCAACTATCGGAGCGGTTTTTCTGCGCACCGGCGCGCGCTCCAACGAGGAATCATCTTGACCCACACACTTCAGTACACTTCCGCTGCCCATATTCGTCTTGACGGCGCGAGCGTCCTTCGCGGCACTCGCCGAGTCATCGACAATGTCTCCCTCACCGTCTCGCCCGGTGAGCGCATCGGGCTCATTGGTGCCAACGGTTCCGGGAAATCGACGCTCCTCTCGCTCGTTGCCGGCACCCTCGATGCGCAGTCCGTCACCGGCAACATTGCCGTGCCGAGCTCGCTCGGCGCGCTCACGCAGGAGCTCGAGCCGCAGGCGTCGATCACGCTCCACGACATCATCGAAGACGCCGTGGCCCCCGTTCGCGCCATCGGCGCACGCATCGAAACTGCGGCGGCGCGGCTCGATGAGCCCGAGGCCGCCGACGAATACGAGCGGGCGCTCATTGACGCCGAGCGCGAGGGCCTCTGGCAGCTGGACGCGCGCATCGAGGCCGTCCTCGCCGGTCTCGGGCTCGACCGCATTGACCGGACGCAAGTGCTCTCTGAGCTTTCGGGCGGTCAGCGGCGTCGGCTGTCGATCGCCGCGCTGCTACTCACGCGCCCGACCGCACTCATCCTGGACGAGCCCACGAACCATCTGGATGACGACGCAGTCGCGTTTCTCGAGGGCGAACTCGCGCGCTGGCGAGGGCCCGTCCTCGTCGCGAGCCACGATCGGGCTTTCCTGGATGCGGTGGTCACCGGCATTGTCGATCTCGACGTCGCGTTTGGGCCGGGCGGCCCTGGCGATGGACTCATCCAGGGACGGCGCTACACGGGATCGTTTAGCGACTATCTCTCGGCTCGCGATTCCGACCGACTCCTGTGGCAGCGTAGCTACGAGGCGCAGGAGGATGAGCGCGCCCGCCTCGAACACATCCTCGAGGTCGACGCACGAAACGTGTTCCACACGTCTCGGCCGCGCGGCGAGTCGCGGATCGCCGCGAAGTTTGAGGCGGATCGAGCGGCGAAGACGGTCGGTGGCCGATTGCGGCAGGCACGCAATCGCCTTGCCGAGCTCGACCGCTCCCCCGTTCAGGCGCCACCCCGGCCGCTGCAATTCGCAGGGTTTGGCGAGGCACGGCGTCGGCAGAAGGACCCCGTAGCCGTGCTCGAGCACGTCGCGGTCACCGGGCGGCTCGAGGAGGTATCGCTCAAGATCGAGCCGCGATCGCGCATCCTGATCGAGGGACCGAACGGCGCGGGCAAGTCAACGCTGCTCGGGGCTATCGCCGGGATGGTGGACCCCGATGTGGGTTCGGTGACCCGACGCGGCACGGTGGGAATGCTCACCCAGGACGACGAGTGGGAGGACCTCTCGATGCCCGCGCAGGAGGCGTACCGGGCGCGGCTCGGCGGCCGTGCGGCGGGTTCTACAGATGCGGCAGGCGCGGCGCGTGTGGAGGGTTCGACGGGCTTGGCGGGTTCGGCTGGCGGTGCTCCGACACTCCCCGAGCTGGGGCTCCTCGATGCGGAATCCGCGCGCCTTCCGCTTGCGGAGCTGTCGTACGGGCAGCGCCGCCGGGTCGCGCTCGCCGCGCTGGTGGCGAACCCTCCCGAGTTGCTGCTGCTCGACGAGCCCACGAACCACCTCGCGCTCTCCCTCGCTGAGGAACTCGAGCGCGCCATCCCCGACTACCCCGGGGCGGTCGTGATCGCGAGCCACGACCGGTGGCTGCGGGAGCGCTGGCAGGGCGAGGTGCTGCGGCTCGGGGCTTAGTCGACGGCCGCCACAGAACCCCGCCACGGGCCACGACGAATGTGGCTGCGCGCGTGTTCGACCGCGTCCTCGAGCGTGTCGAATGCGTGCCTGCCGTCGCGCAGCGCCTCGTACACGCCAAATGCGCCAGCCATCTGTTTGTGCCGCGGCTGCAGTCCCTTCAGCAGTACCGTCACGCCACGTTTCTCGAAGGTTTCGATGATTTCGACGAGGGCGTTCGCGCCCGTCGAGTCGAGTCCACCGAGGTGCGAGAGCCGGATAATGACAACCTCGATGCCCGTGAACTGATCGAACTCGTGCTGCAGCTTCTCGGCCGCGCCGAAGAACATCGCGCCGTCGATGCGCACCAGCGCGATTCGTTCGTCGCCCTCAACCCGTTCGCCCGGGAGTTCTTCCCGGCGGACGCCCGCCTGGTCGGCTGCGTGCTTCAGTGCCACCACGGCCGCGGCGATGAGCCCGATCCAGACGGCGATGATGAGGTCGAAAGCGACCGTGACGGCCGCGGTAATGAAGAAGATAACGATGTCGCTCCGGCTCGCGCGCAGCACCGAACGGATCGTTTTCCCCGAAACCATTCGCGACGCGGTCGCCATAAGCACGCCTGCGAGCGCCGCCAGCGGGATGATCGAAACGAGGCTCGCGCCAACATAGATCACGACAAGTAATAGGAGCGCGTGGACCGCTGCGCTCACTCGCGTTCTCGCGCCAGCTCGGACGTTGACCGCGGTGCGCGCGATTGCGCCCGTGGCTGGCATGCCGCCGAACAGACCTGAGGCGATGGACGCCAGCCCCTGACCGCTCAGCTCTCGATCGGGGTCGTATGGACCGGTGTCGGCCATGCGCGACGCGACGCGCGCAGAGAGCAACGACTCGATCGCGGCGAGCAGTGCGATGGACACGGCGGGCCCGGCCAACGAACTGAGTGTTGCCGCGTCAACCACGGGAAGTGATGGTGCTGCAAGCGCCGAGGGGAGCTCACCAATGCGCGGGATGCCCATGTTGAAGAGCAGCACGACGATGGTCGCGACGACCACGCCGATCAGGCTCGCGGGAATCGACGGGTGGATGCGCGGCAGCACCAGGATGAGCCCCCAGGTAATTGCCACGATGAGGAGCGTCTGCCACGCGACCGACCAGTCCGCGTTGCCGATCGCCTCGCCCGCGGCAAGAACCGGGTTCATGCCCACCGTCGCCGTCATGCCGAAGGCCATCGGCACCTGCTGCATGAAGATGATAATCGCAATACCGAGCGTGAACCCCTCGACGACCGTCCAGGGGATGAGCGACACGACGCGGCCGAGGCCGAAGAGACCGAGGATCACGAGCATCCCGCCAGCCATGATCGCGAGGAGCGGGACCGACTCGGCCCCGTACGTCGCGACGACGGGCGCGAGGATCACGGCCATCGCCCCGGTCGGCCCCGACACCTGGACATTCGAACCGCCGAAGATGGCTGCGACGAAGCCCGCCACTACCGCGGTCACGAGCCCTGCCGATGCCGAAAGTCCCGAGCTGATCCCGAACGCGAGGGCAAGCGGGAGCGCCACGATGGCCACGGTGAGTCCCGCGGTCAGGTCAAATCGCCAGCTGTGGCGAAGGCCCTTGTAGTCGGATGCGCGGGGCAAGATTCTCCGCGCTATCGTGCCAAAAACATTGCCTGCCGCACGCTGGGCCAATTCAGCTTCGCCTCAAATCCGTCGCTCGAAGGTGTTAGACCCCTAGCATAGGACCGACCCGCGGCATCGACGGCCCAAACTACGTGAGCGCGGCGTTTACCGCACGACGAACAATCTCGCCGCCGAAACCGCGTCGGGCAAGGTAGCCGTAGAGCCTGCGCTCGGCCGTCTCGTAATCCAGCCCTCGGAACCGTCCCGCGCGCTCCCGTGCGAGCTCGAGCGCGCGCTCGAATTCCTCGTCACCGTCCATGCTGCCGAGGGCCTCCCGGATGATGCCGTCGTCGATGCCGCGCTTGCGCAGCTCGCGGGTCATGCCGCCGTGCCCAAGGCCCTTTCGGCTCAGTGAACCCGACACCAACTGCTCGGCAAGTCGCGCGTCGTCAAGGTAACCGAGGTCGAGCATCCGGTTGATGATCGCTTCGCGTTCACGAGCCCCAAGCTCGGTCCGTTCGGCCAGGAAGCGGTCCGCTTCACTCACCGATTTCGGGCTGCGCGCGAGCGCGCGCACGAGGAGGTCGTTCGCGGCATCAGCATCAATCTCGTCGTGCTCTGACACACCCGGCATTCGCGCGACGTTTGAGTGGCGTGAAGCCGACGGAGACGAGTCTGCGCGCAGCGAGCTGGTGGGCACGAATCGCGGGCCCGGACTGGCCGGACGCGTGTCGCGCGTGATGCGCGTGTCCCTTTTGTCGCGCGTCTCTGGCGTGACACTTGTCTCGCTCGACTCCGGCCCGATCTCAGGGGCACCGTCACGCGCATCCTTGGGGGCGTTCGGCACAAAATCGTTCTCGGTTTCGAGCATCCGAGCACGCAGCTGCGCCAGGCGATCCTGTCGATCGCCTGACGCAGCTTTGTTGCCGGGGAACGCGATGACCTCGGCGAGGCCGTCTTGTTCGTTTCGCATCGCGGACGATTAGGCGCCGAGTTCGACGATCTCGCCGGTCTCGCTATCCACGATGGGCTCGGCCTCGCCCTCGCGGATGCCGAGCTGCACGAGAATCTTGTGCTCGATCTCGTCGGCAACGTCCGCGTTTTCAACCAGGAAGCGGCGCACGTTTTCCTTGCCCTGCCCGAGCTGGTCGCCGTCATAGGTGAACCACGAGCCCGACTTCTGCACGATGCCGTGTTCCACGCCGAAGTCGATTAGCGAACCTTCGCGAGAGATGCCGTGGCCGAACAGAATGTCGAACTCGGCCTGCTTGAACGGCGGAGCCATCTTGTTCTTCACGACCTTCACGCGGGTGCGGTTACCGACGGCGTCACCCGAGTCCTTCAGCGTCTCGATGCGACGAATGTCGAGGCGCACCGAAGCATAGAACTTGAGGGCCTTACCACCGGCCGTCGTCTCGGGGCTGCCGAAGAAGACACCGATTTTCTCACGGAGCTGGTTGATGAAGATCGCGGTTGTCTTGCTGGTGTTGAGGCCACCGGTGAGCTTACGCAGCGCCTGCGACATGAGGCGTGCCTGCAGGCCAACGTGCGAGTCACCCATCTCGCCCTCGATCTCGGCGCGGGGCACGAGCGCGGCCACCGAGTCGATGACAATGAGGTCAATCGCCCCGGAGCGCACGAGCATGTCGGTGATCTCAAGCGCCTGCTCACCCGTGTCGGGCTGCGATACAAGCAGTTCGTCGATATTGACGCCGAGCTTCTTGGCGTATTCCGGGTCGAGCGCGTGCTCGGCGTCGATGAACGCCGCGATGCCGCCTTCGCGCTGCACA